>OZ223306.1:4297500-4645215 GCA_965140735.1 uncultured Fusibacter sp. | reverse complement strand
TTTAGCAATCCTACACCTGATCTCAATGCACTCTTACCACATAAGATCGCTGCACCAGTCATGCCAAATGAACCTGCGATTATACTGGCCTTTCCATAGATGCCTTTATGAGAATTTTTCTGTCTCTTTGGAATCATGGATTTGATAAGCGCATGCGATATCGTTTCAAGTGGGATGTCCATTTCCGCAATGAGTTCCTTAGGAATTGCTATCTTTTTTACAACCAACTCCCCATTGTATTCTGCACCTGGATACATGATATTACCAACTTTAGGCAGACAAAGCGCAACTGTTTTATCAGCACGAACTGCCCTCTTCATCACCACACCTAGGCTAGCATGTATACCACTTGGTATGTCACAAGAAATAATATAACCTGTTGACTTGTTGATTGCATCTATTACGAGTTCATAAACACCTTCAACAGCTTTCGTGATACCGATTCCAAAGATGCAATCGACAACCACATCATCATAAGCGATTATTTTACTTAATTTTTTTACACCGCCTATGTCATTGATCATTTCCACAGGTAGATTCAAATGTTTAATAATTTCGAAATTGTGATTAGCATCTTTCGATAGTTTTTTAAGATTACCAATCATAAATATTTTAACCAAATAGGATTCGTTGTGTAAATGTCTGGCACAGACCAATCCATCTCCACCATTATTACCCATGCCCACTACTATTATAATCTTACTATGCTTGTTGACATGTTTCTTTACTTCTTCAGCAAGTGCAATACCTGCATTTTCCATCAGAACCATTTGTGGAATGTGATATTTTTCAACCGCTTTTATATCGATTTCTCTAATATCCTTTTCTAATGCAATTTTCATAATTTCACGCCTCCCCAACAGCAATGACAAAAGCAATGGCATTTTCATTTGAATGCGAAATGGATACCATTAATGTCTCAATACCTTTTTGACGCGCAATGTCCTTGGCGCCATTATATAAATTGACGTAAGGATGACCCAGCTCATCCCTGAGTACCTCAATATCTACAAGATTAAATCCCCTTACACCCGTACCAAACGCCTTTGAAACAGCTTCCTTAGTTGCAAAATTACCTGCAATCGTCTCCGCTTTCATCTGCTTTTTTTCAAAAAACTCATTTTCAGAGGCTGTAAAGAAACGTTTCAAAAATTTTGGTTTATCTTCAACAATTTTCCTGAACCGTTTGATTTCAACGATATCTACACCATTACCCTTAATTATCATTATTCACACTCATTCTTATTATTCTAATAGTGTTTCATTATACGCTTTTCATTTTTAGCCGTCAATATCTCTAGGTCAAATTACTGAGATTAAAAAAGTCAGCAGTTCGCGGCCAATATCGCCACAAAATGCTGACTTAAATTTAGTACTTACCAATAACCTGTATGTGTGTTCCTTTAAGTAAGGGTTGAATTTGATCTTTTAATCGATTCATTTCATCAACTGAAAAAGCTGTAAAGCACTGGTCACTAATCTGCTTATCACTATACTGATATTGTTGCAAAGTATAACCTTTACTCCCATTTATAAGTGTTGCCATTTCAACTAAATCACTTAATTCATGAAATTCTTTCATAAGTGTTGTCCTAAATTCATGATTTACACCACTTTTTAGAATCAAATCAATGCTTTTAAAAAGCACTTTATTATCAAACTGTTTTACACCAGCAGTGACTTCATATTTGGATGGTGTGTTTTTTAAATCCATTGCAATATAGTCAACCAATTGATGATCTATAATATTTTCAAGCCATTCTGGATTGCTGCCATTCGTATCAATCTTAATCTTCATAGACATTTTTTTTATTGCTTCCAGCAAAGGTAAAATGGACCCGTTTAACGATGGCTCACCACCTGAAATAACAACACCATCAATTAAATTTTTTCTTTTTTCCAAATGCAAAAGCCATTCTTCGCAATTCACCATACCGCTTGGCTTCATAACAAGATCACCATTATGACAATAAGGACAATTGAAGTTACACTTACCAAAATAAGCAACACTTGAAATTAAATCCGGATAATCAATAAACGATGTTTTTAAAAAACTTTCAAATTTTATGTGTTTTAGTGCCATAACTACTCCTTCTAAACTACGATTGGTCTCAACAACATATCTTATTATAATTATATATTTTATACCAATAGTTTATGGTTTACCACATAAATTTCCATATTTCCTCAAAAATTCGAAAAAGCAACGCGTTCATCGAATTCAGATTGTTTCCCATCATTCCATGAACGGATAGGGCGATGATAGCCCACCACACGTGACCACACCTCTGTGGGTTTACCACAGGTTGGACAAGTGTGCTCTTCTCCAGCGATGTATTTATGATCTTCACAGATGCTAAAAGTTGGGGTGATGGTGAAATAAGGTAATCTATAGTTACGAGTCACTTTTTGAAGAATGCGCTTTACAGTTTCAATTGAGTGAATTTTTTCTGGAATAAAGCCGTGAAAGACAGTCCCACCAGTATATTTGATTTGAAGATCATCTTGATAGTCAAGTGCTTCGAATAAATCAGTGGAGAAGCCCACAGGCAATTGAGTTGAATTGGTATAATAAGGCACGTCTCCCCCAGCTGTTATGATGTTAGGATACAGTTCCTTATCTGTTTTTGCAAATCGATAAGCCGCCCCTTCAGCTGGACTAGCCTCCAGATTATATAAGTGACCTGTTTCTTGTTGAAATCTAACGAGTACCTCGTTCATGTGATCTAAAATAGCTTTTGCCATTTCTCCACCTTGAGGTGTCACAATGTTGTCTTTCCCATTGGTAAAATTCTGTATGCATTCGTTCATGCCATTTGGTCCAATGGTTGCAAAATGATTATGCCAATATTCACCATAGTTCTGATAAATATCTTCTAAATAATATTTTGAATAGGGATATAGGCCACGCTTCATGTTTTCCTCTAACACTTTACGTTTGGCTTCCAGTGAATTTTTGGCAATTTCCATTAACCTTTCAACGCGATTCAAAAGCTCCTCATAATTCTTCGAAAGGTAACCTATTCGCCCCATATTCAGGGTTACAACGCCTATCGAGCCTGTTTTTGGATTCGCACCAAACAAGCCGCCACCTCTTTTTATAAGCTCTTTATTATCCAATCGAAGACGACAACACATACTGCGGACATCTTCTGGATTTAAATCGGAATTGACAAAATTGCTAAAATAAGGTGTCCCATATTTTGCGGTCATTGCCATGATCTTATCCGTCACCTCATTATCCCAGTCCCAATCATCAGTGATATTGTAAGTAGGGATGGGAAAGGTGAAGATCCGCCCTTTGGCATCGCCTTCCATCATCACTTCACAAAAGGCTTTGTTGATTAAATCCATCTCGTGTTGATAGTCACCATACACTTGATCATACAAATGTTTACCCCCAATAATAACAGGCATCTCTTTATGTGTTGAAGGCACTTCTTTATCCATTGTTATATTGAAGAATGGGGTTTGAAAACCAACTCTTGTAGCAATATTCATATTAAATACAAATGTTTTCATGGTATGTTTAACATCACTATAGGAAAGGCTATCAGCTCTTACAAATGGCGCTAAAAGTGTATCAAAATTGGATACTGCTTGTGCACCTGCCGCTTCACCTTGAACTGTATAAATAAAATTCACCAGTTGAAGTAACGCTGTATCAAAGTGCTTTGCTGGAGCAGATTCTACTTTTCCAGGAACACCACCAAATCCTTTAAGCAATAAATCTTCTAAGCTCCATCCACAGCAATAAGTGGATAAAAGCCCTAGATCATGAATATGGAGTGCCCCTTCCTCGTGGGAAGTTCTGACTGTTTCTGTATAGACATTATGTAGCCAAAACGCTTTTGATGCTTTGGAAATAATATGATTATTAAGGCCTTGTAAGGAATAACTCATGTTTGAATTTTCTCTGACAAGCCAATCATTCTGCCCTATATAATCACCAAACAAGGACAGTATATCCATTGCCGTTTTCTTATTTTCACGTTGTTTTTTATGTTCAAAACGATATTTGATATAATTCTTCGCCGTTTCATATTCGCCCATCTTCATCAAGATATTTTCAACAGCATCTTGGATTATTTCTACTTTTGGATAGGATTTCACTTGTTTTTCTTCTAAATAAAGTAACACATAATCCGTTACGACTTCTGAAAGCTTAAGCAAATCTTTTCTCAATCTCGATGGTTTTGTTGCAACCAGCGATTTAAAAATTGCCTCCTCAATTTTATGCCGATCAAATGGCTTAAGTTCACCATTTCTTTTTTCTATCATTGAATACAAAAAATCGCCCCCTAACAAGCAATACTAAGGTTTTGAGCACATTTCCAACTCTATATACTGTGCCTACTTAGTATATTATACACAATATATAGATTGAATTGACGTTTTTTTGATGTTTTTTTGAAAATGAGACTTTTGATGTATTTTTTATTTTTTACTTGACTTATTGTGAATTTGGGGAATAGTAATCCTGTTAAAATTATGCTAAAATCAGTATATAAAAACATAATGAACTTTGGCTATTAAGCATTTTTTCTTATCAGATTTCTTTCAAAGATGACCTTTTGGAGGCTTTATGGCAATTTATGACGCAATACACACAGCAATCTTAGCACATGAGAATCAAATTCGAAAATTGGATCTAGATATCTATGTAGCTCATCCTCTTGAAGTCGGTATGATTCTGGCCAAATATGGCATGTCTGATGAGGTTATATGTGCCGGTATATTACACGACACGGTGGAAGATACTGATATGACACTTGATATGATCGAAGCAAAATTTGGTAAACTCGTTAGAACTTATGTTGGCTATTGCTCTGAAAATGACAAGAGTCTTACTTGGCATGAACGCAAAGAAAATTATCTCGCTCAAATTCAAGAAGCACCACTAGATGTGCTCTTTATTGTATGCGTTGATAAGCTCACCAACATCATGAGTATACACCGCAATCTCGATCATCTTGGTGATGACCTTTGGGATCGTTTTAATGCTGGGTTTGAGTCTCAAAAGTGGTATTATTCAGAAATTCTAGAAAGTCTTCATCCTATAAGTTATCATCCCTTGTATAAACAATTAAACCACTATGTTTCACTTGTCTTCTATTAACGGTATTTCGATTATTGACGTATACATATGAATCGTTATCCATTCCATCCAAAAAAAGTGTGTTCTTAGTCCTTTCATAAGGGCAAGAACACACTTTTATTTAATTTATTAAACTCATTTTTATAACTCAAATCCAAGTGATTTAATCAATTCGATATCTTGTATGATGGTATTCCCCACTGTGGTCAAGTAGTTTCCGGACAAGGCGCCATTGACACCACCTTGGAACCCCTCTTGCACAAGGTCACCCAAATAAGCTCGTCCGCCTGCGAATCTAATCTCAGCATCCGGCAAAATCATTCTGTAAATTGCCAGCATTCTTAAGATACGCTCTGGTGAAGGCATTTCATTTAAAGCCATTGGTGTTCCAGGAATTGGCATTAAAAAATTGATCGGCACTGATTTAACCTCCAGTTTTCTGAGCTCAAAAGCCATTTTAATTCGATCCTCATCTGTCTCATCAATACCAAAGATACCACCAGAACATACTTTAAGGCCTACCTTTTGACAATTCTTAATCGTCTCAATACGCTCTTCATAAGAATGCGTTGTGCAAACACTGGCATAATGTGCTCTTGAAGTCTCAAGATTATGATGATAGGTTGTAACACCCGCTTGCTTTAGCTTTTCTGCTTGTTCAAGTGTCAACATGCCATGGGAAGCACAAAGTTCTAAATGTGTCTCCTTTTTAAGCGCTTCATAAGCTTCTATTAACCAAACCAAATCTTGTTGGTCAAGCGCTCTACCGCTGGTTACAATTGAAAAGCGATGAACGCCATCATTTTCTAATGTTTTTGCAGTTTCAACAATTTTCTTGATTGGCATTTGCTCATAGACATCAACACCTGTTTCATAGTGAACCGATTGTGCACAGAATTTACAATCTTCTGAACACTGACCGCTTTTGCCGTTAACGATTGAGCACAGCGAGAGTTTATTACCTGCACATTTTGTTCTTATTCTATTGGCTGATGCCATTAAAGCTTCAAGTGAAATGGAATTCTCCAAAAGCATAATGGCTTCATCATACTGAATTGAACCACCCTGTGAAATTTTATTTTCTATTTTTTTTAGCATAATTTAAACCTTCTCTACATGCGCTGTATAACCAGCTTGTCTGAGTCTTGGCAACACCAACATAGAAGATGATGCAATGATGATTGATTTAATAATATCTGGGACAATAAAAGGTAAAAAGCCTGCTACAAGTGCGCTATGAAGTGAATAATCACCTTTTCCAAGATAAAGTTTGATAATCATATAAAGATAAGGAACACCTACGAGATAAGTGAAAAATAACCCCAATAAAACTGCGCCTAATATCTTAATAAAAGTAATCTTGGTCATACGCTCTGTTAAGTAACCCACAGTGAAAGTACAGACAAAATAGCCAATTAAATAGCCAAATGTCGGATTAAAAATATAGGTGATACCACCACCATTTGCAAAAATCGGTATTCCAATTAGCCCCATGACGATGTAAATGATTTGTGACAAGGCACCTCTTTTAGCCCCTAAAAACACCCCTGCATAAGCACAGAAGAAAAATTGAAGGGTAAATGGCACTGCGCCAATGTTAATTTTTAAAAAAGCACCAATTGCAGTTAAAGCTGCAAATAAGGAAATCAAAATCATATCTCTAGTTTTCATACTATCCCTCACATAAATTTAGTTGACAATCTCATCGATATTAAGTGACATTCTTCCAGTTGTTCATAAGCTCATATACCTTAGGATTGCTTACAAAGTGTTGCTGAAAGGGGGATTATTACTAAAATTATTGTAATGGATGCTTTATAGTTTGTCAACCTTTTTCACTCTTAAGTTGACAATGCGTCTTCTCGCCTTGAAATGCAAAGACAATCAAGCTGCTTATCATGCCATTAAACTTTACAAGACACGCCTCTTTATTCAACTTTGCTCATTAGAGATTACTTTATTTCTCCATAAAAAAAAGCCCTTTCCAGATCGAATCCAGAAAGAGCATATCATAGCATTAATCCATATGGATCAATGAACCCTGCATCTATAAACTTGGGGGGGAATAAATGCAAGTGAAAAGAAATTTAATCATTAAACTATCAACGACCATAATATATCAAATACAGCTATTAGCGTCAATAGATATCCTATTAACATTCAGTAAAGTATCATTAACAATTATTAATCTTTTATTACTAATTATTAACACGCATATCCTAATCCCTTATTTATGCTGTAATTTTGAATATTCAAGTGCAATTTCAGCCCCTAATCTCGCATTGTTATAAACCAACTGAATATTTGAATCTAAGGAATCTCCACCAGTCAATTCTTTTACTTTAGCAAGTAAGAAAGGCGTTGCTTCTTTTCCCTTAATCCCTTTTAAATCAGCTTCTTTTAAAGCAGTCTCAATGGCATTTGTGATTGTGTCGAAATCCATTTGATAAGCTTCTGGAATAGGGTTTGCGATCACCACACCGCCCTTAATTCCCAATGACCATTTAGCATCAATAGATTCTGCTATTGTTTTAGCATCATCGACTCTGTAATCCACATTAAAACCACTCTTTCTAGTATAGAAAGCAGGCAATTCTTCTGTCTGATAGCCAATAACGGGCACACCTAATGTTTCAAGATGCTCTAATGTCAATCCAATATCTAAGATTGATTTTGCGCCAGCACAAATAACGGCAACACTGGTTTGACCAAGTTCTGTTAAATCTGCTGAAATATCAAATGTTTCTTGGGCATTTCTATGAACACCACCAATGCCACCTGTTACAAATATTTTAATACCAGCTAATTCAGCACATATCATAGTAGCTGCAACTGTTGTGGCACCATCTTTGCCCATAGCCACTATGAATGGAATATCTCTTCTAGAGGCTTTCGCAACATCTTTCGCCTTACCTAAATACTCGAGTTCTTCATCTGTTAAGCCTATTTTAATACGTCCTTTAAGAATTGCAATCGTTGCAGGTACTACCCCTTTTTCACGAAGGATACGTTCTACCTCACGTGCAGTCTCTACGTTTTGAGGGTAAGGCATACCATGAGATATAATTGTAGATTCAAGTGCAATGACTGGTTTTCCTTCAGAAAGCGCTTTTACAACCTCTGGGTGAATATCCATTTTATTTTTAAACATGCTTCTACATCCTTTCTTTAACAATATTATTTATAATAGATTCATTAAGTGCTTTTGAAACTGTTTCTTGTTGTTCTATATTATGCGTCGCACAGCTCATAGCAAATCTAAGCGCATCTTTAAAAGACAACCGTTTAATTTCAGAGAAAACCATCCCAGCCATGAAAGCATCACCTGCACCAGTTGTGTTGACCATCTCTGTCTTTGGTGTGCTAATCTTCATACTTTCAGCTTCATCTCTGCCTATGACACCATCAGCACCAAGGCTTATGGCAACTTTCTTAACAGGTAATGTTTTTAAAAATAGCGTCAAGTCAGATTGCTCAAGCGAATGCCCTGAAAGCAATTCAGCTTCCATTAAGTTCGGTTTTAAAAAATAAATTTTATCAAGTAGACCTTTCACTTTAACAGCTTTTGCTGTGGATACAGTATCCACAAATATTTTTTTATGCGCATATTTATTGAGTATATAGTGTAAGACTTCCTCTTTCAAATTGGTATCCACCACAAGACAACCTGCATTCTCTAGCATATTATGAAATTCATTGACGTATGCCACGGAGATTTCATCCACAATATTCATCTGAGAAATCGCCACATGCATATCACCCGTTTCATCTGAAACTGCTAAATAAGTAGATGTCGGTTGACTTTGATGCACCATAATACCTGTTGTATCCACTTTAAGTGTATTCAACTCTGATAAGATCACTGAACCAAACTCATCATTGCCAACAGCGGATATCATTTTAACAGACACACCCAATCTGGATAAATTCTCAGCGATATTCCTACCAACACCTCCTGTGGACGTTCTAACTTGTCCGATGTTGGAATCGTGAAGAATCATCTTATTTGTTGGTTTTCCTGAGATATCCATATTGCAACCCCCTATAACCACTACATAAGCTTCTTCACTGACAATATACCCCTTGCCTTTAATCTTGCCTTTTTTAATCAAGTTTGAAATATGAACGGCTACAGAAGAGCGTTGAATACTGAGGATTTGAGCAAGTGCTTCCTGTGATATCAATGGATTTTCCTTTATGATTTCAAAAATTTCTTGTTCACGATCTGTCACTGTTCCTCCTTTTGTTAAACATTAGTTTGTTCGATAAACATATGTTTATAATATCCTAATTTATTCGTCTTGTAAACCTCTTTGATTAAAAAATTCATAAATTTCTTTCTGTTTTCTAACCCTCTATTGGTTTTATATTAATACAAGCTATCTATACTTAAGTTAGAAAATTAATAAAGGAGGTCTTCAAATGTCAAACACTTTAGATCAAATTGATCAAATCATCAAACGCACGAATTGTTCTTATAAGACAGCGAGCGATGCGTTACAAACTTCAAATGGCGATGTTATAGAAGCTATTATTCTAGTGGAAACTCAGAATGCAAAATCTAAAACAACCAAAAGCTCTAATTTTGAGAAACCAAATTCAGAATTTAAATCCAACAGTGAATCCGATATAAAACTAGAATGGAAATCTGAAGCTTTTAAAGCCCAATTAAAATTTCTATGGTCAGCCACCAAAAAAATATTTAAAAAATTGCTTAAAATGAAAATTGCATGGCAAAAGGATTCTAAAATTTATTTAGAATTACCACTCATTATTGTGATCTTAGTCGCATGGTTCACATTACCTTTTTCTTTAATTGTATTGGCGCTTCCTTTTTTCCTTGGTTTTAACGTTATGTTAAAAACCAATGGCAAGAAAGATAAGAACATCAGCAAAATCATCAAATCACAATTTGAAGAAAATGAGTAAGCACCTTTTAAGCAATCAGAATTCTATCCAAATTTTAACCGAAATTTCGTAGACCATTAAGAATTAAATATTATAATTAAGTTAATACTAAAACACTAAGGAGGCGTTATTATGTCAGTAAGTTTAGAAAAAATTGATATGCTCATGGAAAGAGCCAACATCAGTTATAAAGAAGCAAAAGAAGCACTTGAAAAGTTTGATGGAGATATGGTTGAAGCGCTCATTTATTTAGAAGATTCTCATAAAACGAGCCCTAAACCTTCAAATGTTAATAGAGGCCAAAGGCACTATAGACATCAAAGACAACAGTACCATCAAAGGCCTCAAAATGATTTTTTTGAAGATATGAAAAAATTCTTTACTAAGATGCACAAAACCAGTTTTGTTATTGGCAAAAAAGGTAAAAAAGTATTGGATATTCCACTGACAGTTGCGGCAATCATCATTCTATTAACTTTACCAGTATCCTTAATTTTATTGATTTTACCTTATGTATTTGGTTATAAAATTGTCGTTCTTGATCCTAAAGGCAGTAAAGTTAAAGTAGAAGAGGCTTTCAAGTTCGATGAAGATACAGTTGTTGAAAAAGAACCTGAAGACAGACGTTTTTAAAATGCCCTCTCTTCTATCCATGATTTCATTAAACATATAACCCATCCCAGTTCATATCAGTTTACACTCTTATGGATTGGGATTTTTGTTATTGATAGAGGTTATCTTATGTAACTGGATTTGAAGCCTTTTAATCTGCTCTAAATAATGCTATATTTAAACAAAGCACCTGTATGGCTTACATAAATCTAGGAGGGAAAGTATGCAGAAAATACTCGTTGTCGAAGACGATGTTAAAATCGCAAGATTTATAGAATTAGAATTGCAACATGAAGGCTTTGAAGTCCAAGCCGTGCACGATGGTAGGACTGGACTTGAACGTGCACTTGAAGATTCATTTGATTTAATTGTGCTGGATATTATGTTACCGGGACTCAACGGTATGGAAGTCTGTAGACGTATAAGACTCAACTCTGAAATACCTATTATAATGCTCACTGCAAAAGATGATACCATGGATAAAGTCATGGGACTTGACTTTGGAGCAGATGATTATATGACCAAACCTTTTGCAATAGAAGAACTTCTAGCGCGCATCAGACGAATTTTTAGAAAAGCACCCGTCGTAAGTAAAGTCCCATCAAATCTGTTCATTTCAGGCAATCTAAAAATTGATTACAACCAATATACAGCTTCATATAATAACAAGACCATCGAACTGACCAAAACTGAATTTGATTTATTACATTATCTTGCTGAAAATAGAAATATTGCCCTTTCTAGAGAACAAATACTCGATAAAGTTTGGGGCTATGACTATTTCGGTGAAACCAAAATTGTAGATGTTTATATCCGTTATTTAAGAAGCAAAATCGATGATCAATTTGAGACTAAATTTATACACACCGTTAGAGGGGTAGGTTATTTATTTAAAGATGAAGATCATAAGTAAAAACCAAGTAGAAGAATTAAATACGAGACCAAATTCTGGCATAAACAAACCCAAAAGTGGGCGTGGTGACACTACCGGTTCTAATCGATTTGTCAAACCGAGCACACTTTCTAAAAAGCGTGTCCCAAAATCTACACCTATTGTTATCACAGTTAATTCCAATTCTAAAAAAGATTCTAAAGCAATCAAGCAACAAAAAAAGGCACGCGCAAAAAAGAAAAAGGAACTTGATTCAGAAGAAGTCGTAAGACAAAGATTAGAACATATTGAGAGAGAAAAACTCAAACGTGCCCTTAAAAAGCAAAGAAAACAAGCCAAAAAAGATAAAAAAAGTAAAAAGAGCCAATCAGATGATTTGCCTTCAATACAAAATCAGACGTTTTCTAAACTAAAAATTGTGGAAAAACCATCAAAAAAAATAGTGGTTCCAGATGTTGATCCAGAAATTTCCGAACCCTCTTATATGGCTAAATCATATGATCGTTTTATTTCACTATTGAGATTTAACATTACATTTAAACTGACTTTAGGATATACTTTTAGGGTTATTTTTCTGATTGTTTTTCTATTTGTAACCTCTTATCTGAGTTTTTCTTACTTTTTATATTATCAGACTCAAGGTTCTCTTTCTAAAAACGATGTCTATATCCAAAGTTTACTCCAAGATGGCTTTGCCTATGACGATGCGGTTGTATCTCATTATATTGCCAGTGAAGATCTCTATTTCTATTTTTATGACACAAATAAGAAGCTCATCTATAAAAATAATGAAAATGCAATTAATTACGATGATGCTATGGCTTATTTATCATACGACTTTAAGAATTTTCCTAATTTCCCGACGCTCTATCAATCTGGGAAATATATTGATGATTCTGGGAAAACCCATTATTTTGTCTTAGGCAAGAATATGAATAAATCTAGAGGCACCATAGAGGCAACATTACCCATTGGTATTATGCTCAGTATTGTATTGATGCTATCCTCTATTTTATCTTCAGCAAAGTTGGCAGGTAAGCATCTCAAACCTATTAAAATCATGACGGATCAAGTTAAGGATATGTCTGCCAACAACTTAAGTACACGCCTAAATGTCAGTGGCACAAAGGATGAACTTAAAGACCTAGCGTTTACCTTTAATCAAATGTTAGATGATATACAAAAAAGTTATGAACGCGAAAAGCAATTTGTTTCCGATGCATCTCATGAACTTAGAACCCCTATCGCAGTTATTAAAGGCTATGCAGGCATGCTCAATCGTTGGGGAAAAGATGATCCCGCTATTCTGGAAGAAAGTATTCAAGCTATTCTAGGTGAAACTGAAAATATGCACAGTTTAGTAGAAAGCTTACTCTTTATAGCACGTAATGATAAAGGCACCCTAAAAATGGATCTTGCTGAATTTAATTTATCAGATTTAATCTGTGAAATTGCCAAAGAAACTCATCTCATTGATAAGCAACACGATATCATAGAAAACATTGATAAAAATTTGATTGTATATGGTTCAATCGATAAGCTTAAACAAGCATTGAGGATTTTTGTAGATAACAGTATTAAATACACACCAGAGGAAGGTGAAATTAAAATTTCACTTCGTGCCACTCAGAAACAATATGTCGTAGAACTCTCAGACAATGGCATTGGTATCTCCAAAGAAGATTTACCTCATATTTTTGATCGCTTTTACCGTGCTGATAAATCCCGAACCAAACTTAAAGACAACCAACATGGTGGTACAGGTCTTGGCTTGTCGATTGCTAAAATCATCATCGAACAACACGGCGGTGCTATTCATGTGGATAGTGAACTCAATCATGGTACAACGTTTACCATTATGCTCCCTGCATTAAACGATCCTATTGAGAAAGACTATTAAAAGCATCACTTGTTTTAAAATGTAATCTTATCAAAAATGAATAAATCAATTCAAAAAAGATCGACCTCAAAATGGACATTAAGTCCTTTCACGAAGTCGATCTTTTATTATCTCTTTATTTTTGATTAGTCATTCCCCTACCAACTATTCTGCATCATATGCAACAAAGAAAATAACCAAGTTCAAATAATCCACTTTCATCTGGTTGATACCGAGCTCTTTGTATTCACTGATCATTTTAGTGTCGTTATGAACCAGTAAAAGGTCGTTCACATTCACTGAGATATCAGCATCTCTCATATGCACACTATACGCATCTTCAATACAATATACGCCTAGTGTAAATCGTTTATCAATGAGGACCAATCTATTGTCAAATATTTCTGGGAAAATGGATTCAATATCAACTTCAGTATCTTTCGCAAGCTTAAAGTGCTTTAAGATGCCATAGCTACCTTCTCTCAACATAAGATTAAAATCACGTGTTACACCAATACTCTTTGTATCCCAATCCCCCTTAAAACAGTGAGCTTCATAAGGCTTTATTAAAATTTCGTATAACGGCTTTTGTTGATTTTTATGTTTTAATAAAAGCGGTGCATCAAATGGAAGAATCCAACGCTTTATCCCATAGAGGGGTGTAAAATCTGATGCTTCTTTTTCAACAGTTGCACTGCTCACACGCCACGAAAATTGTCTTTCTGCATAACTGGCATTCTCTGGATAAATAAAAATTTCGGTTGCACTGCCTCCTGACCAATTTGTCGTTTTTTGATGTGCCTTATCGATCACATGATACTTCATATTATCCCCTCCAAAATTTCTACCCACAATTTCTAAGCTCTTTTTCTCTTATCTCTATTTTATCGTGAAAAGTAAAATAAAGAAACATGAATTTTAATCCTTGTTTAGATTTTGATACATAAAATATTAAAAATGGATAAACTTTAAGGACAAACACATTAAATTTATTAAATATTTCGCCTTTTATCTCTAATTTGTTTATAATATCTAATGGGAGGTTTTTATGACATTCACAAAACATTTTTTAATCATTTTCTTAACAATTTCACTTTTTGTATTTACTTTTTTTGAAACTCAAGGTGGCTACTTATTCTTCGCACATGCCTTTCCTATTGCACTGATTTTAACCTGTGTCGTTTTTATCGAAGAGCTTTTTAAGCCTACTAAGAAGAAGCATTACATAGATGATAATCAAAAGCAAAAGGATGCACTTGGTGTAAAAGGTCTTACAGTTACAACTTTATTATTTTTTATACTTTTGACGGTTGCGCTTGTTTTCATTAAAACAAATGAACTTGTGCTCAAAAGTATATTATTTCCTGCCATTTTCATCATTATTTATTTACTCTATAAAACGGTTCAAAAATACACTTATCGCCATATGACACTGAGTATACAAAGACGTATAACACCCATAAACTTGATTCTAATCATCCTATTTAGCACCTCTTTTGGCATGTTCTATTTTAAAGTGCTCTACCTTCCTAAGAGTGCAACGCTTTTAGTCAATCGAAATGAATATCAATTTTTAACCGAAACTGCACTTAAATATTCAGAAATTGATTCAATTCTTGCTTTGACAAAAGGAAAAGCGGACACAGAAGAATCTCTTGATACGCTTGAGACACTCTATTCCGCTTATATTGAAAAGATAGGTGGTGCTAAGATAACACGTGATAATGTCCTCGATTTTGCTGTTTTCGATTGGGAAGATGAAACTTGTGAATCTGCTTATCGAAAACTCATTTCACCCGAATACGGCGCTACACTTGAAAATCGTGTCCTCACATTGAAATTTAACACCTTCTTTTATGGCCTTTCAGGTAATATTTATAGAGATTTGAATCAATATGATGGTCAATTTGATAAAGTGGTCTATGACCTATCCGATTGTCACGGTGGCGACTTGCAACAAGCACTATACGCTACTGATCCCATATTCCCAATTGATATTGTTGCTCGTATTGATACCAACGAAAATCGGGATGCCATAAATACGCAAGTTTTTTCTTCTACAGATTATAAAATAGATGCCGCTATTGAAATCATTGTCGGCGAAAATACTTCAAATCTTGGTGAATGGGTAGCTGATAATGCACGCATCTTTGGTTATAAGATTATTGGCAATATCGAGAAAAATGAGCATGAAGTCTATGAGATGCTCTATGTTAAAGAGCTCAACCAATTTTATGCTTTTCCTATTGGCAGGCTTACAGGTCTCAAAGATATGGACTAGTTTCCCTTTACTCAATCAGATCTTGCAATGCTGTCTTAATCACAGAGAATTCTAAATTTTCATTCATGCAGTAATCTTTAACGGTCATACTGCGCTGTGGCAAATCTGCATTTATGATGCCTTCCACGGCCTCAACCGTAATGCCCATATCCAAAATTTGCTGAAAAGTCGTATTGCCCTTTATGAGATTTTCTTCTGATGAGGTTGCTTCACTCGTGTCTATTGTCACAGGGGCAACCTCATTTATTATTGTTTCTTGGCCTTCAGATAAGACCGTATGCTCTGCTAAATAAGCCTCAATTTCAGTTGAGAGTTCTGATTGATTCTGCTTAATTAACGCTACCGCTTTATCAAAAATATAGTCATCACTTAAACCATATGGCAAACCTTTATAAAGTGCTACAAAAAGTTTTACAGATCCATTCCCAATCTCTGTGCCATCCTCAAAGCTGTACATCTCTTCTAAATCCTTTGTCTGAATCTTTTCTGCATCTACATCTGAGGGTATCATAAAAGCCTCTTTTAAAACATCGACAGGCACATCAAATGCTTTCGCCACTTCATCAAATGTGTATGAGCCTCTAATATCAGCTGGATTTGCTAACCCTTCATATATACCTGTGCTAAATTTGGCTGGTATTTTACTAGATTCTGTCTGCCAAATCCCCAATCCCATAAATATGGCGATCCCACCAAAGATTATGCCTAGAGATAAAAGACCTACTACTTTTAAATTAATTCTCATCATTCTACCTCCTATTTTTTCGTTCCAATCGTTTGCGTTTCAATAACAACTGTTTCAGGGACAGGACAACTGTTCTCCGATGTACATTCAAAACATCTAATACATTGTAAATCCTTAATTTCAGACGCCTTTGCAACGTCTATATTCATTGGACAATTATGAGTACATAGATTACAACTGATACAGGTCGCTTCATTACGTTTAATCTTAAATAAATGGAATTTATTAAAGAAGCCTAAAACAGCACCATATGGACAAGCATATTTGCACCATGGTCTTTCAATAAATAGAGATAACCCCATAATGATAACTAGTGCAACTATTCCTGTAACAGCCACTTCTGAAGTCCAAAAGTTGAAGAGGGCATAATATGGATCAATATTAGAAAATACGATTGTTCCTGAACGTGCAGTCATAAACACAACCCAAACAAGGAAAATAATCCTGAAATATCTCAATTTTGAATCCAACTTTTTAGGCACCATATTGTTGTATTTTTTCTTAAAAATTTTCTTACCGATCTTACCAATCCACTCTTGGAAAGTCCCAAATGGACAAATCCAACCACAAAAAACAGGTCCGAGTAAAAGCGCTAATAAAAAGACAATACCCATTAAAATAACAGATGAACTATGCAGTTTCTGAACAAAAGTGCCCAGTGTGAATAGTTGGTAGAGTGTCACAACACCTCCAAAAGGACAAATTGCATGCAACGATGCATTTGAGAACAATGCCATCCCGCCTCCAGATTCAACTAAATTATGATTGACCGAAATTAACGCAATCAAGATAAAGAAAAATGCTTGTACCATCACTCTAACTTTACTTTTTTTCATAAAAACACCCCTATACTTTTTTCTATAGCATAGGGGATAAATGTGTTTATCTTATGAAGTTTATTTGTAAATCATATGTGCCTTAACAATCAATCCCTTGCCTAGAAAGGACTCCTTGTTGATAATAATGTTTAATTTCCTTCATTTCCGTGACTAAATCTGCAAGATCAATTAAATGCTCTGAACAATAACGTCCTGTTAATATAATCTCGGTTTCATAAGGTTTTTCATTGAGTATCGCTATTAAATCAGCCTCACTAAACAGTTTATAATAAAGCGCAATTGAAATCTCATCAAATATCACTAAATCATATTCTCCTGAAATTAACTTTTCTCTCATGAGTTTTAATCCAGCCACAGCCATGTCGATATCTTCCTGTTTAGGCCTCTTTTCAATGAAACAAGTTTCACCCAGTTGTACAATTTCGATTTGAGGTAAATATTCAGAAATCTTAGTCTCTGTATACTTCATGCCTTTTATAAATTGACCAATAAAAACCTTTTTACCCATAAGTGCCGTTCTAAGCGCAACACCAAAAGCAGCGGTTGTTTTCCCTTTACCATCACCGGTATAAATGTGAATGTATCCTTTTGCCATTGTACACCTCCATATATTTCTATTGATGTGATGCTTGTTTCTTTAATTGTGCTACATCTACTTTATTTTCACTTCTATTGATAATATAAAAACCATGATTGACTTTATTCGCTTCCATGTAGTCAATGGCGAGATCATCTAATCGCTTGAAAATCCCCCCTGCTTCTTTGACGATACATTCCACTGCACAAGTATCCCATTTCATAGAGCGTCCAAAATTATAATACACATCATAATCGCCATTTGCAATGAGGCAACCTTTAAGTGAACTCCCCATCTTTGTAATAGACTCAATTTGATCATCATACGCTTCTAAAAGGCTCATGGTCCTCTTTGAAGGATGTGAACGACTGATCAACAATCTAAAAGAAGTATCTCTGTCAGACACATGAATGCGCTTTGTCTCTTGATCTGTCACCTGATAAGCACCACAACCATGCACGCCATAAAAAAGTGTTTTGGTAAAAGGAACATAAACAACGCCTAATAAAATCGTATTGCCCTGTGTAAGGCCAATGTTCACAGCAAATTCACCATTTTTTTTAATGAATTCCTTAGTCCCGTCTAGAGGATCAATAATCCAGACTCTCTTTTTTGTAAATCTAGAATTATCATCAATTGCCTCTTCAGTTAAAAATCCATCTTCCGGAAATTTTTCTCTAAGAGTAGATTCAATAATAGTATTTGCAGCAATGTCAGCTTCTGTCACTGGTGATTCATCTGCTTTATAGCAAACTTCAAAATCTTTCTGATAAATTTCTAATATCTTTTCACCTGCACGCTTAGCTGCTTCAATTGCAACTTCTAATTCCAATTTATAATCCATAAGCCCATCCTAAAATTTATATACTAAATGCTATATTGTGATTTAAAAACACAATTATCTTTTCAACTACAGGTTTATTGAGTATTGATTCAAGCGCCATTTCATATGCGTTAAGTTGTATTTTATACCGATTAGCCACATTTTGCAACTCGTTCTCCCGCACAAAATCCGTTTTATAATCAATAAGGACAAGACCTTCATCCGTTTCTAAATAAAGATCTATAATCCCTTGTATAAGTTGTTCATTTACCTTCATAACGAATGGTGTTTCTTTGAAATGACGTTCATTTTTAATCCTTATACCCAATTCTGAACTTAAAAATTGACTAATTTTAGAGATTTCAATAGCTTTGAATTCTTGTTCGGTTAGAAACCGAGATTCAACCAATTGCTTAACAAAACTCAAAAGACTTTCCTCTGTATATGCCTTAGTAAAATCTATTTTCTCAAGTACTTTATGCATGGCAGTTCCCTTTTCAGCGGGTGTCAATGGTATCTCTTCAAGTAAAAATTGAGGGGTTTGCGTTAAAGTAGGTGCCTTGAATACAAGTTCCTTTTTTTTCAAATCTGAAACAGCTATTTTTTGAGGTTCGTAAATCTGATTCAATGTTGGTAATGGTGTACTCAAGCGATCAAATACTTCTGATGACTCGATTTTATCTTTGATATGCTCACGCTCTTTTAACGTTACCCATTTTTCAATTGACATCTGATTGGTTTGGCTTACTGCTTGTTCGATGGATATCAAAGTACTTGGATCTATAATATCGCATTTTTGTGGGTCAACACTTAGAATCCAATCTATAAAGCCTCCTGCTGTGAGTAGATTATAGTAAGAGCAACCTCTTTGCCACTTCGCCATACGCTTTTCAGCATCTGCAACTGTACCGAATAAATATAATCGATCCACAGGTCTGGTTAAAGCCACATAGAGTACACGCATCTCTTCAGAAAGCGTCTCAATCTTTAACTGCTCTTTTAAGAGCCACTGCACCAATGAAGTGGATTTTGCTCTTATAGGCACATCCACATAGGATAATCCCATACCAATATGTTTATGCATGATCAAATCACCATGTGTATCCATCAAATTGAATTTACGCCCAAGGCCTGCCACCATTACTACAGGAAATTCCAATCCTTTTGATTTATGAATACTCATGAGTCTCACCACATCATCTGCCTCACCAATACTGCTTGCAACCCCCATGTCTCCACTGGTTTTTGAAAGTTGTTCGTAGAATTGTACAAATAGGGTCAAACTTACGATTTTAGAATGCTTAAATTGTGTTGCACGTTCAATTAACAATTTTAGATTCGCCTGTCTTGAGACACCCCCTGGCATCACACTCACATAGTTAAAAAATTGTGTATCTTGTAATATCTTCAAAATCACATCATCAATGGGATTATAAGTTGCAAATTTTCGAATTTCTTCAAGCTGATTTATGAAACCTTCTATTTTTGTCTTCAAACTCTCATTTGTATGCTTACACTCAGGCTCAACTAGAATATGCGTCAATTGATCATAAAAGTAAGTCTCTGGAATACCTTGTTGACGTATATAAATGAGCTCATCAATAGTAAACCTGTACATGGGCGATCGTAAAACAGCCATCAACGCTATGTCTTGATAAGGATTGTCTAGAATCTTCAAATAATCAATCATCAATCGGATTTCTAAGGTGTCAAAATAACCTGAATTACTCTCTGCATAGAAAGGGACGCCTTCTTCCGAAAAAACGCTGTCAAAAGTTTCTTGCCACGATCTAAAACTTCTGATTAAAATAACAATGTCCTTATAGGTACAGGGCTTCCATGATTGTGTCTTCGGAAAATAAATGGGTGTGCCGATAATAGCCTTAATCTGCCGAGCAATGGTCCTTGCTTCTATTTCATCTGTCTTTAAATTCCCCAATGACAGATCATCTACATCCTCTGTATTATCTACTTCGTCTTGCCATCCAGAGGTCAATGGTTTTTTAGTGATTACCTTGATTGCCACTGCTGGCCCTTCTATCGCTTCAAAATCCGTTCCACCTACAAGCTGTGCTGAATCATCATATGTGATTTCTCCAAGTCTTTCTGACATCATATTTGAAAACAGCCCATTAACTGCCTCTAAAATTTCAGTTCTGGTCCTAAAGTTCTTTTTGAGGTCAATTCGAATATGTTGCTTCCCTTTTAATTTGGCATTGAGCTCATGTACCGTTTCAACTTCATATTGTTTTAAAACCCGATCATACTGATCATAATTTCTAAATTTCTCTAAAAAAAGGGCCGGTTCTGCTAATCTAAATTTGTAGATACTCTGTTTGACATCGCCAACCATGAAAAGGTTGTTAGGACTTTTAATGCGGGTTAAAATGGTTTCTTGAATGCTACTTGCATCTTGATACTCATCCACAAAAATATATTGAAATTGCTTTTGATACGTCTCTGCAACAATGTCATCTTCTAATACCTTAATCGCATAATGCTCTAAGTCGTTGAAGTCCAAAACATTTTTTGAACTTTTAAGCTCCATAAAAGTCGCATCAAAAGCTTCAACAAGCGCTTTTAAAGAGCCCAGTGCTGAGCCCAATCTCTCGAATTCATCAAAATAGCGATCAATTGTTTTTTCTTTAAAAGGTGAAGCCAGTGATTCATAAATGCTTTTTTTCAAAAGTTTGTCCCTAATTTGTGTTTTAACCGTTTCCACAAGTGATTCATCCATAAGCGCTTTTTCATCTTTTTTAATACTCTTAAGTCTAACGAATGAAAAATTGAGGATAGCGTTTTCAAGTTGTTTCACATTTTCAGATGCAATGGCTTCATCTATCTTTTTAAACTGTTCATAATCTGATAATAAAGTCTCTTTATAAGGCAGGGGACCACCAGGTAGTTCACAAATTTCAAGGCCTTCTTCGATGAGTTCAAAAGCACCTTCTACTTTGGTTCTAGCTTGCTCTAACAAAAGCAATTCCCATGTTTTGCGCAGTGGATGATCTGATTGTTCATAAGCGAGCACTTGATTTTCAAGCCATTTCGTCGGATAAGGTTGACTCATGACAAAGCGATAGATTTGCTTAATCATATCTCTCAATTTTTGATCTTCACGGTTTCCACTATAAGCTTCCACAAGATATATAAAAGGTTCTTCACCTAATTCATACGCTTTTTCAAACGCTGTATCTACGGCTTCTTCAATAAGAATTGTCCGCTCAGTCTCGTTGAGCATTCTAAAGCTAGGGTCAATGTTAATCTTTTGAAAATGACTCCGAATAATATCCATGCAAAATGCATGAAAAGTCTTGATGCTCGCTCTGTTGAGCACTCTAAGCTGATCTATTAAAAAAGTCTTTAAACTTTGATCTGACTCTATTTCTATTGCCTTTGAAACCGCCATCTCTATACGTTCACGCATTTCACCAGCAGCCGCATTGGTATAAGTCACTACTAAAATGTTCTGAATTGGCACTCTCTGATGTACCACGATCTGTATGATACGTTCCACAAGCACGGCTGTTTTACCTGATCCAGCAGCAGCGGATACGAGCATGTCTGCATTTCTTAAATAAATTGCGGCTTCTTGCTCCCTGGTCCAACTAGGCATTTGATTTCTCCTTTACTTTTTGTATGACACTTTCCTGATTGAGTTTTGGCAACAAGCGGTATGAATTCCCTTCAAATTTAGGATCAAATTGACAAAAAGATTGATAGTCACAAGCATTACACGCAATTCTACCTTCCGTTTGACATGGTGATGGGCTGATTTCGCCTTCAAGCAACGTCATGCCAATCTCCTTTATCTTTTCTCTCACATGGTCGATCATATGGTAAAAAGTGTCCAGCGGTAATACTTTAGAATCTTTTGTAAATGCGCCATCCTTTTTATAGCTGACTTTCATCACCACAGACTTGCTCTCTTCAATGAGCATCTTATCCATTTTCTCCAAAATAATAGGTTCCTCGAGCGCTATCCCATCCAGTCTCAATTGACTTTCGATTTGCGCTTCTATGAGTTCAGAAAGTGCTTCAGCAGATTGAATCATAGGATCATCAATTTTAAAGTAAAAAATGCCCCCTGGCTTTAAGTCCTCGACCTTAAAATAATCTGGATTATCAAGGCAAGCCTTTAGATAAACCATCAATTGCATTTGAAGCCCATGGTAGATGTCCGATAAGGACAATGTAGTGCCACCTGACTTATAATCGATAATCTTCACATAGCTCGACTGATCCGTTTTAAGGAGATCCACACGATCAATAACACCTCGTAACATTAATTTCTCCCCATTTGCAAGTTCTATAATCATAGGTGGCGCCCCATAACCTTCATCTGAAAACACCATCTCAAAAGCAATTGGCATAAAGTCTCCTTGCTTAAGTTGTTTCGTCAACGTCCAAATGGCACGTTTGGAAACGCGCTTTAATTTTTGGACCAAATATTGGTATTGAAATTTTGAACTGAATATATCGTGATCTATCATATCTTCAACAATTTTTTCAATCATTTGATCGCATGTTTTTTGATCTAAATCTTGCCAAACCAAATTTTGATCATATACGGTTCTCCCAAATTGTTCAAGTGCACCGTGGAATAAGATCCCCACATCAGGAAATGTGATTTCATAGTGTTTTACGTTTATTGGCTTTATACCATAGGAAACAAAATGCTTAAAAGGACACCACATAAACTGCTCTAATCTCGACACACTGGTCTTAATTGGTAAATCATAGAGCCTGTCGATTACTTTTCGATTAATCTTTTCCACATGATTTTCAAAGGTCAACCCCTCAATCAATAATGAAGCTTTATCCGGTTCATGTTGAACGTACCATTCAAAAGCCTTCTCCCAATTCGGGTGAATCACATGACCATCCGCAGATTTTCTCATTTCAATTGCCAAATGTTTAAAGGTGCCCTGAGCTGTGGCAATCATGTTTGGTTTTCGTGTCATATCTATGCGCACCGTATCATGTGTAGATTCTAACATTGGAAAGATTTTGATTAATTTCTGAACGAGATATGAAGGTCTGAGTGATGTACCTTCATTATTGGTCAGCGCATAACTCAAGTAAATGCGCTCACTTGGTCTGGTCAGAGCATTGTATATATTATAGTTCTCTTTATCAGCGAACATCTTACCATCCAGCATTAAGTTAAAACCATTCTCTTTTAACAACTCTTTTTCGTGCTCAGCGATTAACTGTTGCTCGCCGCCCATTTCTGGTAAAACGCCGTCATTTATCCCCATTATAAACAAAGCCTTTATAGGGTGTGCTTTTGAACGGTCCAGCGATCCTATGAGCACTTGATTTTCATAAAGGGGCAATAAACCAATCTCGGCGTGCTCAAATCCGGTCTCAAGCAATTCTATGATTTCATCAAACGTCAACATTTCACTTCCAAGAAGTTCTGCCATTTGATCAAAGGTCTCAATTACAACGTTCCAGATTTGGGCAAAGAGTTGAGCAGAATCATAAGCCCCCACCTCTGTGAAGTTATGGACTTCTTGATCCATGATCGAAGCAATCTCATTAAGGACTAAAAATTCATATGTGATGGTTAAAAGTGTCTTCATCTCCACTTTCTTAGATGGGGATAGCGTCAATAACGGTGCCAATTTGTCAAGTAACTTCTCTCTCAGGCTATTCACGTATTCTAAATCATAAGCTCTGCTGTTTTTATAGTTCTTCGTGAAAGGTTTTTTATACTGGTTGCCATGGATGCCAAACTCTATGATGTAATTCTCAAAAAGACTAATCTCAGACACAGAAAATCCTAGCAATCCTGTTTTGAGCATACTCATGACATATTCTCTCTTAAATCGGCTCTGTACCGTCTTAAGGCTGTTCACAACCAAGTGCACTAGTGGATGGGAAAGAATATTCGTCTTTCGATCTAAAAAAAAGGGCACCTGATACTCTGTAAAGAGTTGTTTAATCACGAATTCATAACCAGATAGATCATTGGTCACCACAGCTATATCTTTCCAAGTGTAGCCACCGTATCTAACTAAATCCACAATGTCGATCACAACACGCTCAACTTCTGAATTTACAGAATTGGCAATGTGAAGCTTTATAGAATCTACTGGTTTGATAAACTGTTCATAAGGATACACCAACAATTGTTCGCTCAAATGTGCGATCTCCAAATTTGCATGTGCTCGCTGCATCAAAAATTGCGCTGTTTCGATCTGATTTTGATTTGCACTTTCGATCAATTGTCTGTACAAATTTGCTGTGTGTGTGAAAATAGAACTTTCACCATAGGGCACAGTCACTGTCAAATGTTTACATAGCATCATAAGGCTTTCTAAAATCTGATATTCTATTTTAGAAAAACTGTCAAAGCCGTCCACCCATATTTGTGATTGCTTAAGTCGTTTAGAATCAGGCATACGCTCGAGTGCAAATGTGATGACATCCACAGAATCCATATAGGTTTCTGTTTTGGCCTCTTCATAAGCATTTAGCAAAAAAGCCAAATCGTTTAACTTTAAACTCAATAAAGTTGTCTCTTCCAAAGTTGAAATCGCCGTCTGTATCAAACTTGCATCCACGAGACTGTGCTTCATTTCATCTAAAAAATCATCGAACTGATTCAGAAAACCTTTCTTTTGACTTGCCGCCCTATAGTAAGTCAATGATTTACTGCTCTTCTGAAAAACACTGCGAAGGAGCATCGTTCTACCCAGTGTTGTTATTTCTTGATGAGGTGGCATTTCCACTTCATTCAATAATTTATATATAAGGCGTTTAAAACTCAACACTTCAACGCCTAAAAAACCACTCTTCTCAGTATGCTTTAGGAGTCCTTTTTCAGCTTCTAATGTGAACTGCTCTGGTACTAATAAGATCACTTGATCTGATAAACCTGCTTTAATTGCTTTTTCAATTTCACTATATACAGTATAGGTTTTGCCACTTTTCGCTTGACCCATTAGAATTCTCAACATGTATTTATCCTCCTATAATATCAATTATAATTTTATGAAATGAATAATACAACAACAAGGCGTGTCTTCTTCTAATTAAATATGTTATAATAGCCTAAAAATAAGGGGCATTTTATGCAAAAGTTATTGTTTTCATCTACAGGATTAAAATCAATCGCCATAATTGCCATGGTAATTGATCATATAGGCGCTGTCATCTTTGAAGAACTTTATATACTGAGAATTATTGGACGTTTGACCTTGCCCATAATGGCCTATTTTATTGCGATTGGTTATGAAAAAACACATGATCTAAGACGATATGTAGGTCGATTGCTTTTTTGGGGTGTTCTCAGCATAATCCCTTATGCCTATTATTTTGAAAGTGACTATCAAAATGTGCTTTTCACACTTGCCATCGGTCTTATTTTACTTTGGGCACTGGATCAAATAAAAGCCACGGATATTAAATTGATCTTGACCTTATTGGTTTGTTTAGCGGTAACTGTTTTCCAGTTTGATAGTTTTTTCCTAGCCATTGGCATGATCCTGATTTTTAGATATTATAGAGCTAGCCCTAATAAGCTTTATTTTAGCTTTGTATTGCTTTTGGGATTTTATCAAGCTCTACTACTCTATTTATATAAGGACTGGTCACAGCCACATATATGGATTCAAAACGCCTCAATATTGGCAATACCTTTACTTCTTAGATACAACGGTACACGTAGCCAATTGAAATTGGGCTTTTATGCTTTTTATCCACTTCACCTCATCCTTTTATTTGGCTTAAAAACTTATTGCTTTAACTTATAAAAAGCTCCAATTTTACTTACTCAGATTCTATTTAATTCAACATCTATCAGGAGGCATTATGAGACATCAATCAAATGTATTTGATAATATACTAATCATTATATTGGGCATTCTCATTTCTGTTTTGACTTATTTATATGTATTTGAAGCATATGCTTTTAACGATGCGTTTTATATTAAACATTTCAAAGCGTTAAAGGTTAATAAAATTGTGGGTATTTCCACAACAGATTTGGAAAAAGTAACTTCAGAACTTATCGATTATATCAATACAGGTGCAGGTGATCTCCATGTAACAGCAACCATAGGGAGAAATGAAATTGAATATTTCAATGCAAAAGAACAGGCACATTTAAACGATATAAAAAATTTGATCCGAAAAGCTCGGAAAATTAGGGCTAATATTCTAGGGGGTACACTTGCAGTTTTGCTCTTATGCCTTTATCGAATGCGCAAAACCGTTAGCCGTCTATCTTACGTTTTGCTTACAACCGTTATAACCAGTTTTATAACGATAATCCTTTTGGGTATTTTATATGTATCCGATTTTGATATGGCTTTTAGAAAATTCCACGAGCTCTTGTTTTATAACGACCTGTGGCTTTTAAATCCTGCAAAGGATCGATTGCTTCAAATGATGCCGCTTGAATTTTTTATGACTTTTACACTTTATTGTCTTGGAACTATTTTTATAATTAATGCTGTTTTCTTCCTGTTACACATTATAATCCAATGGCGATATAAGCGAAAAAAACACATGTTCATTTAAATGATACAGCCATAAAAAAGAGCTGATTTATCGTTTTCAATCTATTTTGAAAACGATAAATCAGCTCTTTTTAAGTAGGGAACTCCAGAACCAGTCACGATAATTCTAGAATAGTCTGATCTTTATCCTGCCCCTTTTTACGGCGTTTATCATTATACATATTTTGATCGACTTGATGAATCAGATCACTATAGCTGATATCTGAATCCGCTGTATAATCATATAAACCCAAGGAAATATGATAGTAAATCATCGTATCACTCTTTTCATCCTGAAACATAAAGACAAAAGCTTCAAGTCTCTTTTGAACGCTTTCAGCCTGCTCTATATTGTCAAAAATAATACAAAACTCATCTCCACCATATCGAAAAACCTTGTTTTCTTTTCTTAAAATGCTCTTGATAATTGCCACAAAATCAATTAATAAAGCATCCCCAATCACATGTCCATAAGCATCATTTACCAATTTAAAATCATCTAGGTCAATGAAGAGAATTGAAAAAGGTTTTTTTTGAACTAAGTTTAACTCTACGACCTCATCAAAGAAATTTCGATTATAAGCATTTGTCATCTTATCTACACTTAAGCGGTGATTGAGCTCTTTTGCTGTCAAATTTGTAAGGACAGAACCTTGAGTCTGCAACACGAAAATACACGCCACTGTTAATCCAAATAAATCATACGCTTCATAAGTAAAAATAAGTGCTAACATAATGATAAAATAACTGAAACTATATGTTATAAAATTTCTTAAGATCACCTTTTTAAAATAATTTGTGTTATTATAAAGACTAATTACCAAATATGTTAAAACAGTATTTAATAGATTATATACAAAGACCAATGGCAACAACTCTACTAGGAAGTCAAGCGTTGGTGAGATCGTCAGTTGAGCAATATAATATTTAGAAAATGTCGTGAGCATTATAAATTGTGATATATTAAAAAGCCATTTTTCATCAAAAATACGCCTTGTGCCACCTTCTCTTCTAACAACAACTATTTTCCCAAGCGTTTCATAAATAAGAATACCAATATAACAGACTAATAATGGCTTATAAAAAGTGAGAAACAAAGTAAGTGGTGCTGTCAATGAATGCTTAATTGAGCTCTGACTGAATAGATAATTAGCCTCCGAAATAATACAAACCAATACGATCAGCACATAACTTGTATCAAAAGCCGACCAATCAAAAGGTTGATTTAATGCCTCTACGAAAAAACCTATTGCGATTACTACAATAGTGAATAAAAAAGGTCGATAAAATTTGTTCATTGAATCACCACCTTTCGTGGTTGACTAGCTACAACCTATTACATTATATATTTAATTGCGTCATGTTTCCAGATATAAAAAAATATTTTTCATGACTTTTGAACTATTTTCCATTCGATTTTTCATTCCAACTCAAACTTTAGTCCTATTTCACAAAATTCAGTACCGATACACCTCTTTATAATATCACATGATCCTTTCAGAAATAGTCTGAGTTTATACACTTTACATAAAAAAGGACTTTACTTATCTCTCACGACAAAGATAAGTAAAATCCCTACTTTTGATCTTTTTATTGACGTCTAAATTTTTAATCCACAATACCTTCAACGATATCCCTGACCTTAAAGCCTCTGTCTTCCAATTTTTTCGCAATAACACGGATATCTTTTCCGATAATTCTCACAGAAATTTCTTGAATCCCCATTACTTCAGTATCAAACAGCGCAATATTGGTAATATTGCCCCCATTTTTAGAAATGATTTCTGCTATTTTAGCAAGTGTCCCTTTAAAATCGTCTGTCAGTATAGACAACTTAGGATCTTTGAGGCCATATACTTTTGTGATCACACCAAAGAGTGACTTTTGCGTTAAAATACCTATAAATTCATTGAGATCATTGACCACAGGTAAAAATCTAACTTTATTTTTGAAAAAAATATCAGCAGCCTCTTCTACCAATAAAGTTTGCTTAACACATTCTACTCTATTACGGATAAATTCTTTAACAGGTCTTTTTAAAAAAGCTTCAAAATCTGCATGATTTTCTTTAAAATAGGTTTCATAAATAAACTGTTTTGAAAGAAACCCTATAAATTGACGCTCTTGTACTACTGGTAAAGATAAAAAGCCATTCTCTTCAATTAATTCAAGTGCTTTTCCCGCTGAATCTGCTGTTGATAATACGATTAGTTTGTTAACAGGTGTCATAATAGCCCTAATTCTCATCACGTATCTCCTTTCAAAAAAGACAATTATAATATCATTTCATTTATGCCCAAATCTTTTGTAACATAACAATTATAACATTTATTTAACGGCTATAATATGAGCACTTTCGTCATATTTAACAATTTGGAAGAGGTCATTTTTTAAAATTGTTAGCACTCTGTAATACCGAGTGCTAATTTCTTCTTGACATTTTCCGCCTAAAAGCCTATCATATTTTTAGAAAGTCTCATTTGAGATGCAACGATTTAGAAAAGGAGTGATTTTATGTCGATGGAAAAAGGTAGTTTATCCATTCACAGTGAAAATATTTTCCCAATTATTAAAAAATGGCTTTATTCAGATCACGATATTTTTGTGAGAGAGCTTATATCAAACGCAAGTGATGCCATTACTAAATTAAAACAACTTTCAATAATGAATGAAGCTAAAATCGAAGAAAACCCTACATTCAAAATTGATGTAATGCTCGATGAAGCTGCTAAAACAATTACAATTTCAGATAATGGAATTGGTATGACTGATGAGGAAATTAAAAAATACATCAATCAAATTGCTTTTTCAGGTGCTGAGGATTTTCTTAATCAATATAAAGACAAATCTGATAAAGAGCAAATTATAGGTCATTTCGGTTTAGGCTTTTACTCATCATTCATGGTTGCAGAAAAAGTAGAAATCCATACACTTTCCTATAAAAAAGATGCAAAACCAGTGCTTTGGCAATGTAATGGTGGTACTGAATTCGAAATGCAAGAGGGTACTCGCCAAACACGAGGTACTGAAATCATATTGCATGTAGGCGATGATGGTAAAGATTTCTTAAGTGAATTCACATTGAAAGAAACTATTCAAAAATACTGTTCTTTTATGCCGGTTGAAATTTACTTTACAGTGGTTGGTAAAGAGCCCGAAGTTGATGAAGAAGGTCATGTGATCATCGAAGAACCAAAAGCTCTTAATACCACTTTACCACTTTATGCTAAATCACCAAGTGACTGTACGGATGAAGAATACAAAGAATTCTACAAAACAACTTTTAAAGATTTTAGAGAGCCTTTGTTCTGGATTCACCTCAATATGGATTATCCATTCAATTTAAAAGGTATCTTGTATTTTCCTAAATTCAACACTGAATTTGACAGTCTTGAAGGTCAAATTAAGCTCTATAACTCACAAGTGTTCGTGGCTGATAACATCAAAGAAGTTATTCCTGAGTTCTTGTTGCTACTTAAAGGTGTGATTGATTGTCCTGACTTACCCCTTAATGTCTCTAGAAGTTTTCTTCAAAACGACGGGTTTGTGCGCAAAATTTCCAGTTACATCACTAAAAAAGTTGGTGATAAACTCAATGGTTTATTTAAAACTGAGCGTGAAACTTTTGAAGGTTTCTGGGATGATATCAACCCATTCATTAAATTTGGTGGCCTCAAAGATGAAAAATTCTTTGAAAGTATTCAAAAAATTTATCTATTCAAAACCATTTATGATAAATATGTCACATTAGATGAATACCTTGAGAATTCTGAAGATAAAAAAGTCTTCTATGTAACCGACAAGCTACTTCAATCTCAATATATCAATTTGTTTAAAACACACGATCTCAATGCAGTCATTTTAGAACATAGCATTGATACAGCGTTTATCTCTCATATGGAAGCTAAAAATGAAGGCGTTTCCTTTACAAGAGTTGATTCTGATATAACAGATCATATGAAAGAAGAAGACGAAAATATTGATCCAGAACATATCAAAACAGTTCAGACAGACTTAACAGGTGCATTCAAATCGGCAGTGGGATTTGAAAAAGTTACACTTAAAATTGAAAACATGAAAGATGAGTCCATTGCAAGTATGATGACACTTTCTGAAGAAGCAAGAAGAATGCAAGATATGATGAAAATGTATGGTATGGGCAGCATGGGCAGTTTAGATCCAAACATGTTCAAACCTGAAACAACACTACTGCTCAATCACAAGCATCCTCTTGTTAAATATTTGATGGCACATGTTGATGACTATAAAGAAATTGTTGAAAAAGAGGTTCCAAACACAGATTCTAAATCTGATGCAGATGCAGATCAGGCAGAAACAACAGAGCATGCTGAACCTGCCACTAAGATCGTTAAGGAAACTCATTATCATGTGGATGAAATGGGTCAACTCATTATGGAGCAACTTTATGATCTCGCACAACTTGGACATTCTCAACTCTCTCCAGATGCCATGACTCAATTCATTAAGCGTAGTAATACACTTTTATCAAGGTTAATATAAAGTCACACACAATAAAAACTGGTCCGAGAGGGCCAGTTTTTTTGTGTTTTTAAATAAGGCTACAGACAATCTACTTTTGATTAAAACCAATATCTCGATACCCGAAGTTTTTTATTTAAAAGATTGTTTTATCTAAAACAATACGCTATAATGAATTTTAACTTTAATAAAAGGAGATAAAAATGATCTATTTAATTCAATTTGCAATTTTACTGTTCTTCTGGTTCCTCGGTGAAACTTTAAGTGTCATATTGAGTCCAATTATTCTAATTCCTGGATCGATTCTTGGGATGCTTCTACTTTTTTTAGCTCTAAGCTTAGGCATTCTAAAAGAAAAGCATATTGAAGAAACCAGTGACTTTTTGCTTAACAACATTGCCTTCTTTTTCATTCCTGCAAGTGTTGGCGTTATGGCAATTGTTACATCTAACCTCTTTATACTTATAATCATTGGCATTGTCTCTACGATTATCACCATGCTTGTTACGATGTTCATCACTCAAGTGTTAACGAAAGGAGATCACTAAATGCTTACATCATCGCCTTCTTTTGGCATTCTACTCACGATTGTGACCTTTCAAATTGGTTTAATCATCAAAAAAAAGACAAATTCTGATCTTGCCAATCCACTTTTGATTGCCATGATCCTAATTATTGCCTTCTTAAGCATTACAGGTATTCCATATACACAGTATATGGTTGGTGGCAACATCATCCACTATTTTTTGAGTCCACTTACTGTGGCGCTTGGTCACATGCTCTACCGTCAACGCGCCATTATAGAAAAATACTTTTTAAGTTTAATTATTGGCATTTGTTCAGGCGTTGTCACGTCTTTTTTTGTAATTAAACTGCTAGGTGAATTATTTCACCTGCCACAAGAGTTGCTTTACTCCCTTTATCCTAAATCGATCACCACACCTATGGCCATAAGTCTTAGCGAAATAATAGGTGGCATCCCCCCTATTACAGTGGTTATGGTTGTGGTAACAGGGATCACTGGTGCTTTTGTCGCACCTTATATGGTTAAGCTTTTTCCTTTTTTAAATCCAATTGCGCGCGGTATAGGTATCGGGACTGCATCGCATGCTGTGGGCACTTCTAAAGCACTTGAAATGGGAGAGACCGAAGGTGCACTCAGCGGTACAGCCATCGGTCTCTGTGGTATTTTAACAGTTATAATTGTGCCTTATTTAATCAAATTGTTCTAATAATTTCTGAACGTCATCCGGCGTTCTTTTTTTATAGACAAGTGGCTCATCTATGTGAGCTATCCTCTCAATAAACGTTGTTTTTTCATATTTATAAAGTATGCCGATAGGAATGCCTTCATCTCCAAACTCAAGTGCCTTTTCAAAAGCTTTCGCTCTGTTAGTCACATCAAATTCTGGATCAAGTTTATAAACGCGTTCTTTATACCATCTAAATGTGTTGACTTGATTAAATGAAACACAAGGTTGAAGGACATCAATCAAAGCATAGCCTTTATGTGACATTGCAGCTTCTATCATACTCTTAAGATGTTCAGGATCTCCTGAAAAGCTTCTGGCAACAAAGCTACAATCCATACTGATGGCAAGAGCCACCGGATTAAGTGGATCTGGTCTCATACCGTCAACTTGCAATCTTGTCTTTTGACCAAATGCTGTTGTTGGAGAACCTTGACCTTTAGTCAGCCCGTAGATTTGGTTGTCATGCACAATATGGACAATATCCATATTACGTCTAATACCATGAATAAAATGATTTCCACCCTCACCATAGGTATCACCATCACCAGAAGTCAAGATAATCTTGAGACTATGGTTTGCAGCATGAGCACCCATTGCTGCTGGGAGTGCCCTACCATGTAATGTATTTAAGCCATGAGCATGAATATAATGGGGCAGCTTTGCTGCCTGTCCAATACCAGATACCATAAGCACTTCTTGAGGCGTAAGGCCAAGATTATTTAAAGCTTGATTGATACTGTCTAAAATACTAAAGTTTCCACATCCAGGACACCAAGACGTGGGATGATTCATTACAAAAGGGTTGTTTATTGTATCGATTTTTGTCATAAAATTTCACCTCATTTTCGATATGATTCAATGATATAACTTGCGCTAAACGGTCTACCATCATATTTGTTTATAGTTTTAGTAAAAGTAACGCCTGTTTCCATGCGCAGTATTTTGCCGAATTGATTAAAAGCGTTTCCCTCTACATTAATAAGTGTCACGTTTTCTTTTAAATAAACTTTCAAAACATCTTCCTTAATTGGAAATACATCTGAAAATGCGAGCATTGCAACGGCCTCACCTTTATCATTGAGTTCATCTACAGCATCTTTTAAAGCACCATATGTCGAGCCCCAGCAGATAAAAAGTGTTTTATAAGCTTCATTTCCATAAAATCGTGGTGCATTGAGTTCATTCTTTATGGCTTCTACTCGTCTTATTAACTTATGCTTAAGTTTAATCGTCATTTCTTCATCTTCAGTGACATGCCCATACTCATCGTGAACATGTGAATCCGTCATTACTAAGGTTTGATCGTCTATGCCAGGATATTTTCGCCCACCAAAAGTTTGGTCAAAATCATAGCGTTTGTAATCTGCTTGTACCGCTTCTGTTAAATGGCGTTCTATTTTAAGCGTATCAGTTTTGAATTTTGGGATGGATTGAGTCGAATCTGCTAAGAATTGATCTGTGAGTATAATCACAGGCACTTGATACTTTTCTGCTAAATTAAAAGCTCTAAATGTGGTATAGAAAGCATCCTCAACCGTTAAAGGTGCAAGTACAATTCTAGCAAATTCGCCCTGAGAAGCCGACACAACAAAGGAGAGATCAGCTTGCTCTGTTCTCGTCGGAAGCCCTGTTGCAGGGCCTGGTCTTTGTACATTGCAGGCAACCAAAGGGACTTCACTCACCGCTGCAAATCCGAGTGCCTCCACCATTAAAGCAAAACCACCACCTGAAGTGCCTGTCATAGCTCTAACGCCATTTGATGCTGCACCTATTGCTGCCATCATTGCTGCAATTTCGTCTTCAGCTTGCTCAACGATAAGACCCATCTCACGTTCATGTGCAGCTAGATAGGTCATAATGCCTGTGGACGGTGCCATTGGATAAGCACTGTAAAACCCAAGACCAGATGCAATCGCACCAAGTGCAACAGCTTGATTTCCATTTACTAAAATAGTCTCTTTTTTCTGAGTAATTTCAGTCTTTATAGAGGATTCCAAAAGACCATAGCCATAAACGCCAGCGGCTAAATTCGTCTCATTCACTTCTTCAGACCACTTTTTAAGCTTCATGCTTTTCAGAACATCCTGATGTAAACCTAATTTTTTTAGAACAACACCTATAGCACACATACTAAATGCATTTTTTGAGCTTGAAACGGCTTTCAATGGCTCTTGTTCTATCCAAAGTACTTTTTCGTTATCATTGCCTTTCAACTGGTCACTTGCTAAAATCAAACCATCACTTTTTATCATCATTTGACTCTTATCGAGTGCTTCTTGATTCAGAGCGATAAAAATATCCGCATGAGTTTCACACGAATTCACAGCTTCAGTTCCTAAAGTAATTGTAGCATAATTAAACCCGCCTCTCACTCTGGACATATAGTTTTTATAAGAGAGTACAAAAAAACCCTCTTTTTTCAGCATTCTTTCAAGAAAGAGTTCAGAGGTATTGATTCCAGCACCAGCTGCACCTGCTATCATTATTGTTTTTTTCATAATAACCACCTTTAATAATACATTTTGACTTACTAAGTATATACCTAAAAAAAAAGAAATCATTCAAACGTTACAAAAATTTATCAATTTAAATGATTTCCTTATTATTTAGAGACATTTTATCATATGATTATAAGTGTGCCCTAAGACCATCACCTTATTTATCTGCTTTTCTAATGATCATTTGTCACCTCTAAAGCACTGTTACAAAATTGCCCTCTTTAAAAATTGGAATTTCTTTATCATCCTGTGTAATCCCCATAATGTCTAAATCCTTAGTCCCAATCATAAAATCTTCATGCATCATGGAGTCGTTTATTCCATTTTCGATTAATGCCTCAGAAGACATTTCATCTCCACCTTTGATACAAACAGGATAAGCCTTCCCTAAGGCCAAGTGGCATGAAGCATTCTCATCAAATAAAGTATTATAAAATAAAATATTTGAGTTGGATATAGGCGAATCATATGGCACCAATGCCACTTCTCCCAGATAATGCGTGCCTTCATCTACATTGATCAGTTTTTTTAGAACTTCATAGCCAACTTTTGCACTGAAATCAACGATTCTACCATCCTTGAACACAAGCTCAAACTCATCTATCAGGTTACCATCAAGGTTAAATGGCTTTGAACTTACAACTTTACCGTTTACACCATTTCTTTTTGGCGCCGTATATATTTCCTCTGTTGGCATATTGGCAATAAATTCATGTCCTTCTTTTGTAAGATCAGAGCCTCCAAACCAAATATGATTTTGAGGCAGTTCGATTGTTAGATCAGTACCGATGCTATTTTTATATTTTAAAGCCTTAAAATTCATTTGATTCAAATAATCTGTATTTTTCTTAAGCGCAGCTTTATGAATTTCCCAAGCCTCTATCGGATCTTCTGCATCCACTCTGACTGCCGCAAAAATAGCGTCCCAAAGCTTATCTACTGCAACATCTTCTGAAACATCAGGAAATATTTTTTGAGCCCAAGCTACCGTCGGTACTGATGCAACACACCAAGTATTGATGTTATTCATCGTTCTTTCTCTGTAAGTCTCAAGTGCATTGCCCCTTGCTTTTTGAGCTCTTATCACACGTTCTGCCTCAACCTCTTTCATGACATCTGGATCTGACGCTGAAATACTTAGAAAAGCTGCATCCTGCAAAGCATAATCCATAAAAAATGTTTTTTGCCACTCTGGATAATCATCAAATATTTGATCTGGTGCCATCATATACTTAATTTTGTCCAGTTTTTCGTCTCCCCATAGAACGACAACTTCTTTAGCCCCTTCTCTATAGGCAATCTCTGTAACCAGCCTTGTAAAATCTGCACATTCAATTGGTGATCTAATCACTAGTATTTGATCTAGCTTTAAGTTAATACCAATTTTAACTAAGAGCTCAGCATATTTTTTAAGTTTAATTTCAAACATATAATACCTCCAAAAAAAATTAGGATTAAAATAAATTAATCCTATTTCATCATATCAAAGTTTGTCCCACTAAGATAGCCCCTTCTAAAACACCATCATTCGATTAATGACAGGGACTTCATAAGGATGTATCGCTTTGATAATATCATATGCAATTTCAGCATGATTCTCTGTGGTTCTAAACTCAAGTTTAATTTCATTTGAAGTTTTTATTTTGCCGATCTCACCAGTATGAGGGTTTGCACCTTGTAGTGCTCTCCAATGACCTAATACAGGATAGGAGCAATAAGCACTATCATAATGCCCTTCTCTGAGTAATTGTTTTTCATTTAAGGCATCAATCAACATGGCGACATGTGTTTCCGGAATATAAACTTCAAACTTACAGTATTCTTGTTTCATTTTCTTATTTTTCTCCTAGACATTCAATCACTGTGTCATACACCGCTTTTAAATGCTCACCAAGTTCTGTTATTTTCTCTTCTGAAAGTGTGCTCAATTTCTCTTCAAGTAAAGATTCTACATATTTTTTATGCTTTTCAACAAATACTTTTCCCGAAGGCGTTAAAGAAATGTGTACCACACGTCTATCTTTTTTATAGGGTTGCCGTTTTAAATAACCAAAATTGATGAGCTTATCTACTAATGGTGTCAAATTGGAATTAATAACATTAATTTGTTTAGAAATTTGAGACATAGTCAATTGTTTGTGATTCGCAAGAACTAATAAGATTTGTATATGCGAAGGAAAGAGCTCCTCAGATTTAAAAACTTCATCATCCCTAAAAAATCTCTTATTCATCGTTGGCATGAGTTTCAGCATATACTCCGTTAGCATTTCATAATTTTGTGTTTTCACCCAATTCACATCCTTTTAGTTTATGTTTTTTTTATATACCAAAATATATTTTATTTAATCATCAAAGTTGCTTAAATTTTGTGTCATTTTTGCTTCATTATAATATTTTTTCAATTTGATATAATTGACTTTCCATGACCAAAGTACAAATGGAATAGCCGCAATCGTAAGTAACGCTTGTCCACTCATCAAGAGAAAATCAAATATACCGTGTAGTAAAACAGGTCGCCATAAAGTCATTTTTAAATATTTCTTCCTTCTAACCTCCTCTGTTGTAAATTTTGCGAAAGAGAGATAATAGCCCATCGTTACTGCAAACAACATATGCATGGGAACACTAACAAAACCTCTTAAAATCCCAACTGAAATCGGATTTTCATTCCCAAATATGTAAAAAATATTTTCCACTGTGGCCATCCCAAGTGATGCAAACACACAATAAATAATACCATCAAGACGTTCGTTGAAGTGCTCGTCTTTATAGGCAATCTTCATAACAACAAACTTTTTAAAAAATTCTTCTGTAAAGCCTGCCACAATAAACGCCGTATAAGCAACCCCTAATAGCCCTGGTAAAAAATTAAGACGTTGTAAACCAACTTCAGCAAGTAAAATAGGAATAACACTTACCATACCGCCTAAAAATAATTTCCCAAGCAATGCCAATGGTTCGCGATCGTAACGATCAATAAAATAAAAAAAAAGTAACAATGCTATCGATGGACCAATAGCAATCAATAAAAGATTTTGCATATATCTCTCCTATGATACACCCTTTTTTACAATTCATTTTGAAATTTTAGGCTGGATGATGAATAGTATACCCAAATAATCATTTCTTACACAATTTTAATTACATTACTATTATAATATTATTATATCAAAAAAAAGGGTTGTCTCAAAATGATAAAAATCATTTTAAGACAACTCTTTTTCTGTCTCCTCATCATGTTTCAACATAATACGCACTGGTATGCCATACATGAAAATAACACTGCCTTCAATTAAAGTTGCTGTTTTATTTCTCGAAATATATCTTGGTGTTGCATTGCCCTTTATATATTGAACCCATTCGTGATTGGAGCAGTTTAAAATTCCCCATATTTGAGGCTTTTTAGGATGGACCATTACTCGACCAATTTTATGATTGGTAATCTTTTTAGATTTTAAAATTTGGTGTAAGTAGAGTGTACTATCATGAAATAGTTCATAAGTACTTACTTGAGTAACAATACTTATTTGAAAGGATTCACAAGTCTCATTAAATGTAAAAGACCCTATTTCATAATTAAAATGAACCTCTTGTCTAATCTGATCGATGATCTTGGACCACGCTCTAGGTGAACACTTTTCAGTTCCGCCTTGGATCGCTTTCTCATAAAACAAATCAAATCGAGGTATATACTTTTGAAATATATTTTCTGGATAAACTTTATACAAGACAAGATGAAGTAAATCCGCTAAATATTTTCTTGAAATTAAAAGCATCTGTTGGGTTGCCTCTCTTAATATCCGATTGACCAACAAAATTTTATGATCTATAGGGTTATACCAAATATCCTGTAAGGCTACTCCTACAACACATTGTCCATAAGTTTCAAATTGACCAAATGAGTAGCTGAGCTCACCTGCAATCTCTAAAAAAAGACTACTTGTGGGATCACATAGAATATGTTCTATAGGAATGTAGTCCTCTGAAACGCCTGTATACACAATCGACGTCTCATCGACATTATCAACACTAAAAGCGTTTACTTGTAAGTCCGACAGTGGCCTATAAAGAATTAAAGCGGTGGAATCATCTCCAGAATAACGGCTTGTGCGTTCAAGCAATCGCTCTAACTCTGGTAATGATTCCACAATTAAACCATGTACTGAATGATAAAAATAAATATAGTCTGTTTTACTGTTGGGATAGGCATTTTCAATGCCATCTGTTGTCAAAGCAATAAATTCAATCATCTCTTTTACTGGGTATAATGCCGTTTTAAATTCTAATGGTGCATGAAGATCCGAAATAGAAGTTGTCATATTATCTCGATGTCTTATATCCTCTGCAATTGGGTGAATAACCTTTCCATCTTGCTCATAGATACCGATTAGCCCGTCTCCGATTTGTAAGAAGACCAGATATTGCTTGTATTCAAAAGTGCAAAGCAATGTACACCCATAAAGCTTGTAAATTTCTGATTTAGAGCAGTCACTGCTTTTATCTTCTATTTGATCATAATGCCCCAGTACTTTTTGTCTCCAATTCATAACGATTTTATTAGGAAGCCAATTAGAGATCAGTATTTTAAATGCTTCCATTTTCTCCACTTCATCCAATGGCGCATCATCGTTGATGGTTTTAAAAAATGTTTCGGCAAATACTTCAAAAAAATCTTCATTTAGAAAGGCTTCAATAGTTTCTACTGCAGCTTCCACCGCAAGCTTTGAACCAGCTTCACTTCGTGCATGTGCTTGACTCCCGTGCCCATCGCTTACAGCACCTATAAAAGCAGATGTCTCTTTATACAAATAAGCATCTTGGTTCGGTTTTTGGTTCTTAACATGTGATGAGCCAATTTGACTATGACTCATCACCTTCCAATTTTTCATATCACTTACCAATCCAATTCTTCAACATTTATATCTGATTCTAAAGTTGGTGGGAGTGGAATTGTATTTTTCACTGGATTGATAGATGCTGTTGAAACGGTTGTGGAAGCCCATCTAATATAATTCTTTAACTCGCTTGCATTTTTAGCAAGTAAAGGTTTAAGTTCACCTCTAAAAGAATCGCCAATAAAGTCTTGTAAAACATCCATATCTGTTTCTGAGCCAATCGCAATTGAAATTCTAATCGCTTTACTGCCCCACTTTGTTTTTTTGAGTTTCTTGAGGCCCTGTTCGTAATCATCTGTTGGTAAGCCATCAGATAGTAAGATCATAACAGGTTGATAGCCCCTTGCACCTTGAAATTCAGTTTCAAGTTTCTCTGCAAGAATTTCAAACCCACGGCCCATATCTGTAACCCCTTTTGTCACGATATTTTCCCAAGCAAAGTCTTTGACATCTACATTTCTAACAATCCATCTCGCACCTGTTGAAAATGAAAGGGCGTGAATTTTTATAGTCCCTTCTGTTTCTTTAGCAATTTCTTTGATATGGGGAATTGACTCTCTAATGGCATTGTTGAGTGTTTCCGCTTTTCCACCATAACTCATTGAATCTGATGCATCTATTAAAAAAAATAAATGTAAATCTCTTGCGCCCATTCTACCTTCACGTTCTACTGACATAATAGCCTCCTTGTCATTTCATTCTCTAATTTTTAGTATCCACATTGTCATTTTTATCGAATAATACCAATCCTGTCACCAAAGTTGATTTCTTGGCCCGAACGGATTGGAATAACACCATTTTTAGAAATTTCTCTGATCTCTTGTTGCTCTGTTGTATAAGTCCAAATATCACTTGAGAGATTTCTAAGTCCCCACACACTTGGATGTTTAGGATGAATTTCTACTCTGGCAACCTGAACATCATATGCCATAATTGAAGCAGGATCAATTTGATTTTTATAGATCACTGAATCGTGATTAAGCATAATGATTTGATTTTCAATTTTCATTCTGAGCGGTAATATTTTAATTGTATGGTGGCATTTGGGACATTTTGATTTTTGTTTCACCATACTTTTATCATAAAAAATTTGATGCTCACAGTGATAACAATAAGTAATCTGTCCTTTTAATTGGCTCAGCACTTTAATCCATATAGATTCTCTTATCCTCTGATGTGGATCATGCAATCCTACTGTGAAAGCTTCTATAAAAAGTGATTTTATACTTTCGGGATAATAGGGCCAATAGGCTTCAGCGATATCTTTGTAACCTGGAACTGGACGATTAGTCGCATCAATCGGATCATAAATAAATACTGGATTCGTTCCATAGAGCATGCGTTCTGATTCAACATCTGCAATTTCAATGTCGTATTCTCGTTGACCTTGAAGTGGGTGCTGTAGATTGAGCATCCTAAAGATAACAACCGCCAGTGAAAATAAATCAGTCTGAGAAGAGGGTGCACTTTCACCTCTAACGATTTCTGGTGCCATAAACCCACTTGTTCCCCAAATTTCATCTGTCCCTTTCAAGTTGTCAAAAGTGACATTATCATTATCACATATGAGCACATCACCTGTTTTAAAATCTACAAATAAATTTCCAAATGAAATATCTCTATAACAAAGACCACTTAAATGAAGTTCATTAAAACCATGCGACAATTTAATACATGCATCTATAAGGACTTCAAATCGCTCAACTTCAATTTCTCCAGCAAAGTATTGAGACATTTTTGTATATTTTGAAGTATCAATGAGTGGCATAATATAACCAAAATGGTTTGCGGATTCTCCCTCACATAATTCTATAGGCCATATAAATTTTTCACTTGGATTGCCTTTTTCGATGAGAAGTTGAATTGCTTCGTACTGTTCAGGTGTAGAGGCGGTTTTGTTATACCATTTCAAAGCATAGTCTCCATCACTCCCCTTGACTTTATAAACGTTCCCTTGGCCACCTGTGCCAATCTCAGTAATAATTTCATATCGATGTGCACTTGATGCAACACTATCACCTTTGTTTAATACGTCTGACATAAATTTACTCCTCTCTTATTTTTCAATAAACTCATACCGATATCCTAACTAAATATTGTCCTAGAAAAAATAAAATACCTGTTGCATAGTAACTGTAAATTGACTTATGAGATATAAAGTCGGTTGCACCTTTTGGAAGTCTAACCGCATAACTTGTGGTTAAAATAAAACTGCCCAGTAACACCGTAAGGATGGCTGCCTGCACATTTTCATATAATGCAGGTGTTTCGACTTTAAAGACAATGCCGACAAGTTGTAGAATAAGCATGACAATCGGGAAAAAATTTGCCAAATTTACTTTGAACTTTTTATAACTCAGATTCACAACTAAACTGATTAAAACACTTGTAACAACCAGTATAGGCCACCACGAAATCATCACGGTCTTAAAAGCATGAAGAACAGTTGCCGTGTTTCCAAAATAATAATTCAAGTAAAGTTCTCCACCTATAACTGCTAAAATGTAAAATAGTATTTTTAACAAGTTGCCTTTATTTCTGATCCATCTTCTTTTAGATTTTGGACTGAATTTTTGATGTTGTTTTGATTTTTGCTTTTGTCTAGCACTTTCCACTTTGCTGCTTTGTGCTGTTGATGAAGGCACAACGGTGTTAACCAGCTTAACCTCTTGTGCCAGTGCTTCTCTTCTATGATTTTTAGAAAAATTCCCTCTAACTGCATTTGTTATCGTTTGACTGCCTGAATCCGAAAGGTCGCTTTGCTCTGTTTTAACTGGGATATTAAGCGTAACCGCCAGTAATCTAAAAGTCTTTATCATAACCTCGGGTCTAAACCCATATTCACTAGCAATTTGTACAGAAAATCTTTCAAGTTTTTTAGTATTATGATCTGCGTCTTTACCAAGTTTCATAACTTCCTCTATATAGCCTGTTCTTCCAATCAACTCAAGTCTAGTTTTTAAGCCCTTATTATAGGGTATATAGTCATAGAGCAATCCCACAAATTTCTTTGTTTTAAAATCTGACTTATCGCAACTATCAATAACGATTTTTAGTTGCGTCATAAGTTCTCGCTCACTAAGCGTTTTTGATTTAAAATTCAGCATCGATATCACCTCTGTATCTCTATAGTACGCTTATATGTAACAAGCAACTACCAACAACAGTTTAGTATTCACTTAATTTTTTCTTACGGGTTTTTAATCTTATTCTTACTTTCAAAGATCAATTTCGTCATTTAAGAATTGATGGAAATAGGATATAATGTTTGAGGACAGAAATTTAGAGGTGTTTTATGAAACTAAAAAAACAGAATCCAATGATCCTGCTAGCTTTGATAATGCTAATGCTCACAATATACAACATATATTCTTTTAAGACTGAAGAAGTTCAGAAAACTGAGGATCAACTATCAATTGCCATGAAAGCAAATCTGGGCACTTTTGAAAATTGGTTATTTAATTATATAAACAGTGTCGATCTTATTAAAAGTCAACTGAATCAGTTGACACTTTCTGAACTCAGTTATTCATCATCTAATAATAAATATTTGACCTATAATTTCTCATCTGAGTTTAAGCATGAAATTTATATTGGCTTTCGAAACGGTGACTTTATTTCAAACACAAACTGGTCACCATCTGATAACTACGATCCAAGAGAACGGCCTTGGTATCAGGACACACTAAAAGAAAATAAAACCATTATATCAAATGTTTATGTAGATAATATATCAAACAATTCTGTTATAGCCATTACGACACCCGTCTATATACAAGATAAGTTTGAGGGCGTCTTAGGGACAGATTTATATCTAGATGATCTCAACAAAATGTTTTTTAACATTAGATCTTCTGATAGCTTTGAACCTTTTGCTATAAATGCAGAAGGCATTATATTAGCGGATACTGCCGATCTCTCACAGATCAATCAAAAAATTCATGATCAGTATGCAACGCTTTTTAATAAAGCTAAAGCAGACTTCGGATATCACTCGGAAATTATTGACGATCATAATCTATATGTTTATTACTATTCTGACAAATTGAATTGGCTCTTGGGATCAAAAGTCAATCTAGACATTTATACGCATCGTCTTGACTTCTGGATTAGACCACAAACAATTGTAAATCTATTGTTTTGGATTTTATTTATGGGCGTCCTCTTTTACATTCATAAGCTCAGTGATCGTCTAATTCTAACCACAACGACGCTTGAACAAAAAAATGCATCTCTCAAAGTCATAAATTCTAAACTTGAAAATGCTAATAATCTCTTGGAATTTCGAGCTATTCACGATTCACTTACAGGACTCTATAATCGTTTTGCCTTTGATGATCTGTTAGATGAGCTGATATCAAAGGGCTTTCAAGAACACAAGTACATTGGGATAATACTCTTTGACGTAGATGACTTTAAGGCTTATAACGACATCTATGGCCATGTTCAAGGGGATGAGGCATTAGCTCGCTTGGCTAAAGAGGTTTCTCAATTTTGTGAACACGCCTTGATGACTGCAAGATATGGGGGAGAAGAATTCGCTATCATCTACTATGATCAAGATATAGATGAACTCGAATCCATTTCAATTGAGATCATAGAACTTATCAGAAATCTTAAGATTCCACATAAGCTCAGCGATCATGGCTATATTACAATCAGTGGCGGCGTCAATGCGATTATCCCAAGTTTAACCACTTCACGTGGTATGTTTATTCACCAAGCTGATACTGCACTGTATAAGGCCAAGGCCAATGGTAAAAATCAATTTGTCAAAGCGTATACAAGAGACTCGTAAACTAAATAAGCCAGCACCTATATTAAAGGTACTGGCTTGTTTTTATAACTTGATTACAATTGTGGCCACATGACAAATCTTATAACACCCACTTACAATTTTATCATTTACGGTAACACATCCATCCGTAAAAAATTGACTTAACTGTGTGCGTGATTGATCTGAAATATATTTGGAAAGCAATTTATCTACTCTTATTTTTTCTGTACTTTCGGCTGTAATTTCAAGCATTTCATAGCCTTCACGTATGAGGGTTTCTAATACAATTTCACAATTTTGGTGCACTTTTTCTTCTGAATTAGGTACTGCTCTTTTATTTTCTAAATGCTCTATGGCTTTGAACTGATCTATTTTTTTATTCCAAGTGTGCCCACGTTCACATTTATAAATTGCAAAATGGTGTATGTTTTTACCATTTGCATTTTGTCTTCTCACAAGTGAATCTCTAAAAACTACTTTTTGCCCACAATTATGGCAATAGCGTCTCTCTTCTTGAACGCTCTTATTTTGGATAACCCAATTTATATGCTTCGATTTCATCATCTTCTTTACCTCTTCTCCTTGTTAGCAGAGGTACAAACTTAATCGAATATTTGGTTACCATCATTTATCTATACCTCCTGATTATAAAGTGTCCATTATAATCAAACCTGAGGGTTCTTTCATATACTCGTCCTCCCTTTAAGCCTAGAGGTATTGTGTTTGTCAGTTTTAAAAAAGATGTTTTATAACACAAAAAAACAGGTCATCCCTGTTTTATACGCACTGTGCAAGTGAACGCTACGTGTTTACATCTTAACATTCACCTTAGCATCTATAGTATAAGGTTATGACACAACTAATCCCTCTAGGCACACTTAATAACCCTTAACGTTAAGGGTTTTCATGCCTATTCTGTTTCACCGGATTAGTTCATTGAAGGTGTCATAAGACCTCCTACTTTTTTATTTTAAGAGTCATCAAAAGTTGAATACTTTCATGATTTCTAATTAATGTTACATCAAAATAAAGAAGATGTCCAGTGAACATCTTCTCTTGTAATCTATTTGTTGTAAACTTGCTTTCTCCATAACGCCTTTTTATTTTATAATTTCAAAGTATAGTTTAGATTGATTTGCTGCCACAGATAACCCATACAGTTCTGTTTTAACTCTCGGCACACGAATCACAGTGATCCCATTATTACTTTTAATATCATAGTCTGGATTAGTCGTTGGATAGATAACGGCCACATCAACGCCTTGATTCCTTATTAATCCCAATTGTTTAATCAACAATTCGCCTTCATAAGAATCCTTATATTTGTTAATATCGTTCATCACAACAACGACTGGTTTTTGGATACTTTTTTGGGCAAAAGCTATAAGTTTAGTCCATTGTGTATAATCATTCGTTCTAATACTAGAACCTACATTATTCATATGAATAACCCACGCCTCTGGTTTATCTTCTATGCGCATCTTCATCTTATTGTCTTTTAAAATCACTTGATCATACGATGCAAGCAAGTCATTCTTGAGATCACTAAATAAAAATTTGAAAGCCTTTGGCTTAAGGTTATCAGGAATACTATATGAAGATAATGCTTTAATTTTAGTCACATTTTCTGGAATCTTCAGTATAATATTTTGTCCAACGACAGCGGTGATATCATCCATTAAAATAGTTCCTTGATCTTTCAGTTCACCATCTGTTTCAACAAGATAAACTCTGTTAAGACTTACTGGATACACAATATCACTTGGCAATTCTGCCGTAACATGTTGCCAACCTTGCCAGTCCACATGCCTTGCAAAAGTAATGTTGGTTGTTGCACCTGTTGCATCTGTAATTTTACCTCTTAACCAGTGATCGTTTCCATAATCACCAAAAACCCACATCCCTATGGATTGTGTGTTATCAGGTAGTTCTAACGGTATGTTAAATTCCACATAAGCCGCTCTAGTACCCGAAGATCCTGTAAAATCATATTCTAATATCCCCGACTGCAAGCCTTTTTTAGGCACAGGCAGTTCTCTATACTTACCCATTACCGTTGCTGGATAACTTACAAATTTTCCAGTAGGCTTTTCAAAACCTGCCAGTGTCACCTTTTGAGTTCCCACTGCCACAGGAATATAACTCACAAGACCATTAAACTCACAGATTGCCAAGGCTTGCTGAGCCTCACTTCCTGCAACAAGACTCCCTGATTCAGAATCATATGTCCCTACCAACTCAGGTATTGTCACTTTAACTGAATCTTTAGAAAGATCAATTGTTTTACCATCATTCGTTGTCACTGAGAACGAAAGTGGTTTAATCTCATTTTTATCTACTTTGATAATTGAAGGTGAGACATTAAGCTTCACCGCATTGTCATAGACGTGAATTTTGATTTCTGCACTCTTCCCTTGATAAACAGCTTTAAGAATGCCCTCTCCTTCGGCCTTAGTGGTCAAAATGCCCTTTTCGATTTTGCCTTCTATACCCGATAAGGTCCAACTCACATTTTCTTGATTGACTTCAAGAGGCACATAATTCGAGTCAATCGCTTTCAGATTAATGGGTGTCTTTGTTCCCAATACGAAATTAGGACTCTCTATATCAATTTTAGTTTGAAGGAGCCTTGGTGTGTTTGACAACACTTTTCTCACAGCAAGTCCTGTGTACATCTTTCTTTCAGCGCCATCTGATGGTGTATTGACAACTGTGGGTTTCGTTTCCCATGGGGATTGAATCACCATTTCTGTTGATCCACCACCATCTAAATTAATCGCTTCATAAGCACCAAGTCCAATCATGATTTGCCCGAGTTCAGTTTGTGTAACACCTCTAAAAGATGAAGTTCTTCCATCTATTGTCACCATAATCAATTCTTTGCGATCTTTTGAAATACCTGCCGATGTCCTCGGATGCTTGCCACTAATATTTTGAGAAAAAACATCTACCACTTTACCATTGGCAACAATTTGAGCACCACCACCAATACTTAAATCCATAAATCTGAAATTCACATCATAATTGACAGTGATATGATCACCCACTTTAAAATTTTGTAAAGCTGTATTGATGTCATTTCCCACGCATGAAATCACATAACCATTAGGTGGAATCGTAAACGGAAATCCTTTTCTTCTGATTTCTTTCACCACATCATTTTGAACTAAAATTTCTAAAATATCTTTATCCAGAGTATTACCATAAGATTGTAGAGCCCAATCTGATGTAAAAAGGATACTCCGGTCATAGGATAAATAGGGTTTATTAATATAAGTTAATTTTTGGGTATAAACGCCATTGGTAAAACTGTTATCAGGTGAATTAATATAGCCAATATAAGGCATATCATCTTTAGTCACATTAAATGAGGCAAATTCATTTGAGCCTACACTCGTTGTGAGGACTTTGCCATCTAATACGAGATTACCCATTGTCGTATTATTAGCTGTATCAAAAAAATCACTGTTAACAGCCGCAACAACAGAGTGATCTGCGTTGTTTTTATCTAATAAATTCGATAATGTATCTCTACTGGATAATTTTTCATCCGTTAACACGGTTAAATCCATTTGCTTTCTGAGATCAACTCTAACAACATTGATGTTTAACCAACCTTCATTGGTATAACGCATAATCGTTTGCTTTGTAACACCATCCGCCAAATATTCTAATTCGCTCTTTGTCTCATAAACTGTAACATAATCTGCAAATGCTAAACACTGCGATAAAACCACCATAACAACCAATAATATACTAACGCGTCTTTTCATAACTACCTCTCCAACTGTCTATGTTCTATGTGAACTTACTTATGCTATAATTTCTTATATTATACCTTTATAATGTGTCCTCTCAATGAATTTCTGATTACGAGTTAATGACAAATTTAACTCTATATGAAAAAAGTGCCTGTCCAATGTATTCCATTGAAACAAGCACCTTTTATTATATTTATTGATTTGGATTCTGTACATTTTCAAAAGCTTTTAAAGATTCTTGTAAGTAATCATTAATCACATCTTGAATATGCGAATCTTTTAAAATTACACTAATTTCAATTCTTCTATTTTGTGCGTAAGCTGCTTCGGTAGTCCCATCAACCACTTTTCTGTATTCAGAAAATGAACTTGCTAAAAAGTATTTACCAAATTGGCTTTCAAGGTTAGGGTTAGAAGTCATCAAATAATTGACAACAGCAGTCGCTCTTTTAGACCCCAGTTCTCTATTATAAGTTCCCGACCCGCGCTCATCTGTATGACCTTGAATATTAATCGAATCAATACTTGCTCGAATTTCTGGATTCTTCAACACATCTTCAAATGATTTAGCAAGTTGATCTAATAATGCTTTCCCGCCCTCTTTGATCACATAAGAATCTGTATCAAATACAAGGCTTTCATTGATGACGATATTGCCCGTATCACTTATGGTCACAAGCGGCTCTCCAGCTGAATTCGTTTTACCTATATTAGCTTCTATACTGTCTTTAACTGCTGTGAGAACGTCTAATCTCAATACAGCTATACCTTGAAGCTTTTGTCTCAGATTACCAAGTTCTTGATTACTACTCGCAATAATTTGCTTTTGAGCATCAATCTCTTCTTGAGATAATTTAAGGGCAATCTGTCCCTGCTGAACTTCTGCCATCGTACTGTCCAAATCAATTTTTAAAAGTCTCAAATTTTCTTGAGCTTGACTGATTTCGAGCTTACTTGCTTCCAATTGCTTTTGCGTATCATCAAGATCTTTTTTCATGAACTCCAAGTTCTTCCCAGTGACAATGTTGTTGATATACATCAAAAACATAACGAAGAATAATATAATGGCAATCGTGGAGATCATATCTGTAAAAGAAGGCCAGAAATTTTCTTGGTCAACCTGATGAACACGTCTTTTTCTCGCTTTCATATGTTCCTCCTTAAAATCTCAAGCTTATTTCCTATTTTCTTTAATTCCTTCAGTCAAATCTTCAAACGCCACTGACATTCTTTGAATATTGGTTTTTAAATGATGATTGAATTCTGAAAAATCCCTCGTGTTTTGAGAAAATGTCTGAATAGACTGATCAAATGTTGAAAGACTTTTCTCAATCGTTTCAGCTGTATCTTTCATATTAGAAGATGCAACAGTTAAACGATAGCTCATTTGTTGTGAAACATCATCTAAGCTCTTTGTAAGTTGTTCACCGAGTGCTTCGAATGCATTTTCAAGTGGTGTTTTACCATGTTCATCAGTATGTGCTAAATCTTGAATTTTAAGGCCTAAAACATTGTCTAAATATTCTTCTGCTACTGAAATATAACTCTCTCTAGTCTCATGAATCCCAAATAAAATCGTCAAGAGATTGACTAAAATTGAAGCTGTAATCCCAAATAACGAGGTTACGAAGGCCACTGACATGCCGTTTATAGAACTTAACAAACCACCTGTAATCATATTCACATCACCTATAATAGCTTCGTTAGTGTTGCTCAATAACGACACGAGTTCGGAAATAGAAAGTGTCAAACCAAAGAATGTTCCCACTAACCCTAAGACAATCATAAGTGCTGAAGATCTCTGCGCAAATCGCTCTGCCAAAAGGGTTTTACTTAAAAATAAATTAATGTTTTTATCGATGATAGCTGGCGTGTTTACTTCCTGAATTTTTAAAGATTGAGCAGATTTAAAATCATCTACAATTGCATTATTAATTTCATTCTTAAACACTGCATTATTTCGATTTTCGTGCTCCGCAATATCATAAATAAGACCAAGATATCTTGCCTTTATTCTAAATAGCGCAATAACTGTTAATACCAAAATTATCACGATCACACCTATGATCAATTGACCAATCGGGTTCATGCTGAGTATCATTTGAATCATAATCTCTCCTCCTAAAATTTCTTTTTTGATTATCAGTTCGTTGTTTTTAAACAATCCATCACAATATACTTTAAAATTCCTAATTCCATGTTACCATAATAAAATTTGAAATAGTGTTATGTAAATGAATCATAATATTAATTTAAGCATTATTTAATAATCTAAAGTCATGAGTATATCGCAGGAAAACCTAGCAGATCACACTTGCTAGGCCTTCATTATATTTTAAGATTGGCATAATTTATTCATAATAAAATGAACAATTTCTTCTCTATTTTTAATAAGAGATAGATTGGCATCCCCATTTAACATAAGTAGCTCATGCCCCTCAAAAAGTGAGCAAAGTGCTAATTTTTCAGGAAATTCAGCTTCCATATCAGTAATTGATTCAATAATAAATACAGGCTGATTTACTTTTTCAAACATGGTCTTATCATATAATCTATGATCCCAAAAATCTTTCATGAATCTATAATTTGAAATCATCTCTTTCTGAGTTGTGCTATAAATCATTTCTTCAAAAAAACCTTCCCAAAAAAGCCTCATACTGATGTTGTCTGGATAAATATTAACACTCTTTCGAATTCTTTTACCGAATCTTCTCTGAAAACTATCATAATTGAGAAATGAAACTGATTTCAGAAAACTTTTAATGGAGCGTTGATGTAATTTAACCATTTTTTTAGAAACCAACTCATCTTTACTCATACCATGAATAAAGAAAATTTGATCAAATAAATCAGGTTTCTCTATTAATATTTCTTGAAGAACCACTGTGCCAAAAGAATTTGCAACGACATAAGTTGGATCATCATCCTTTTTAATAGCCGATATAAAATCTATCAATAAACTTTTTATTTCACTCAGCGACTCAACAACTGGATAATCTATAGCCACTGTCCTAAATTTATCAGAAAAGGCTTCTATGTACTCATAAAAAGACAGTGCTTTTCCCGTAGAACCTGGTAGCATTAAGATCAAAGGGCCCGACCCCATTTCTGTATAGCGCACGTCACGTCCCTTAATGGTTGCCGTTTTATAAACCAACTTTGAAATAAACGTCGTATAGCGATCAAAATCCTCATCCAATACATATTTATAGTGTTTTTCTTTCAACGTTAGCGGTTGATTTTCTTTTTTTTTGAACATAGGACTCTCCTCATCACATGATTATGATTTATTATAGCATTTTTTAAAAGTCAAATTCTTTAAGAAACCCTAATTTATTTATTAATTTGTAATTTTTCATTTAGAAAAATGACAGGATGTTATAATATAATAAAGGAGAAGACAATAAAACGACATTAGCTAACCACTTTTGGCACTCTAACAGATGAGGTAATCATGAAAATAAGAACTAAATTTATCATCTCGCTCATATTGATCATTGTAATTCCAGCCATTGCAACCACAATGGTTACTACTAATTTTTTGAGCGATAATCTAAACTTCATTCACTTTTTTGATACCTATTATGATATTTTTAACAATTTTTCAAAGGTATCCAGTGAATTTGAAAGTTTTGTTGCACCGTACACCAATACACCAGAGTATTTTCTAGGCGAACGATTTAGGCAAGAATCAGAAGCGTACAGCACTTCTTTTTTGATCATTGAAGTCTATGAAAATAATAACTTGTACTATTCAACATACTCTGACCAAATCCAATATGATAATATTTTCGAAAAACTCTTATATGAAGGTCATCTAGACCATACCCCGCAGGAAAAATATTCGCTCCAACATCATCACTATGAGCGTCTTAATGCGGGTCCTATAGATGTCAAACTTTTAATTGACAGTACAAGGCTGGATATAGCTTATTCGTTATCAGAACGCGTTTTCTTAATGCTCTATGCAGTATTCAACGTCGCAGTGCTTTCCATTATACTCTCTTGGATCTCTAACCCACTGAAACGTAGTATTCGCAAGCTCACTTTTACTACCAATGAAATAGGCAGAGGCAATCTCAATGCAAATCTTGAATACTATGAAAACGATGATTTTGACGAACTCGCAAGTAGTATTGAACGCATGAGGCAATCCCTAAAGAAATCCGTAGAAAAGCAACAAACGTTAGAACTTGAAAAGAAAGAAATCATCGCCAATATATCACATGACTTAAGAACACCTATCACTTCAATCAGAGGTTATATCCAAGGTTTAAAAGATGGTGTTGCACGTACTGAAACCATGGAAAAAGAATATCTAGATACGATTGAGGCCAAGACTTATATGATCGAAAGCCTTGTAAACGACTTATCTGTAATCGCCAAATATGATCAACAAGGCATTCAACTCAATCGTCAAAAGATCAATCTGAGAAATTTCTTATACGATTGCTTAGATTCACTTGAATCAGATGTCAAAAAAGTGGGGGGGAGTTTATCACTTCACTACATCATCAAAGACACCCATATTTTTGCCGATCCAGAAAAACTGATGCGCGTTTTTATCAATATTATTGGGAATTCGATTAAATATCGAAGCAATGACCCTCTTGAAATCATCATTTTAGCAAATCAAGATGATGATGGGGTCTTTATCAACATCTCAGATAATGGCATCGGTCTTTCTGAGCAAGATCTCAGCAAGGTATTTGAGCGATTTTATCGATCTGATAAATCTAGAAACCTCAATATTAAAGGCAGTGGTATCGGCCTGAGCATTTGTAAAGATATTATTGAATCTCATGGCGGCCGTATAAGTGCTTATAGTAACGATTCAAAAGGTTTAACCGTTTCAATCAGATTAATGGCTTACGATGAAGAATAGGAGAATATATGGAAAAAATACTCATTATTGAAGATGATCAAAGTATTGCTCGTCTTCAAAAGGACTATCTAGAAATCAATGGCTATGAAGTTGCCATCGAAGAAACAGGTGACTTGACAAAAATTATTCCCATGCTGGATGATGTCAATCTCATTATTTTAGACTTGATGCTTCCTAAAGGTAATGGTATCGATATTTGTAAACGCATTCAGTCCGTCAAAGATATCCCCATCATTATCATATCTGCAAAAGATCAAGATATGGATATCGTTCTTGGCCTTGGCGTTGGTGCCGACGATTACATGACCAAACCTTTTAGTACAAGCGAACTCATCGCCAGAGTAAAAGCACATCTCAGAAGATATCAAAAGATGAAATCTGCTCAAGAAGGTTCATATGATGATTCCAATATCGTTATAAGAGATATGGTAATCAACGAAATGACAAAGACATTTTCTGTCATGGGGGAACTGTTGGACCTTACCCCAAAAGAATTTGAAATCATTGTACTTCTGGCCAAAAACAGAGGTCGTGTCTTTTCAAAAGAAGAAATCTATGAACGTGTATGGAAATACGATTCATTAGGAGATGCTTTTACAGTCACAGTACATGTAAAGCGTATTAGAGAAAAAATAGAAGCGGTTTCACCCAACACCACTTTTATCGAAACGGTTTGGGGCGTTGGTTACAAAATCGTTTAAATCATTTCTCGATGCTTCAAACCAATTTTCACTGACGCTGTTTGATGTTGAACATAAAACCGCCTGTTGCCAGTCACTTTTTTTGAGTCCTGACAACAGGCGGTTTTTAATAGCTTAAAATATTACCCATCAATCGATTTATTCAAATGCCGTTCTCATTGAGTTATTTCAGCAATTTTTTTACCCACTTAAGATTATTTTTATAAGGAGGATATATCAATGGCAAATCCATCTTCGTTGATTTTTTTAAAATCCCTTTGCGGTGTGAAAAGGTTAAAAAACTATTATGTCCATGGTATGATCCCATGCCCGAATTGCCAACACCACCAAAAGGTAATGCAGAAGAGGCCACATGTGAAACCGTATCATTGATACAACCACCACCAAAAGCAATTTGCTCCATGAGTAAATCTTGTATTTTTTCATTTTCAGAAAACACATAAAATGCAAGTGGTTTCGGATGTGCTCTTACTTGATCAATGACTTCTTCCAAATTTTCATACGTTAAAAGCGGCAGCACAGGACCGAAAATCTCATCTTTCATGACTTCATCCGACCAGTTGACATCCTTCATAACCGTCGGTGCAATAAACCGGACAGATCGATCATATTGTCCACCTATAACGACCTTTCCGTGATCTATAAGCGCTGTGATTCGATCAAAATGTCTCTCGTTTACGATGCGACAATAATCTGGACTCTTTATAGGAGCTATACCGTAAAAGTCCACCAGCACCTTTGTAAGTTCATCTATAAACGCTTTTTCTACCGACTTGTGAATATAAACATAGTCTGGTGCGACGCATATTTGCCCTGCATTCATAAATTTACCCCAAGCAATGCGTTTTGCCGCCACCTTTATATTGGCATCTTTATGAACGATAACCGGACTTTTACCGCCAAGTTCAAGTGTCACAGGCACCAAATTCTCTGCAGCAGCTCTCATAACGACCTTTCCTACTGGTACACTTCCAGTAAAGAAGATATAGTCAAATGGCAAAGTTAGAAGCTCAGTCGTCGCTTCACGCCCTCCTGTTACAACTGCAATATAATTTGGATCAAATATTTTTGAAATTATCTTTAAAATAACTGCCTCGGTATGTGGGGTATACTCAGATGGTTTTAAAATTGCAGTATTCCCAGCAGCCATCGCACCAATCAACGGCTCTATCAAAAGTTGAAATGGGTAGTTAAAAGGTGCCATTATGAGGACTGTACCATAAGGTTCGTACATGTAGTAGCTCTTTGCCATAGGTTGATGCAACGGCGTTTTAACAGGCTGATCTTTTGACCACTCTGGTAAGTGCTTAATCACGTGAGATATACTGTCGAGTACAAAACCAACCTCAGTAGCATAACCTTCAAAGTGAGGTTTGCCAAGATCCTTTTGTAACGCATTCAATATTTCAGTTTCATACCGCTGGATGCCTTCTTTAAGTTTCGTCAATTGACTGATTCTAAACTTTGTAGATCGTGTCAATCCGCTTTTATAAAAATTTTGTTGTTGTTTAAATAGGACTTTCATTGCACAGGCCTCCATTTACTCTATCGAATATCAAATATACTATCAAGTCTTGTCATGTGGATCACCCTTTTTACATCTTCATTGAGTCCAAATAGTAGCATTTCACTTTTATTCTCTTGGCATTTTTTGTATAATCCAACCAATACCCCCAATCCAGTACTATCAATAAATGTACATTCTGAAAAATCTAAATCAAAATGAACCGGTTCTTTAGAAATAGCAAGATAAGCACTTTCTCTAAATTTTGAGACTTCATCTACTGTAAAATTTTTAGAAATTTTAATGGTCATTTTCTTCATATTATTCTCCTCTTACCTTAAATTGATCTGTTAGATGATGAAGTTCATTTGCCATAGCATTTAATTCCTCACTACCTGCCGCAAGTGTTTCGCTTAAAGCTGTTTGTTCTTCAGTTGCTGCCGATATAGATTGTGAATTACCTGCATTTATCTCTGACAATGTAGCCACATGGTCAATTAGCTCTAAAATTCTATCTGAACTCGAAACTTCATCCGTTGTAACTTCTACAATTTTTGAAATATCTCTTGATATTTTATCAATGGCTTCTTGGATACCTAAAAAAGCTTTATCAGTGCCCATGGATTTTTCAACACCATCTTTTACAGCTGCATTACCATCATTCATTGAAGAAACAGCCTGTTTTATGGAGTCTACCATCTTCCGAACAACTCCATTAATACTATTCGCTTCATCTCCAGTTTGTTCGGCAAGCTTTCTGACTTCTTCTGCAACAACTGCAAAACCTCTGCCGTGCTCACCAGCTCGTGCCGCTTCTATAGAGGCATTTAAAGCGAGTAAATTCGTCTGTTCAGATATACCGTTAATCGTATCTATGACCCCCATAACACGACTTGATAAGGTTTCAATTTCTTCTAAAATCTGAGCCGTCTTATCCGTAGAACTGCTTATGATCGTCATGGCCTTTACAGTTTCATCCACACTTGTTCTCCCTTGACCAACAACTTCAAGACTTGTGGACGCACTATCAACAGCTTTCTCAGCGCTGGCTTTTGCAAGTTGAATTAAACTAGATAATTGAACGAGCACTTGTGATGTATCTAGTATAGAAGTAGTTTGAACTTCAATATTTTTAGCAACATCCATAATATTCTTTGCAATATCTTCTGTGGATGCACTTAAATTATTCGCTGAATTGGAGATATCATCTGATGAAATCGCAAGTTCTCCCGAATTCACTTTCACCTTTTGAACAACTTCATGTTGCGTCAACACCATTTCATTAAAGGATTTTCCGATAAATTCTATTTCATCACCCGTTTTAATATCAACTGAGGCCGTTAGGTCACCTTTTCCTACAACTGCCATCTTTTGAGAAATGATTGAAAGTGGTCTGATGATGTTCACAGTTGTAAACCAATAGGCCACAAGAAGTGCCAATATTGCAGCCAAAACGCCTGCAATTATAATAATTTGCCTAATAGATTTAATGGTTTTCATATAATCATCGTAGTTAGCAGTAACTGCAATGCCCCAATCTCCAACGGGCGCATAAGACACAAATTTATCAACACCATTATAATTATAAAACACATGTCCACTTTTTTCTTGATTTACATCCGCAATAACTTTACTGAGTTCTGGGATATCAGTATCTGAAAAATTGAGATTAAATTCATTTTCCTTTACTGGATGCGAAAGAACAAGCCCATCCTTGTCGAACATATAGGCATAACCCGAATCAAAAACTTTAATTTCGGAGACATGCGATGTTATATTTTCAAATTTAACGCTTGCAATGACAACGCCGACCGTATCACCATTTTTTATTAGAGGATATGCAATGGCCACTACTGGTTTTTCTGAAATTTTTGAGATCACAACGCCACTTTGTCCTAAACCATTTTTTAGAGCCTCTTTGAAATAGGCCCGATCACTGACATCCACATCTATAAATTCACTGTCACTAGAAGTAATACCCTTGCCTTTAGCATCCGTAATGACAAGCATTTCTAAAATTTTATCGTTCTCTTTTTGTAGATCTTGTAAATACTTGTTAGCCTCTTTTCTATACTTAAGGTCACCTGAAGCAAGTGATTGTAACATCGTATTAGCACTAATTAATTTAGAAACCAAATGTGCTTGAGTTAATTCAGCATTTATAGCTTCTGCTGTTAATCCAGTGAGTTCATCTAATTTATCTTCGACCATTTGCTCTGTTGAACTTGTGACTTTCGAGGTTGAAATAATCCCCACAGCTAATAAAGGGATTATAATGACAATTAACATCAGTATCATTATTTTTAATTTTAAGCTCTTAACCATATACTATACCTCATTTTTCATCTCTTTCTCTCTTTCTATTTCTGCTATAACGCTGTTCCCGTTATAATAGCAGTAGTCTGCAAACTGATTAATCAAATATAACCCTCTACCACTTTCATCCATGAGTTCGTCATCTTCAATGTGACTCTTAAAAATAAATTGTTTGCTTTTTACACCAAAATCTATCACTTCAATGATCAGGCGATCTTTGTATTCAATAACAATCACTTTAATGGGAAGTTCTTCGTTGCCACCATTACCATACTTAAAAGCATTTGTAATGAGTTCCATTAAAATAAGCTGAACTTGAAAAATCATGTCAAGTGATGCAATTTCGCTCACAATGCGTTCGACTTCATATTGATAATTACTTAAGCCTTCAAGGATGTATTCTTTTGTAATACTCTCTGTTCCAAAATCTATAATAAGTGCTGTGGAATCATCTTTTAATCCCATGCTATCAAGAAGTTGATTTTCTAAAATAGTCGTCAATTGCATCGATAACCTAAAATTATAGGGTTCTTCAAACAACGCTTTAGCCATAACCCCTCTCTGAATTAGCTCAGATACACCATCTGTAAATAAAATAATGCGCTTCACAGAATCCAATGTAAGTATGGCCTTATCAAAATCTAAATGATTAAACATCCCTAAAAAGGGCCCTCTTAACCTATGATGCTCTAATCTATTTTTACAGTTCAAACTATAAAACTCGTTGATTCCAGCACTTACTAATTCTATTTGGTTATTTTTTAAATCCATTATGAATATAATTGCAGCCACATATTTATTTTGAAAATAAGTCGTTACTCTTTCGTTCAAAACACGAACTATTTCATGAAGCGTTCGGTGCGACTGCACAGCTTCATGAAATAAAATTTCAAATGCAGATATATTCATAGCTGCACCGATACTCTTTCCAGGAATATCACCTAAAACACCAACAATTTTTTCATCTGACACTTTATCCCAAAAGTAGAAATCACCACTCACTGTTTTGGCAGGCACATAAACGGATCCAATTTCAACACCATTGAGAATAGGTATTTTTTTTAACATTACCTTTCTTTGGACACGTGCTGCACTATTGAGTTCCTTCTTTAAAGATGTAATATCTCTTGCAACAGTTAAAATAGCTTCTTCACCTTCTATAAGAAGATAATTTGACAGCATTTCAAAATGTCTTGTACTACCATCTCTTAATCTCACGTCATAATCATTTGGCCCAATATACTTATTTTCTTTAGACAACAATGACAATCTTTTAATGGCTTTATCAAAAGAATCCAAAAGATACTCTTTAATATTAGTCCCCACAAGTTGTTTTTGCACTGACTCTGCCTTTTCATTAGCTAAAATAATTTCACCATTTTTTAAGATCAAAATAATATCTGGTAAAGCATTAATCAGATTTCTAAATTCAATCATACTCTTTTCAGTCATAAACCACCTCACCTTCAAAGCTGTATTTAGCTACTATGTATATGCCCCAAATTGTAGTGCTACAAACAAAAAAAACCGCTATATACATGACTCGCAGTAAATAGCAGTTTTATTATAGGTTCTACTTTTTCATTTCAAATTTTTTTGTATGAATTGTTGTCCACGAAAACTAACGATTATCGACAAATTCTGCCTCTGAGTGAGGCTGGAACGACTTTCGCTGACATCTTATGAGGTTGAACACCCCTCATAAGCCTTTCGGCTCAAGTCTATTTGTATGGATCGTTGTCCGCCAAAACTTTGTTCTGTCGGACCCGTTCTCGTCTAACCGATTAGAGCAGGTTGAACATCCCTGCTCTAGTCTGGACGAAAACTAACGATTTAATATTTTCTCAACCATTGGGGCTCTTAATTTTGCGCCTGGGTTGAAATCTGATCCGATTAGTGGCTTTGCATATTTGATAAACGCATCTGTTACATTATTGCCTTCTTCGTTCATAAATGATTCTGGCATATGCTTCGTTTTTGCAGCAACTTCTTTAAGATCTACAAGTCTATAACCTACTGCATAATCACCCGTTCTCTCCATAACTACTGAACCATCTAAGTTGTCAATTAAAGCGAATTGAACTGCTTTTTCAGCAACTTCTCTTGCTTCTTTTTGATCTGTATCAGATACACAGCCAAGGAAAGATCTTTGCATATAGCCTAAAGTATCAGCTCTAACTCTACCAATACCAAGTTTCGCTTTAACTTCTGCTACTAATAAATCACCAAGAGCACCAGTACCTGATAATTGGACATTACCATGTGCATCTCTTTCGACATTATCTTGAAGCTTTGTCACGATTGCTTCGCCAGTTTCATCTTGGATACCTTCTGAAACTGCCACGATGCATCTGCCATATTTCTCATAAACACTTTTTACATCTGCAAGGAAACTGTCAATGATAAAAGGTTTTTCTGGGAAGTAAATTAGATGTGGGCCATCATCTTCAAATACTCTACCAAGTGCAGAAGCACCTGTTAAAAAGCCTGCATGTCTACCCATAATAACGCCGATATATACACCCGCTAATGCTCTGTTGTCATAGTTGATCCCTGCAAAGGCAGATGCAACATATCTCGCAGCTGAACCAAATCCAGGCGTATGATCGTTGATTACAAGGTCATTATCTACTGTTTTCGGAATATGAACTGCTCTGAATTCGTAATTTTGGCTTTTCGCTTCTTCGTTGACGATTCTTACTGTATCAGATGAATCATTCCCACCGATATAGAAGAAAAATCTAATATTATGTGCTTTCATTGATTCAAACATTTTTTTACAAAATTCTGGTGTTGGCTTAACACGTGTTGATAGTAATCCAGATGATGGTGTCGCTGCAACTGCTTCAAGATTTGCAACTGTTTCTCTTGTTAAATCCATAAATTCTTCATTAACAATACCTTCAACGCCATGTACCGCACCATAAATTCTTTCTACTTGAGCATATCTTCTAGCTTCAAGTACAACACCTACCATAGATTGATTAATTACTGCTGTTGGTCCGCCACCTTGTGCGACTAACAAATTACCTTTTAATACTTGTTGACTCATATTATTTCCTCCTAATCACAATTCTTGTTCGAGGTTTAAAGCTCATAAACCTTCGAAAACTTTTCTTCTAAATAGTCACAGTAATACTTAGAATTTAAACGCTCTCCTGTAATTAGCTCAATTAACTCATTAGGTTTTTTTAAAGCACCATATTGATGAACTTTATCGTTTAACCACTTTGTCAACGGTTCAAAATCACCTTTTGAAAGACAATCTTCAATGTTGATCTCCTTGCCCATATAATGTGCAATTTGAGCGGCATAAGCACTTCCAAGCGCGTAGGTAGGGAAGCCAAATAAGCCCTCTGACCAATGTACGTCCTGTAGGACGCCCTCAGCATCATTACTTGGTTCAATGCCTAAGTAGTCTTTAACTTTTTGGTTCCATACGCTTGGCAGCTCACTAACTTTAATGGTGCCCTCAATTAATCCCAGTTCGATCTCGTATCTGATCATAATGTGAAGTGAGTAAGTTAATTCATCCGCTTCAATCCTGATAAATGAAGGTTCAACTTTGTTGAGACCTCTGTAGAAGGTTTCCACGCCAACTTCTTTCAATTGCTCAGGGAAAACAGACTTAAGATACGGTAAGAAATATGAAACAAATGCATGGCTTTTGCAAAAGTTATTTTCATAGATCCTCGATTGAGATTCATGAATACCATTTGATGTTCCAGTTGCAAGTAATGTCGGCTGTAACTTACGATCAATATTTTGTTCGTAAATCGCATGTCCACCTTCGTGAGCTGTACTCAGCATGGCTGATGCCAAGTCATTTTCATAATAATGCGTTGTTAAACGCACATCATCAATATCAACGCTCATAGTAAAAGGATGAACACTTTCTTTAAGCAATCCTCTTTCTAAATCAAACTTCATAAGGTCCAATAGTTGCCTTGAAACTTGATCTTGTAAATCTTTTGGATAAGATTTCTTTAAGAAATCCGTTTGGAGCTCTAAATTTTTATCCGTGATTTTCTGGAGTAGAGGCACAACTCTTGCTCTTAATTCATCAAAAAAAGTATTTAATTGATCCACTGACATCCCCGGTTCAAAATCATCAATATATAAGTTATAAGGATGACCTTCGAATCCACGGTAATCAGCAAATTTCAAAAGATAGTTGATGACCTTCTCAAGATAAGGCTCAAACATCTTGAAATCAGATTTTGCTTTAGCTTCTTCCCAAACCATTGATGATTTAGAAGTGAGCTCATTGTAGGATTGAAATTCTACCATTGGAATTTTGGTGAGCTTATCATATTCTTTTTTAGCTTCAACCACTGAGACACGTTCTATTTCATCAAGTGACTCAAGGTTTGCCATCAATAGTGTCAAGTCTTGATCTATTTGATCATTTACAATTAATTCGTATAAAAAACCACTCATCGTTCCAATTGATTTACTTCTTGCATCAGCACCACTTTTTGGAGCGCCGGTTGATGCATCCCAAAATAACATAGATGTCGCATAATTCAAGGCTTTAATTTTACCTTGTGTTTCTTTGAATCTATGTAATGCCTCATCAATATGATTCGTATTCATCTATATATACTCCTTTCAATTATGCGCAATATTTGTATATTATCATTATATATCATACTATACGATTATACCAAAAAATATAAAAGTTGAAACCATTTAATTTCTGTGGTAAACTTATTTCTGGAATTTCAGTGAAAGGAGATTCAATATGACACTATATGATTCATGGAATGAAATACTCGAAGGTAATGGGATAGATCAAGCACAATCAGATGCATTTTGGAACGAATATCTTTCAAAAGAGAAAGATATTTATGAGGTAATTTTAGAAAACAAAACGACTCAAATCAACAGCACAATTGCAGATTTTGGTAAAGAACACAACCTCGAGCCGGTTTTATGTTTAGGGTTTTTAGATGGCATTAACACGAGCCTTGAAACTGAACTTGATCTTGAAAAAATCACTGAAGAGAGTTCTTTTGAACTTTCAATTGATTTTGAAAAACTCTACTTCAATATGCACAAAGCTAAAGCAGAATGGCTTTATACGATTCCAGCATGGGATGACATTTTAACAAAAGAAAAACAAAAAGAAATTAAAAGAGCGTATGGCGATTCAGTTACTGTACGCATCGAAGAAAAAATTGGACGTAATGATCCTTGTCCATGTGGTAGCGGTAAGAAATATAAAAAATGCTGCTTAAACAAATAGTCTATTGATTTTAGAAAAGCTTATCACAAGTGTATGATACACTGTTGATAAGCTTTTTTTACTTATATTTTACTTATACCTATAGGAAAAGTTGTATGAGCCACTTAGAAAATGCATTCATATGAGGATATAAGCTTTTAAATTTAAGTATGAAGCCTTCACTTTGAGCAGGTAATTGAAAAGCGTAAACCGCTTTTCCTTGGAGTGCTTTAAAAGTTTCTGTGTAACCCATTAATACACCTGAAGTCTCTCTCCCTATTGCAATTTCTTTTGAAACTGCAAGTCCGCCTATTGCCAATGTTTTGGCTACTGCGGGTCCCATGACTTCTATCGGATCTTTGACGTCAGTTGCTTCAGCTTGAGCGTAAAGTGTTTCCAACAAATCCAGCTTGATCTTTCTTTTCAACTTATAGGATGTTGGAATTTGAATTATAACTTGATTTACATAGCGTTCAAATGCTTTAATTTTCATTTTGACCTCCTCATCGCTTTAAAATCACATCCATTTTTGACTGAAAAAAATACCATTCATCCATTGCTTTTTCGAGCCATTCTAATCCAGTCTGTGTTATGCGGTAATATTTACGTGGTATGCGTCTTTCGCCTTCAAATGATTTTTGATAGCTTTCAAGCATTTTTTTATCTTCTAATCTGTACAATATTGGATACAAAGAACCCTCTTTAAGAGAAAAATACTGTTCACTATACATCTCTAATTTTTTTATGAGTTCATATCCATAGACATCTTCTTCACTAATAATCTTTAAAACAACAATTTCTAAAGCACCTTTTTTGAGCTGCTGATTTATGATATTCAAAAGCGTCCTCCTTTTGTGTACTATATACCTAGCATTGCTAAATATATAGTACACAAAAATATTTTTACAGTCAAGTTGATCATTTAGATTTTTGATAAAAAAGTTCTTGGAAAATAAGACGCTTTACTCTGTAAAACCAAAAAAATTGGGATACGTTTTTGTATCCCAATTTTTTTAGTGCTGTCTAAGTTCTGATAGAGGCTTTGGCTTACTAATCACATATCCTTGTCCAACGTCACACCCATTAAGCGTTAAAAAATTTAGAGCCTCTTCTGTTTCTATACCTTCACAAATAACCGATAGACCGAATATTTTACCTAACTGAATAATATTGATTGTCATTTGTTTGTGCTTTTCAGAAATCATCATTTTTTCGGCGAAAGACATATCCAGTTTAAGTTCATCTAAAGGCAGTGATTCAATATAAGTATACGAAGAATAACCCGTTCCAAAATCATCCAGTGAAATCTTATAACCTCTATCTCTTAATAATTGTAAGACCGATATTTTTTCCTGTTGTGATCTGATCCAAATATTCTCCGTGATTTCAAAATACACACGTGTAGGATCTATCTGATACTTTTGCCTTAAGGTTTCTATCTTCGATAAAAAATGTACATCTTCAAGTTGTAAAACTGAAAGATTAATAGACACTTTCATATTAGGCCCTAAGGCTTTAAAATCCCTAAAAACCATCTCTATGATATGATCTCCTAAAGCCAAGATCTGTCCCGTTTCTTCTGCAATTTCAATGACCATATTTGGTGGTATCGGTTTATTATCTAAAGTCCATCTTAAAAGGGCTTCATAGCCCACAATTTCTTGAGAGATCAAATCAAGTTGTGGTTGATAGTGCATCATCAACTCATCCTTTAAAATTGCACTCCTTAGTGCCTCACTAATATTCACCTTTTCATTGATCTTTTCAACTAATTTATCATCGAAGGTCACAAAACATCCGCCACCTAATTCTTTAGCTTTATTTTTAGCTAGGTCTAATTTCATCAGCACCATATCAGAATTCTTGCATTTATTCAAATCAGCCCCTTCTAAAATACCTATGGATACAGATAAATAAATTTCAGAATCTTGGACAACAAAGGGCTTTTCAAAACACTTAAAAATAATTTCATTTGTTAAAAGTTTAGAATCAATCTTCTGTATAATTAAAAACTCTGTACCACTTACACGATAAACCTGTTCTTTTCCCTTTTGAAGTTCTTTTGCTACCTTTTCTAAAACAAGATCTCCAAATTGATGACCTCTCGTATCATTAATGTATTTAAAACGATCGATATCAAGTAAAATCAATCTCATCTTAAAGTCTTTTTCTTCAAGCGATTCTGTAACTATTTTTTCAAGCTCTAGTCTCAATGAAGTGAAATTTTTAAGACCAGTTAAACTATCGGTATAAGCAAGCTTATATATTTCATGCTGTGCCTCTTTGACTTCCTGAACAATGGAGAGAACACCAAAAACCTTCTGTTGATTATTCGAGTCATCTTTCTGTATCGATATTTTTTGTCTCACCCATTTGTATTCGCCATCTGGGAATAAAATTCTGAATTCTTTTTCAGTTTTATATGAACTTTTACGCTTAATCAATGCCTTTATATCATCCAATTTAAGCTCTAATATATAGCTCCATTTTTCATAATCCTCTCTATAGATCATACTCTTAAAGATCTCAATTGCATTGTTTAGGCCACCTTGATCTATTCCCAATTCTTTTGCCATACTTTCAGTGATGTAAAATATATCATTCTCGAAATCGTATTCCCAGACACCTTCTTGTACGGCTTTCATTGCAATATCGTACTTTTCACTGAGTGCTTTATATTTTTCACTTTCATTTTTATACTTTGATTTGCTATCACTTAACTTCAAATGAGCATATTCCATATAATAAAAGATAATACCAAAAAGAATCAGAAAAAGTGCAGCATTAGAAATACCTACCAAGTAATAATCAACTTTATTTTGTCTCATAATGGCAGACGAGAAAAAAACAATACACCCTACCATCATTTGTACAAAAGCCAATTTATTTTGTCTATAGTCTCTAAAAAAGTAGAGCACGCCAAAAAATATAAAAAATATAATACTGCCTAATACTAATAACTGAGATACACTTATTTTCTTAAATGAAACGGGTATAAACATAGCTGCATTTAAAATTAAAATGATTGAAAGCACCGTCGCTATGTATTTTTTTTCAAGATTACTTCGGCGAACATATCTCACATATGGGAAAATGGCAACAAATAAGATTCCATTTAGTAGAATAGAAACCAACCATGGCTGTCCAATATATCCTGAAATTTTAGGATAGAACATAAGATAACAAACAATTGTTGCAATAATTTGCCATGAATATCCAAAAGTAAAAAAGTCGTTAAACGGGTTTTTTCCTGTATAAGCATATTTGATAGCAATAGCAATATAAGTGATCATTGAAAATGTAATCATTACTAAAGTAATTTCTAAAACCATTTTACCCCCAAGTGTATTATTTTTTCTGTACATACTCATCTATTATAATAAAATTCGTTGTTAATTAAAAGTTAAAAAAATACATATTTCAAATTATGATCCTATTTCCCTGTTATTAACTTCAAAAAAATAAAAGACCAAATGAATGCATCGCATTCATTTAGTCTATTTTTTTGTAATATAGCCTTTATAAATCAGATTGACTTAATGAAGACTTATAAAGACGCCTTCTATCAAGTACATAGATTGGATCTGTGAACTGACCTTCATCTAAATCTCTAAGAGCCTTATTCATATCATACATTCTAGCGTCAATCATATCCAGATAATGAAGTAACTCACCTTCTGGAATCAAAGGTTTTTTAGGGCTTCCATATTCAGCTTCATAGTGATGAGATAAAATCATGTGTTGAATCAACAGTGAAATCTCGTGATCCACATTGAGTTCAGCAGCTTTTTGATCTATTATTTTAATTCCCATGATAATATGACCTAAGAGTTGTCCTTCCATTGTGTATTCACCCACAACGCCGACTTCATTAGCTGACATTTCATTTATCTTTTCAATATCATGTAAAATGACACCAGCAAAGACTAAATCCTTGTTCAAATTCTTGTAAATGTCACACAAAACATCACCTGAACGCAACATTCTAAGAACATGATACAAAAGACCTGATTTAATTGCATGATGATTAGACTTAGCAGCTGGATAATACATCAATTTAGGCTTATAATCCTCAAGTAATGCAAGTACAAGTTTCTTAATATCTGCCGAATTCATTTTATTGACAAAAGATAAAATTTCATTGTACATAGCTTCTGGATCGATAGGTGCCACTGGAATAAATTGGCTATAATCTACTTGATCATCATCTTGCACGGTTCTAATTTTAATCACTTTGAGTTGAACTGAAGATTGCCACTGAGTTACACTTGCATGTACTTTAACGACTTCACCAGGATTATAGAGATTTTCAATATCACCTTTTGCATCCCAAAGTTTGGCATTAACTTCACCACTGATGTCTTGAAAGGTAAAGTCAATGTATGGTTTATTTGCACTTGAAGTTTTCACATTTTTAGCCTTAATAAGATAAAAGGCTGTGACATCTTCACCAATTTTTAAATCTTTAACTAACACATTAACACCCTTTCTTCTTAAGACAAACTAGAATTTTTCAATTGTATATTTTGATTTTAAAGCTTCAACTTTTGAAAGATAAGCTTCATTTTGTTTTTGAATTAATAATTGTTGCATAATTTGGTTAATAACCATAGGCAATTCTTGAACACCACCTGCTTGAGATGCTTTTTTCACGATTATGTGATAGCCAAATTGTGTTTTAACAGGTTCAGAAACAACGTTTTCATCAAGTTCAAATGCAACTGCTTCAAATTCAGGTACCATTTGTCCTTTTTGGAAAAAGCCTAAGTCGCCGCCTTTTTCACTTGATGGGCAAGATGAATATTTAGTAGCTGCCTCTTCAAAAGTTAAGCCACCATCGATTTCTGCCTTGATCTTTTTAGCTTCTTCCTCTGTATCCACTAAAATGTGAGAAGCTTGCACTTGTTCTGGTGATTCAAAATATTGTGGATTTGCTTCGTAGAAAGCTTTGGCTTCTTCTTCACTCACTTCAACGCTATCGATTAAAGTTTTAATATTAAATTGCTTTAATAAATTTTCTTTCATTTTATCTAATTCTGCTTTAAAAGCGGGACTATTTTCCACATCAGTTTCTATTGCTTCAGCATAAAATAATTCTTGGTAAACAAGTTCATCTAAAAGACGTTGCATGCCTTGTTCCCCTTGAAATTGCCCCTGTACTTGTTGTCCTAATGTTGCAAAAAATGCATTTAAGTCATTTTCTGTAATTTCTCTACCATTTACTTTTACTAATACTTTAGACATTTTATGTCTCCCTTCTCATAGAAAAAGCCAACATTTCTGCTAGCTTTCACATATTATTCATACCTATCATATCAAATTTTCCTGTGAACGCCTATAGCTTTCGCTTTAAATTTTCAAAAAAAACATTAAACATCTTCTGTGTTATGCCCAGTTCTGAAAATGCTCTTACGTCAAGACTTTGTTGATAATGGTTATTATTCATATACTTCCATGCATAGTAATTTGCAATATGCATGCTAATCACCAGTTCTTTATTGATTACTTTTTCACTAAAGGGCTCATGATGATATAAAGCTGCCTCAATGATTGGAAAAGGCAATCCCCATAAATCGAGTAGATGACCACCAAGCTCTTCATGGTTAAAACCAATCATCTCTTTCTCCACAGCGTTAATATTGACACCCTCTTGACTATTGACAATTTCCACAATCTGCTTAAATTGTTTTGGGAAGTTACTCATGAGAATGATACTGCCAATATCATGGAGTAATCCCACAGAAGAAATGTTATTATTAAGTTTTTTGCCTAACAATTCAAAATACATACCATTTAAAATTTTATTCGTTAGACTCACGTGTTCCCAATGAATCTGTCTTGTTTTAGGAGGTAATCCATCATTGCCAAACACGGCATTAGTCAATATTATATTTTTGACATTAATCAACCCAATATACATGATCGCTTGTCTGATTGAACCCGTCTTTGCATTATAAAATGCAGAATTCGCCATTTTTAAAATATTAGAAGTTACAGCGGGATCTTCTTCAAGTTTCTGTGCTATTTCCTCAACAGATGCATTTTCTTGAATCAATATATTCAATTGATGGTAAATTGTTGGCACTGTGGGGAAATGCTTGAAATTCGACACTAGATTAACGAGTTCGCTATTATTTACTTGCTCGTCAATTGCGATAACCTTATCAATAATAATAAATAATTCTTCACTATCAATATTCTTTTTCCAACTCATTTGGGCACTATTTTGCTGCTTTGGCATATAGTAATCCATAGAGCTTGAACCATTCATTACTGCTAACCTGATGACTTTTGGATATTTAAGTTTCAAAAATCTCAGCAAGACCTCAGTCTCATTTTCATCTGATAAATCAACCAGCACCATTCTATAATCCTTTTGATCAAGTTCAATCTGTGCAGATTCAAAACTTGGCGTCATCGATATGTCATAAATATTCTGGTCAATTCTATTATTGAATTTTGATATAAATATTTCATCATTAGAGACAAGCAATAAACGATTCATTATAGACTCCAATCTTGTTTTAGACTATTATGTCAAATCATTTCGTCATGTTAAGTATACCCTAGCCTAAATATATTTCACAACTTATTTTTTAAGGTTTTTGTGATTTATAAATTACTTTCTTGAAACAAGTAGTATAAGTATGTTAAAATTATGGTGACGAACAACAGAATGGTCTATTTAGCTGTACCTCCCTCTGTAAATCCCTATGTTACAGTTAAATAATACCGGTTGATAAGTCATTCCTTGAATGCTAAAGTTTACTTTAGCATTTTTTTTGTTCTTTTTTAGAAGTTATTTTATTTGAAATGGTCTTTTCGAGGTATATATATAATAAGTCGAAAAAGAGGTGATCTTTATGTGGATAAAGAACGTTCATGAATTATCCGAGCTTTTAGATCAATTTTTGCAAACACTATTTAAAAAAATTGATAGTGAACTGATCCCCAGTTTTTATTTAGTTTCGTTTAATCTATCCAATCAACTTATCAACATGAGATTTTCAGGAGATATTATTGGCATTCCCACTACGGTTGATTCTATTGAAATGCTCTATCAACGCAAAAAATTCTTAGAAGAGCTCATAGAACTTCATATTTCAAACTCAGTCTCCGATAGCAGTTCTTTTTTCTATTCAGATTTTTTTATCTTTGACAATATGATCTTTACCTATGCCTTTAAATTTGATCGTAAAATTTTAGACTCCTATTATAAAATGACAGATGATATAGACGTTCAAATCAAATCCATCATAGACGCAATCATATCAGAAACAGTAAAATACATTGATCAGTGCACTGTCAACTTTATCGGGGGTAGAGAATTGACTAATAAAAGCATCAACGATCTTCTAAAAGATGCTGGAAAAGCCCTTATGAGTAGTATCTTGGATGATGAAATGCTCATAAATCCGTTCGCTAAATTGAGTAAAATTTCTTCATTAAGCTACGAAAAAGCTTTTAGCAATGGTAAAATTCTGCTCCTGAAACCCAACGCCATTACTGATGTTATAAATTCATCTCATATAAAATTGTTATTAACCTTTGAAGAACGCATTTCATTATCAAGTTATAGACATATTCGCAAACTTCTAGAACTCTCCAAAAAAGATATTTATCTATTGTCTGATGGTGAGTACATTTATAGTGTCATTCAATTTACAGAAGAATCTTATACTCTTGATAAGACCAGACATTATTTTATCATTGAATTTAATACCTACTACTCTTGGCAACTCAATCATAACAATAACAAGTTGATGCAGGTAACCAATGAAGAAGTTTTTATCCCCAAACCCAAAATCAGCTATTTTAATTTTAGCGCAGAATTCAAAAAAGTATTTCCAGATGTTGAAATCAAAAAAATTCTCAACCTCTACAAACTGGTCTTAGAAGCATTAAAACAAGTCAAAGGGACAATTATTGTCATTTCAAAAAATGCACGTAGTGAAGCTTTTAGGCTGAGAAATCAAGGGTTTATTATCAACGCAACCTTTCTAAACGTTTCTACTATCAAATCAATCACCAGTATTGACGGCGCAGTTCTTGTGGATGTTGAAGGCTTCTGTCATGGTATCGGCGTCATCTTGGATGGCGTTGCAACTGAAAAAGGTGACCCTTCAAGAGGTGCCCGATATAATTCAGCCATCAGATATGTTGAAACCATCGCACACAATCAACAATACTCAGATTGTCTTACTGTGGTGATTTCTGAAGATGGTGATGTGGATATTATTTCAAAATATGCGCTGTAAATCAGCTCTTTATAAGATGCTTACACTGTGATAATCATATAAATCACCATGGTGGCGACAAGCACTATTATAATGCTTCCACTGACTGTATTCGCCCACTCCGCTACACTTATAATCGCTTCTGAGATACTATATTTTTTATCAGTTGTGGTCCTAAATTTTATTTTAGACAATCTATGAAGAGCATTGAAAAAAATTGCGACGCACAGCGTTAAATAAGCATCTAAATGAACAATAAGTTTTGGTATACCATGTATCGCCATATTCATTAAAGGTTGATACAACATTTTTTCAAAGCTGATCCAATTAACCGTTGGATTGACATATATTTTATCATTACCTACCTTTACTCTAAGCGTGCCGTTAATAAAAAAGATGTAGATCAGAGCACCGAAAAAAATGATCACAAATGAATGCACTATATTTTCTAGCGTATAGAAATGAGGTGCGAAATTCGCTTCCCCACCCATAATTTTAGATGCAGGACTGAGAAAAGACATGATCAAATCTGGATGTGTTCCCTCATAGGCCACAGCAACAGCCAAAAGTGTTAGAGGCACATAGAGCAATTTATTAATTTGCTTTGTGGATGCCTCATCATACTTTTCCCTAGGCTTAAAAACAAAAATAGCCATGAACATCTTTAGCGAATAAGCCACTGTGAGCATACTTCCAAATTCAAAACCTACGATCAGTATATTATAAACGCGCCCCTTCACGCGCACGTACTCTTCAAGCGCATGATAAATGAGGTTTTTACTTAAAAATCCATTTGATCCTGGAAAAGCAATTAACCCCAACATGCCGAATAAAAAAACAGTGTATAAGATATAACGTCTATTCCCAAATCCAACCAGTTGATTAAGACTCAAATCCTTGATAACCATATAAATGGCCCCTGCACATAAAAACAACAAAACTTTATAGATACTATGATTAATAATATAGAGCAATACGCCATAAGTCCCATAGTTTTTTGAAATCCCTAATACTGCAATGCCTACCAAAATAAACCCAATCTGACTCATGGAACTAAAAGCCATGATCCGCTTTAAATTTCTCTGATACATCGCCAGTGTCCCAGTGATAATCATGTTTAAAAATCCAAAAATCATCAACATATTTAAAAACCAAGCTTCATAGTTTAAAAAGTCTTTCGCAATCATGATGATACCGAAGATACCACACTTTAGCATCACACCCGATAGAATAGCAGATGCAGGTGAAGGTGCCGCTGGGTGTGCCTTTGGTAACCATACATGAAGTGGGAAAAGACTTGCTTTTACAGCGAATCCTACAAAAATCAAAAGTGAAATCACAATTTTTTCACCACCAAGGTGTGTGAAAGATCTCCCAATTTCTGAAATTAGCAAAGTGCCCGTATAAGCATAGAGCATAAAAATACCCAAGAGTTGAACCAAGCCCCCCAGTATAGCCATGTTTAGGTATATTTCACCCGCTTCATGTGAATACTCGTCTTCATCATGAATGATCAGCAGATAAATAGAAAGTGATAGGACTTCAAAAAAAGTAAACATATTGATAATATTTTCAGAAACAAACATGCCTATTGTACAGGCAAAAGTCAACATGAAAAAGAGATAATATCGATTTCTATGTTCATATCTAATGAGATAATTAAAAGAATATAGAGTCGTCATCAAAAAAGCAAACACTGTAATCACCACGAAAACATATCTAAACATATTCAATTTTAAGACAATGCCAGTCCCCATAATATTACTAACATAGACCTCAATTGATCCTCCATATTGAATCATTCTGTAAAACTGAATGGTTAAGTAAGCCTCATAAGACAGCATGGCAAGTAAAAATATATTTCTATATTTTTCATTGTACAAACCTATTATAAAACTGATAAAACTAGAAATCAGTGGTACCGAAACCAGTAAAATTAAATTTGTTGTCATGTCTTCAGCCCCCTTAAAATACTTTTTGGATGATGTAGACTTCAATAAAATGAATGACACCATTTGGAAAAAGCCCTAAGTAGATATTGGCTATTGTAATCAGGATCAGAGGCATTGTCACAAATAAACTGAGGGGCTCAATTTCATGCCGCATCGTTTCCTTTTTAAAGAAAGCATTGATCCCCACTGGCAGAAGATAGATCGCTGTCATAAAAGCACTTGTCAGTAGAACGAATACAAATAAAATTCGCCCTTGGTGAATTGCCCCCATTGCTAAAAACCATTTACTTACAAATCCATTGGAAGGTGGTAGCCCCATAATAGAGATTGTCGACCACATAAACACACCAAACAAAAGCGGCATTCGCTTGCCAATGCCATTTATCTCTTGAAATTCAGTAACATGGGCACGTTTATACATCATGCCCACGGCGAAAAATAAACTGATCTTAATCAGTGCGTGATTAATCAGATGTAAAATAGCACCTGTTAAAGCCATTTCATTAGACAACACAATCCCCAGCATAATGTAACCTAATTGACTAATCGTAGAATATGCCAATCTCTTTTTTAAGTTTGACTGATGAAATGCAAGAAATGCCCCTACTAAAACGGAGAGCGTTATTAAAACCAGAAGACCAATCTGTACATCGTGATGTACATTTAAAAATTGATATCCGAACAGAAAGTAAGTGACTCTGATCAATGAAAATACACTTGATTTAACCACAGCTACAGCGTGAAGCAAAGCACTTACAGGTGTTGGTGCGATCATAGCCGAAGGCAACCAGCTATGAAATGGCACCAATGCAGCTTTAACGCCAAATCCTAAAAACAACAAAATATAACTGAGTTTTAAATAGTCCCCTTCAAATTGAATCGAAGGCAAAAAATCTAATAGTCCCGTCTGGAAATAAAAAAGGCTCATCCCAGCAATGATCATACTGGAACCTACAAAAGAATAGATGAGATATTTTTTACCCAATTGCAACGCTTCCTCTGTCCCTCTAAAAATGATCAAAGGAAACGTGGACAACGTCAAGAGTTCATAAAATATGTAGAGTGTCATTAAATTTGCCGACATGGCAATGCCCAATACAGGTGTTAAAATGAACATAAGGTAACTGTTAAAGGTCTTTTCTCTTTTTTCACCCTTCATGTAATCAAAACTGTAGCATGCGGTAAAGAACCATAAAAAACTCGCAAGAAGCATAAAAATCATTGCAAGACCATCCACTTTAAAATGAATACGCATCGGTCCAATAATTTGCATACCATGAATTTCAAACCCTATATGCTCTTTCGTTAAATAAAGTTCAAGTCCAATAACACCTGCAAGAGTCAAAAGCATCACGGCTTTAGAAAATAGGCTCTGTTGCTTAAATAAAAGCATATTTATTAGACCAGAAAGCATGGGCAATAACAATATAGCTAATATTATTATGATCATCTTCACCCTCCTTATAAAGAGTAGTGCACTGGGTTAAGTTCAAAATATGCATTTGAAAAAATACCAAACAGCACCATCATTACGACAAGTATAATCAGTGGGATCACTTCTTTGAGCGGTTTTGCTTTTGATAAAAAAACTTTGTTCGATACATTATGTTTACCATAATAACCATTAATAATTATAGGCAAGTAATAGGTCGCATTTAAAATCGTACTGATCAAAATGATGAATACAGGAATCACCATGCCATTCGATATGGCAGAGAGTGATAAATACCACTTGTTGATGAATCCTGGCAAAAGCGGGATTCCAATCATAGAAAGTGCCGCCATGGTAAAGCACATCAGCGTCACTGGCATTTCTTTTCCAATCCCCTTCAGTTCCTCTATAGATGTTGTTCCAGTCTGTTCATAGATCGAACTTACACTGAGGTAAATCGCCGATTTAGTCAAAGTGTGGGCAATTATTTGATAGATCGCAATGCGTATCCCCCAAAAATTCGCCAATCCCATCCCCAAGTAAATGTATCCTAATTGAGAAATCGTAGAATAAGCAATCATTTTTTTGATGTCTTTTTGATATATTGCAAAGAGAGATCCTGTGAGCATACTCAATCCGCCTAGTACCACAAGTACACTATCTAGTTCTATTTTAGAGAACCACATTAACCCCAAGCCATCGTAGATAATTTTAATCATGACAATTGGAGCTACTTTAATGCTAATCGAAGATAACTGTGCGCTCAAAGGCGCTGGCATAGAACTGTATAAATCGGGCAACCATGAGTAAAACGGAAAGAGAGCTCCGTTAATCCCCAGCCCAATCAAACATAGTGTAACGCTAAGTGTCAAATAATTTATTCTTTCCATATTTATGTACTGCCTAAGAAGATGAATATGTGTTGTTCCAGATACCTTATTGAGCATCATCAAGCCCACTGCTAATAACAATAATCCGAAGAGATTTAAAACAATAAATTTTGTCTTTTCATACTGGACAGCATGATTTACTTTTATCTTAATAAGATTATAAGACATCAAAACAACCAAAAAATAGGCACAATAGAGCCAACGTATATCGTCCAAAAATAAAATCATCGTAATAAAAGCATTCATAATGAAAATAGTCCCATAATATTGAGGATATTCTGCATCATCCATGTACTTATGAATGGCATATTTTGAAAACCAGATGATGAGCACATTCACCATAAAAAAGGTAAAGGCCAGTACCAAATTTAATGAATTCACTATAAAAATATGCCCCCAAAATATTTGTTCCACTTGTGTTATGGTAAATGCCTTATACGAGCTCAGTATTAAAAAAGCACAAAGAAAAAATACAGAACCACTAAAAACTTGGACCTTACTTTTCCATTTTGTGCCTATTATGAACAAACCTGTTAATAATAAAACAATGATACACGTGAATGGACCATAATAAGCCATATATACCCCCTGACCAAAAAAAAAGCATCCAAAGAATAAGGATGCTTATTTATTGATAAAGATTTCATATATACTGACTACCAATAAGAAAGTACTGAATAGCAGTCCGAATAACGCTAAAAATATAGAACCCTTTATTAGAGCTATCAATCCAAGCGCGGCAACAATACCAATAACCCACTTACCCCGTCTTGTAATTCGATATTCGCCCATAAATCGCACCCCATTCAAAAAAAATTATAGTATAACCTTCAATTATATGCCTATACAATATTTTACTTTATTACTGAATTAATTTCCAGTAATATCACGTTTTTACCCTATATTTATTTTCTTAAACTGTGAAAACAATAACATAATTGAAAACATTTCTCACTTAGTTTATAATGGATTAGAATATTCTTATGAATAATAAAATTTGATTTGAGGTGTATATATGTTTTTACAAGTCTCCTATTGGACTGCATTTTCTGCTGGTGTGGCCTCTTTTTTCTCACCATGTCTCCTACCACTTATTCCAGCTTATATCATGTACATGGCAGGTGCTTATGATTCTCAAACAATTTCACAAAAGCGTAAATTAATTTTATTTCGAACCTTTGGCTTTATCATAGGATTTACAATTATCTTTATGCTTCTCGGTATTTCTGCAAGTGCACTTGGCAGACTCTTTGCCACACATAAAATCCTGCTCGCAAGGATTAGTGGCCTATTGATTGTATTTTTTGGACTATATCTCATGGGCTTTTTAAAACTGCCTATGCTCAGTAAGGATTATAGAAAATCTAAAACACGAGGTAAAATGACCTTTTTTACTTCTATTGGTATGGGGATGGCATTTGCCTTTGGTTGGACACCATGCTTTGGTCCAATATTAGGTGCAATTTTAGCATCCACCGCTGCTATGAGTCAAAATGTAGCTGATGGCGCCTTCCTCTTATGGATATATTCTATGGGAATGGCCATTCCATTTATAATCACTGCACTCTTTATCAATACTGTTGAAAAATACACTCAGAAGTTTAGTGAACACTCTGAAACGATTAATCGGATTGCTGGTGTTATTATGATCGTCTTGGGCCTCTTAATGACAACAGGAAAACTTGGCAGCTTAGTCAATAATTTTTTATAGCGAAAGGGGATTTATAATGTCTAAAAAAGTACTAATTATACCTATAACCATTGCTCTACTTTTAATGACTGCCTGTGGCAGTTCAAAACTTGAAGCACCCATTGCCGTGGATGAACAAGTGGCTTCTGATCAATCATCTGAAACGTCTGAATCATCAGTCACAAATGATTCAACGGAATCAACGGAATCCAATACCCCAAGTAGTTCAAGCACAACAACTGAAAGTTCTGAATCTGCGGATCAAACTTCAACCGACTCTGCAGATACTGCCAATACACAAGAACCTTATATATTCCCTGATTTTACACTTCAAAAATTAGATGGTACATCGGCACAGCTCTATGATTTTAAAGACAAAGTCATCGTCATCAATTTTTGGGCAACTTGGTGCCATTATTGTGATCAAGAAATGCCTCTTATAGAAACCTTGAGTAAAAATGATCAATATCAAGTTTTGGCGATCAATGTGGGTGAAGATTCTGATACGATCCAAAAATACCTTGATGAGAAAGGCCTCTCTCTTGATGTCTATCTTGATGAAGATCAATCACTTGCAGGGCAATTCAGTGTCACGGGCTTTCCTACATCTGTCTTTATAGGACCTGATTTTGAGTATTTGTATGCTTATCCAGGCATGCTTGATCAAAAAACATTAGATTCCATTTTAACTTCAATAGATGATTATCTGGCACAATAGCATTTAAAATGATACAATTCAAGTATAAAAATCACATTTACAGAACAAGATAAGAGAGGTGCATTATGACGATGACATTTAATAAGAACTATGTTCTTGAAAAAGCCGAAGCTCTTTTAAACACAGATAGTCCAAGTGGTTTTACACATAATATTATGAGCACCGTCGGTGGTTGGGCTGAAGCATTAGGTTATGAATTCGAGCTCACACATAAAGGTGGTGGTATCATCACAATCGAGGGGCATGATCATATGAAAACAGTTGGACTCGCTGCTCATGTCGATACACTTGGCGCTATGGTTAGAAGTATCACAAATGAAGGTACTTTGAAATTCACACTTGTTGGAAGCCCTATTGTGCCAACGCTAGACAGTGAGTATTGTCGAATTCATACGCGAGATGGTAAAGTTTATCACGGGACATTCCTCAGTACTTCCCCTGCTGCACATGTTTTCAAAGATGCTTCCACACTTGCTAGAACACCTGATACAATGGAAGTTCGCCTTGATGAAAAGGTTAAAAGCAAAGAAGATGTGCTAGCACTTGGCATTGGTGTTGGTGATTTCATTTGTATTGATCCCAAGACAACGATTTTAAATGACTTTTTAAAATCACGCTTTATTGATGATAAAGGTTCTGTAGCGATCTTATTTGGTGTCATGCAGTACTTATCACGCAATGGCATCAAACCCAAATATAAAACAAAAATCTTAATTTCTAACTACGAAGAAGTTGGACATGGTTCTTCTTTTATACCAGAGGACATTTCAGAAATGTTAGCTGTTGATATGGGCTGTATTGGTGATGATTTGACGTGTACGGAATATGATGTATCCATTTGTGCCAAGGATTCAGGTGGCCCGTATGACTACCATATGACCTCTGATCTCATCAATCTATCCAAAGAAAACAACCTGAGCTACGCAGTCGATATCTATCCTTACTATGGATCAGATGTGGGCGCTGCATTACATGCAGGGCATAATATTAAGGGCGCCCTTATTGGCCCTGGGGTTCATGCTTCTCATGGCATGGAAAGAACGCATTATGAAGCTATGGAAAACACCATGAGACTTGTTACTTTATATTTAACTAAATAGAATAATACCTGCCCTCCTTGTGCCTATAGGGGGGCTTATTTTATCTGCTCTAAGTCGCTAGAAAAGAGCCTAGACAGAGAAAATTATTTTTTGATCTAAAAATATGATTTATGACTTCATTGCAAGGGTAAAATAATAGCAATATAATAATTCGAGTATCAACTTTAAATGAGGGGATAAGCTGATGAAAAACAAATATCTTTTTTACAGTCAATTGTATCTTTTAACAACACTATTTTGGGTTGCACTCTTTGAAAAATCTGATTTAATCACAGTACTTTCAGGGCTAATATCAAGTGTTATCATCATCATTTTTACCGAAAAGTATCTGCTTAAAGATTCTTTCTATCACCTTTTCAGCTTTAATCTATTAAAGCTATTGGTTTATTTTTTTCTCCTCCTTTATGAGATTTATGCAAATGCGTTAATCACCATTTATCAGATTATTACTTTGCAAATTAATCCAGATATCATAGAGGTTCATACGGATCTCAAAACCAACACTCAAAAATCTATACTGGCAAATTCGATTACATTAACACCCGGTACTGTCACTATAGAGCTTGGAGAGCAAAATTTGAAAGTACTTTGGCTTAATGCAAAAAGTAAAAACAGTGTTATCGCAGGCAATATCATCAAAGGTAAATTTGAAAATTTTTTAAGTTGATAAAGGAGTCTTCTATGTTTGTAATCATCATACTGCTGATTTTACTTCTAACTTTGAGCTTAATAAGAATTCTAATGGGGCCTTCTTTATGGGATAGGCTACTTGGACTCAACATGGTGGCATCACAACTACTCGCTCTTATTGTGCTCTATTCCAGTTATAAAGAAATGTCTATGTATCTTGACTTAGCTATTGTCTATGCACTACTAGGGTTTGTCGGCATTATTTTCTTATCTATTTATGTACAGCGGAAAGGACGATTTTAAATGAGAGAAACAGTGGCCTTGATTTTCATGAGTGGTGGTCTCTTTTTTATAGGATTTGGCATCTTGGGATTATATCGCTTTAAAAATTTTTATACCCGTATTCTAATTGCTTCAAATGTGGATACTGCTGGCTTTATCCTACTCTTAGCCGGTGTGATTATCAAACATGGCTTTTCCTTTTTTTCACTCAAGGTCAGTTTTATTGTTGGCCTAGTTCTAATTGTCAATCCCTTAATCACACATGCCATTACACGTTCAGCATACAACAGTGGCTTTAAAATAAAAAAGGAGTGATTTTATGTTAAAACTCGCTTTGGTTGTACTGGTTCTGCTTGCCATCGTTACCATTCAAATTCAAAAAATGCGACATGCAGTTATCTACTTAGGCGCTTTTTCTTTGACAACTTCTTTTGTTTACCTACTCTACAATGCACCTGATGTAGCCATTGCAGAAGCCATTATTGGCAGTACACTTTCCACGATCCTCTACCTAGTTGCACTTCAAAAGTATAAAATATTTACGGTTTATTACTGTCTTTCAGAAGCTGAGTTTGAAGATCAATCACATCTTACCACTGAACATCTTCACTTTAATAAACTCTTAGATAAATACTGTGCCAAACAAGAACTAGAGCCACAAATTATTTATACTGTGGATACCATTGAAACGATCAAATCAGATCATCAATATGCTCTAATTGTACTGAATGAAACTTCACATATCACGATATGGGGACACCCCGAAAATTATAAAATGGATTCCTTAATTGCCTTTTTTGATTCTGAAATTCACTTTAAAGTCCCTATTGAGTTCATCCAAGTCGAAGAGGTGATCGAATGAGACGAAAAAGTATTGCAATCTTTTGTTTTATCGCATTTGTAATGATGGTCCTATTGACACAACCCTCTCATGAAGTCGCTTACGATATTTCAAATCACTATATAAATAATGCTTATATCGAAACGGGTTCAACCAATGTTGTGACGTCAATTTACTTGGTCTATCGCTATTATGACACTTTATTTGAAGCTCTAATGCTCTTATTTAGCATTATAGGCGTTGTGTATTTATCCATTCATGAAGGAGATGAGCTAGATGAATGATCACTCTTTTTTAATCTCTAAAACATTGCCCATCACTTATCCTTTTGTCCTTTTATTTGGCTTGTACATAGTGCTTAATGGACACGTTACTCCCGGTGGTGGCTTTCAAGGCGGTGCCATTATAGCCTCTGTATTAATTATCAAATACTTGATTGATCCAAGTATTGAAACCTCACTTAAAAAGATTAGAACAATTGAAAAGCTAACCTTGTTTTTAATATTTTTATTTCCATTGGGTTTTTTACTGACCTTTATTCATTTACAATTGCCAGCATTTAACCTCTACTATCTGATACTGATGAATCTACTGATCAGCATTAAAGTTGCCTGTGGTATGTCCATCATCTTTATCCGATTTGTATTCTATGAAATAAGGTGACTCTATGACTATTGAAAAACTAGTAGATTTAATCAATGGCGAAAATGTAAGTCTTGCTCTATTTATGATTGGCATCTACGCACTCGCCTCCAGACGTAACATCGTGAAAACAATTATTGCACTGAGTATCATACAGGCTGCCATCATCTTGTTTTTTTTATCCATTAACAATGCAGAGGGACGCGTGCCACCTATCGGCAGCCACCTCACAGCACCTGTTGCTGATCCTATCCCTCAAGCCTTAATGATAACCGCCATTGTGGTGGGCATTTCAGTTACAGCAGTAAGTCTAACAATGTTTATTTCTCTATATCACAAATATGGTTCTACCAACTGGAACAAAGTTAAAAATAAACGCGGAGGTCTCAGATGATATTGCTTGTACTAGGACCAATTCTTATTGGTCTTTTCTTCTACATCTGTCATTGTAAGTTCTTGATGAAGGCAACTCTTGTCTTAGAGGCTGTCTTAATTGGTATTGCTTTAAATTTTCTATTTAATCATACAGGCCCATCTGTCCAGCTTCTTTCAGGCATTGCATTTCCAATGAGTATGAAACTTAGAGTAGATACGCTCTCCGCAACTATGTTAATCCTAAACAATTTCCTATTTGGATTTATGATCCTCTTTAATTTGCATAAATCATATATGAATAAGCTCTTTATCTTTCTATTTTTAAGTTTACAAGGCCTCATTAATGGCGTTTTCTTGTCCACAGATTTTTTCAACGTCTATATTTTAATAGAAGTTGCCACTGTGGTGGTGAGTATTCTCATTATGTATAAAAAAGACAGCCAATCCATGTATGATGGTATGATTTATCTCATGGTCAATATGATCGCTATGACCTTCTTTTTATTAGGGATTGGATATCTTTACAAGTATACAGGGGCACTTGACTTTGAAAGCGTCGCCACTGCAATAAGCCTCTTTCCCTCAAAGAAGACGCTCATCATGCCATTTGCACTGGTGATCACTGGTATCAGCTTAAAAGCAGCCTTATTACCTCTCTTTAGTTGGTTGCCTAAAGCTCATGGTACTGCAAGTGCACCTTCAATTGTCTCTGGTGTGTTGTCAGGTATCTTCGTTAAAATTGGTATTTATCTCTATATTCGAGTTGCATTTATGTTTGGTTCCATATTTCCCATATCAGATTTCTTCATTTGGATTGGCTTTTTAACTGCCATTGCAGGCTTCTTATTCGCTCTAGCTCAAACGGATATCAAACTGATTCTAGCTTATCATTCTGTTTCTCAAATTGGACTTATGATGATCGGACTCAGTGCTGTTCAAACTCCCTCTTATTATGGTGGCCTCTATCATGTTGTAGCACATGGTACTTTTAAAACACTGCTCTTTTTAATCGCCGGCTTACTAATTGAGACTTTCCATACACGTGATATTCGGAAAATGAATGGCTTATTTGAAAGGTCCAAATTTTTATCTTTAATTCTAATCATTGCCGTACTCAGCATCACAGGTGCCCCCTTTTTTAGTGGTGGCTATTCAAAATACTATATCATGAAAGGTTTTTCAGGACTTGGAAATGAAATCTTATTTACCATAATCAACATGGGCACCATGATGTCCTTTATCAAGTTTTGGCATGTGCTTTTTAGAGATCCAAATCAACTTTCTGCACCGCCATCTATAGGCAAAAAAATACTGCCATACAATTCTATAATAGCACTCAGTGTTATGGCTTTAAGCTGTATTTTGCTCGGTATAGGCGGTGATTATATGTTCAAGCTACTTACGACATATGATGCACACTATGGTCTTTTAGCTCAGTTTCTCAAATGGCCTAAGTACTTACTCACTTACGGGGCAAGTTATTTGACCTATAGAGTCGTGGTGAAAAAGAATCCTCTATTTGTCAAACTCAAAAGGATGGAACTCAGCTTTAATCAAATCACATTGGCGATTCTTTCCTTTTTTATGGTAACGACGTTATATCTACACTTGATTACAACATAAAAAGTGGCTTCATTTAAGCCACTTTTTATGTTGTATTTAAGTTTTAATACGTATTATTTTTTATCAAATTTAAGGATCACGTCTTCAAATATTAAGATTAAACTGATTAAAATCGTGATTCCCGTAAAAATATACACGATAACTGGAATATGACTTGATATTGTATTTACATAACTGCCATGCAAACGATCAACGTATAAACTCAACTGTGCTAGCATTACGACTATAGAAAAGACTAACAAAGACAGACAAAATATAAGAGTCCCTACCGTTTTTTTCATTTCAATGCCTCTCCTTAATTATTAGTAACTTTTCCATAACCAACAGACAAAGATCCAGAAAAAGTATGTTGATAAGATTCTGAAATTGTATTATATCGTGATCACAGTTCTAATTATACACTTTTCTCTCATTATTCTCCATTGTATTTTATTGTATTTTTCCTATATTTTGTTTTTTAATCAGAAGAGGTCTTGCATTTGAACATTCATTTTACTTTCTAAAATAAGCAATCCCCACAACACCTTCGCCTGTGTGAGTCCCTACCACAGAACCAATTTCGACTTCATATATCTTTTTTACATTAAACGCTTCTAAAATAAGTGCTTTTATATCCACCAACTTTTGATCGTCATGAGCATGTGCAAGAGCAATCTCTTCTATGATACCCTCTGGATATTCTTTTCTTAATTGTTCAATCATCCAAGCCATGCCTTTACGTGTGCCTCTTACCTTATTGGCCATTTCCACAACACCATTTTTCACTTCTATGATGGGTTTCATGTTTAACATCTTCCCGATCATAGCAGTTCCAGAAGAGAGGCGCCCCCCTTTTCTTAGATTATCTAAAGAATCTAACATCCCATATAATTGGGCTTTTTCAACGAGAGATTGTAAATCTGCTATAATGTGTTCGATTGTTTTGCCTTCTTGAATCCACTCATTTGCTTTTAAGAGGATCAAAGCAAGTGAAAAACTCGTCGTTCGACTATCCACAAGGTGAATCTTATCACTATCAATCATCTCTTTAGCGATTTTAGCTGAATTATAAGTGCCGCTGAGTTCACTCGATAAAAATATGCCTAAAACTTCATTGCCTTTTTCAATCTCAGCACTGAAAATATCATAAAACTCATTTGGATTAACTTGTGAAGTCGTTGGCAATTCATTAGATCTTTTCATTTTTTCATAAAAAGCAGCTGTATCTAAATTAATTTTATCAATGTATTCTGCATCTTTAAAAAGAACTTTTAGTGATGCAAATAGAATGCCCTGATCAGCGAGTTCTCTTGGCATTAAATCGCAAGTGCTATCTGTCACTAATGTGATTTTCATATTCTTTCCTCTTTTCTACGATTTATATTGCGTTAGAGTGTCAAAAGTTGAGCAACACTCTAACTATATTTCGTTTTAAAATATCGAATAATTTTAAAAAGTGATTTCGTTAAGATTTCACTTTCATTTTCATCAAGCGCATTGAGTACAAATTCTATCATTTCTTGATGAAAAGCTTCATGATGTTCATAAGCTGCATGACCTTTATCCGTTAAAGTCACGTAGACAACCCTCCGATCAGTTTCACTCCGCGATCTGATCACATATTCTTTTTTAAGCAAGTTATTAATGGATATAGTCAAGGTGCCTACCGTTATCCCCAATTTAGGTGCTATGTCTGACATCTTAAGCGTATTTTTAACACCAATTGCAGCAATAACATGAAACTCTGTTAAAGACAAATCATCAAATTTTTTACTGTGAAGTGCTTTCTCTTCAATGGTCATGATGTTATTAAAAAGTTCCACCAAAAGGGTATTGAGAACAACTTCTTTTGAATCCATACTGAACCTCTTTTCTAAAACTATTTTTAATATATTAATTTGATATTCAAACTATTTGATAGTCTCAGTATAGGATGGACCCCTTATAAAGTCAACGTTTCAGCTATTTTCTTTATAAAATGTTAATTAATTTGTAATAACTCTAATTGGCGATAAAAAGAGACTCTAAGAAAAAATAACTTTCTCCTAGAGCCTCTCCTAAATTGAATTCAATATCCGTTATCTTAAAGATACGTTTATACTAATTACGCTGAAGTCTCATCTTGATCTTTTCAGTACTTTCCTTTAAAAAAACATGCAACAATACCCACACGATGGTCATGGAGTTAAAAATCATAAAGGGTGCAAATTCAACGGCAGATACGCCTGTGATGGTCAATATGATAATCGCATTGACATTCCATGGCATCAGTGGCGCCAGTGCCGTCCCTGAATTGGCAATTAAAGCGGCTAAATCCCCATCATCTAAATTGTGATCTGCAAAGGCTTCTTTCAAATTTCGACCAGGAATGATGATACCAACTGTTTGATCACAGGTTAATGCATCGAGACCTATGCTCATTAAACTCGTTCTCAAGTAGAGAGCAGTCTTCGTCTTAGACTTCCGAGTTACAAAATCAGTGAGTGGCTTAATCCAACCACATTTTTCAAAAATCGTACTCATGGATATGCCCCCCATAATAATAAAGACAACCTCTATCATAGAGCTACCACCACCAATTTGAAGTGATTTAATCAAATCAACTTGACTACTCGTATGAAACCCATTATACATAAACCCCATAAGTGCTGTCATAGGCACATGTTGTACAAAAATAGCGATTAAAATACTGGAGATCATACCAAAACCTAAAGTCAGATTTGATTTAAAACCTATTAAAGATAACACCAGTACCCCAATAGGCACGATAAAAAACCAACCCGATATGACAAAAGCTTCTGAGAGAACAGCTTTATACTCTAAAATTGTCGCCCCTGTCAAAGTAGATTCAATATTCATGCTCATAATGAGATAGACTATCCCTGTTAAAATCATTGCGGGTAGCATCTGCTTTAAAGTTTTCATGAAGTAAACTTTAAAACTCACCCCTATCGTTTCAGTAGTGAAATTAACCAGTGCTGAAATAGGTGAAAGTCGATCCGCCACAAATGCACCTGATAAAATAGCCCCCAGTAAAAAAGCTCTTGGCATGCCTGCACTAAACCCTAGAGAAAAAATCGCTACGCCTATGGTGCTCAATGATCCCAGTCCTGTTCCTATGAATAATGCAAACGTACCTGTTGCTAAAAAGGCAAAAAGAATAAAATTAACATGGTTGACGATTGAAAAACCATAATAAATCATAGACGGTACAATACCTGATGCAATCCATAGTGCGACATTGACACCGATCATCAAAATGACAAAATAAATAGTTTTAGCATGTCCTATGCCTTCTAACGCATAAGAGAGTGTCTCCTTTATTTTAACCCCATTCGCTTTTAACAAAGCACTTGTAAGCACTAAAGTCACTAAAAACCCGTAAAGTAGTGTAACACCAAAACTTAGACAAGTGACAATACTTGTTATAAAAACAAGTGCAATGAGTATGCCCCATTTTTGATGGATCATCTCTATTTCCCCCACTTTCAAATTATTATCAAAGCTTTATATTCAACTTATTATAACAGAGAAGTTTCGATATTCGAAAGGTCTTTTCATTAATATTTAAAAAAACTTAAAAGTCAGATAATTTAATAAAAAGTCATATTTTGAATAAAAATTCTCTAAAATCTATTGACAACATTCAAAAAACCCAGTAATATAGTGAACAATACAAGGAAAGAGGTTCACGCCATGAATATTTATACAATTTTATCCTCACAATTCCATCATCATCACAGGTCAGGGATTTATCATCCGATGAAATAATATCATCGAAAGGTAAAGCCCTATTCGTTATTCTCTACTGAATTGGGCTTCACCTGTTGATGATCGAAAATATAACGAGAGTCATATAGGTTAGTCCTATATGGCTCTTTTTTTTATATAAAAATTGAGGAGATCATAAAAAATATTCCTAATTGGCAACATTTGTTGTCTACGTTGAAATATCACAGAATCTACGGAGGTCTATATGAAATCAAATTTACTTACCATCAACCAAAATAAATATGCCATGCAGTCTTCTCTGATGAAGTTATACGCTCAGTACGGCTATCGTCAAGTCTCCATCCCGGCTTGTGAATCACTCGCTTCTATTGCTGAACTTGAAAAACAGTATCCAAGTCATACACAAGTCAAATTTATGGATCAATCTGGCGAAATCTTTTATCTTCAAAACGATCCAACAGTATCGGTTATGAAAATGCTCAGGCTCTCATCCGCATCTGATATTGAACAAAAGATATGCTATTATGCCCCTACTTATAAATGGGGTCATCGTCAGCTCAACGAAGAGACACAGATTGGCGTTGAAACGTTTGGCAAAGACACTTTACTCCATGATCTCGAAATCATCGTTTTAGCAATAAAATCACTTAGGCTTTTTACAGATAAAGTCATGTTAGATATTGGTGATGTGAATTTCCTAGAAACACTGCTTGAAAGTACATCTTTCGATTCTGAACAAAAACAAGCTATTGTAAAAGCATTACCTTCTAAAAATATGATGACCTTAAAAGCACTTTCAAGCTTTCAAAATATAAAATCACAAGACTGGACGCTTATAAAATCTCTTTTTAAATTATTTGGTCCTACAGAAGTCGTTTTAGAAAATGCCAATAAATTAATCAATCAAATGTCTTTTGAGAATCCAAAACTCAAGTTAAAGCTCAACACCATTTTAGATCAGATTAGAGATCGAAGCACATTCTTAAAAGCTTATAACCTTTTGAAATATACTCAACTGGATTTCACCTTAAAGCCAGAACTTAAATATTATAATGGCCTTGTCCTCAAAGGATTTATCAAAAACTGCCCTTCTGAAGTCTTAAATGGTGGCAGGTATGATCAACTCAGTACTGAATTCGGAAAAGCGAATTGTGCAGCTGGTTTTGCACTCACACTAGATCTATTAATGAATTATACGGAGGTAAAAAAAATGACTAGAAAAAATAGTTTACTGCTACTTGAAACAAAACTCACTGAGAAGGGCATCCAATATGCTGAGTACTATCGTCAAAAGGGGTTTGAAGTTAATCTAAGAACTTATAAAACAGAAAAAGAAGCCATTGATCTTGCCACTAAAGAAAATTTTGAAAAAGTCATCGTCTTTGGTGAAGTCTCCGCCAAGGTTATCGATATTAGAAAAGATAATGTACAAAAAATGCCTTATGCGGCATTTGATCGATATTTAACTGTTAATGACAACAATAAGAGTATTCACTAAGAGGAGGTCCCCATGGAATCTATTACATTTGCACTCTCTAAAGGTCGAATTGCAGAAGCTTTTTTAAAAGCTTTTGATGCTGAAGAAGCCATGACTTCCAGAAAACTGATTGTACAAGTCGGCAATATCAAAATGATCATGGTAAAACCCGTGGACGTCCCCACTTATGTGGCTAATGGCATCGCTGATATCGGTGTGGTAGGTCGAGATGTTATTTTGGAATCTGGAGAATCTTTTTATGAACTCCTTGAATTTCCCTTTTCAAAGTGCACATTATCCATTGCTGGATTTGATGACAACATCAACCTAGAGGCACCTATGACCATTGCCACTAAGTACCCTAATATCTGTAAACAGTACTTTCCACTTTCTAAAACTATTTATTTAAACGGTTCAGTGGAACTTGCACCGATTCTCAATCTTTCAGATGTGATTTTCGACATCGTAGAAACGGGTACAACGCTAAAAGAAAATGGTCTTTCAGTAATTAAAGATGTTTTGACGATTAATCCCGTCTTAATTGCCAATAAATCAAGCTATAAATTTAATCAAGCTCAAATTGATGCTGTAATTAACCAATTGAATATGTGAGGTGACTTATGAATACTCTTAAAGATACAATCAAGCTGGACGCAAATGAACTCGCGTATCCACTTTCAGATGTACAAATAGAAAAATTACGCGCAAATTTAGATCTACAGACATTAAATCGATATCCTGATGCTGATGCAATTGAACTTCTTGAAGCTTACAGTGCTTACATCGGCATACCACAGAGCCAAATTATCGCTGGCAATGGCTCCGATGAAGTTTTAGATCTCATCTTCAAAGCTTTCACAACACCAAAAGACATCGTCCTTTCACTTGATCCTTCATTTGTAATGTATGAGATCATGGCATCCATTTACAAATGTGAATTTAGACGATATCAACCAGAAACCTATTATGAGCTTAATATAGCTAATTTTATGGATTACATCGAAATACTAAGCCCTAGACTCATCTTTATCTGCAATCCAAATAATCCTACAGGTGCACTTATAAACCCCAAAGACCTCATTAAAATCATCAAATCAACTGACGCTTATGTGGTCATTGATGAAGCCTATGGTGAATTTATATCGGATAACTTTATGGATTATTCTATGCTTGAAATGATCAATGAACTGCCTAACTTAATTGTGCTTAAAACGCTTTCTAAAGCTTGTGGCCTTGCAGGTCTTAGAATCGGATTTGGACTTTCAAACGAAATCAACATGAAAAGACTCTATAACTGCAAATACCCTTACACTATTAGCAACCTCTCACAAGCCCTTGGCATTGCACTCTTAAAATCTGACTTTAAAGAAACCATTGACGCCAATCGCCTCCAAATTATTAAGACAAGAGACAAAATGATTTCAAAACTCAAACAGTATAAAGCACTTGAAGTATTTGACTCATACAGTAACTTCGTCTGGCTTAAACTTAATGCTGATCAAATCTCAAAAGACTATTTCTTAGAAACGCTTGTGACAAAGAATATCAAAATTAGACACTTCAAAAAAGATTATTTGAAAGATTACTTTCGAATCACAGTGGGCACTGAATATGAAATTCAAGAAGTCCTAAATTGTATAGAGATTGCACTAAAATTAGAAAGGGCGGCTGGTCAATGAAACTCAGTAGAAAAACATTTGAAACCCAAGTAGAATTAGAATTTGAACCTTACGGAAAAGGTCAATATGAAATTCAAACACCAATTCCATTCTTCACGCATATGCTTGAGCAGTTCGCAAAACATGGAAGGTTTAACCTCAATCTCACAGTCACTGGTGATGATCCACATCACATCATTGAAGATGTCGGTATTCTACTCGGTAAAGCTTTTAATGATAGTCTTCCTGATAAGACGGGGATTGAACGCTTTGCAGATAGCTTGATCCCCATGGATGAAGCTTTAGTAAGGATCGCCATTGACCTTTCTGGAAGAAGTTATTTAGCCTTTAATGCCACCTTCCCAAGTGCCATTACAAGTGGCTTTGAAACCGAATGGTGTCTCGAATTTATGACTGCCTTTTTACAAAATGCTAAAATGGCACTTCACATTACTACTCTAGCAGGTAAAAACACACATCATATGCTTGAAGCGATCTTTAAGGGCACAGCTATTACACTAAGACGAGCACTGATGGTTACAAGCGACTCACTACCATCCACGAAAGGGGTTCTATAATGACGATTATAATAGATTATGGCGTAGGCAACATCTTTAATGTCTTAAATGCCTTTAGCAAAATTGATCCAAATACAAGACTTTCCGCCGATCCTAAAGAAATTTTAAAAGCAACTCATATCATTTTACCCGGTGTAGGCGCTTTTGAAGATGCCATGAAGGCACTTGAATCTCTTGGCCTTGATAAAACTTTAAAAGAAGCAGTCAATATGAACATTCCTGTCCTCGGCATTTGTCTAGGGATGCAACTGCTCTATGAAAAGAGTCTTGAAAATGGTGTATGGCAAGGGTTAGGGCTACTGCCAGGCACTATTGATATTTTTGATAAAAATAAAGTAAAAACCATTCCACATATGGGATGGAATAACCTCATTTTTACAGATCAATCGCCTTTTGCAAACATAAATGGATTTGCTTACTTTGTACATTCTTATTTAGCACCTCTTGATTCTAAATACGTTTACGCTTATGTGGATTATGAAAAAAGCAAAGTTCCTGCAATTGTTGGAAATGGCAACGTCTACGGTATGCAATTTCACCCAGAAAAAAGCAGTGCACTTGGTGCAAAACTCATCAAACAATTTTACGAAATAACCCAGGAGGTCTTATGAGAATTTTTCCAGCCATTGATATCAGCGGTTCAAAATGTGTCAGATTGACACAAGGTGATTTTAATCAAAAAAAGGTCTATTATGACAACCCCCTAGATGCCGCTAAATTCTGGGAATCACAAGGTGCAAATGACATACACATTGTCGATCTTGACGGCTCTCTAAATGGTGAATTCATCAATCTTTCAAATCTCAAAGAGATTGCCAACAAAACTTCTTTAAACATCCAATTCGGTGGTGGCATAAGATCGCTAAAGAATGTTCAGACACTTGTAGAAAGTGGTGTTGACCGCATTGTCATCGGCTCTCTAGCCCTTAAAGATTTGGAAACTTTTAAAACTATATTAGACCAGTACACTTCGCAAATCGTTTGTGCTATTGACTTTAAAAACGATTATGTCATGACTGAAGGATGGCAAGAAGAGAGCAAAATAAGCTTAAACACATTTATTAAAACCATTTCAGATATTGGCTGTCAATCTCTGCTCGTCACTAATATCTCACGTGACGGTATGCTCACAGGTCCAGATATTGACACTTATAAGGCCATTAAGAATTTAACTAACGCTGAAATTATCGCTTCTGGTGGTGTGAGTTCACTTGAAGATTTAAAAGTACTTAAATCCATTGATATGCCTTCAGTGATCATTGGCAAAGCATTTTATGAACAGAAATTCACTTTTTCAGAAGCTGTACAAGCTGTAGGAGGTCCAAAATGTTAGCAAAGAGAATCATTCCCTGTTTAGATATTAAAAACGGTAAAGTCGTTAAAGGACAACAATTTGAAAATGTCATCACCATAGCCGATCCACTTGAAATCGCTAAATATTACAGTGACACTGGCGCAGACGAACTCATTTTTTACGATATTATGGCTTCAACAGAAGATCGCGGTCCCTTTTTAAATCTCGTATCTCAAATCGCTAAGACCATTAATATCCCTTTCACTGTGGGAGGTGGTGTAAAATCCATAGATGACTTTGATGCACTTTTAAAGTCAGGTGCAGATAAAGTTTCCATCAATACGCAGGCCTTTATAAACCCAAACTTGATTAAAGAAGCTAGCCTCAAATATGGTGCGCAATGTGTCGTACTATCAGTGGATATAAAAAAAGTAGGCGATGAATATATTGTTTTCACTCATGGTGGCAGGACTAACACAGGTAGAAAAGCTATAGATTGGATTCTAGAGGGTATTCAGCTTGGTGCTGGCGAACTCTGCATCAACTCCATCGATGCCGATGGAAGTAAAAAAGGTTTTGATTTAGAGCTTTTAAAAAGTATTGAATCAAAAGTTTCTGTTCCGATTATCGCCTCTGGTGGTGCTGGAGATAAAATGGACTTCGTAAAACTCTTTAAAGAAACCACAATATCCGCAGGTTTAGCTGCAAGTATCTTTCACTCTAAAAAAGTCAGTATCCCTGAGGTGAAATTTGAGCTCAAGCGTGAAGATGTCCCAGTTCGAAGCTATTTTGCACCACTCTTTGACGCTGAGCTCATTCCAGCCATCGTTCAATCTGCTCAAACCGGTGTCGTACTTATGCTTGCCTATGTCAACGAAGAAGCACTTGAAAAGGCTGTTACAACAGGCTATACACATTTTTATTCTCGAAGCAGACAATCTCTCTGGTTTAAAGGTGAGACTTCTGGTAACAAACAAGCGCTTGTGGATTTAAGATATGATTGTGATAACGACACTCTTTTAATGATCGTCAATGAAGAAGGACCAGCATGTCATACAGGCAGTTATTCTTGCTTTAACCAAATGCCAGAAAATAAAAATGTGTTCAGTAAATTGATGACTGTCATAGAAGATCGAAAAGCTAACCCAATAGAAGGTAGCTATACCAATTATCTCTTTGAAAAAGGCATTGATAAAATTCTCAAAAAAGTAGGCGAAGAAAGTGCAGAGGTCATCATAGGTGCTAAAAATTCAAAAGAAGAGCTCCTCTATGAAATGGCCGATCTTTTCTATCACAGCTTAGTGCTTTTGGCAAATCAAAATATTGATATCACTGAACTCGAAGCTGAACTTAGAAAGCGCTTTAAATAATTTATGAGGTTTTTTAAGGTTTCGTTGACTTTTAAGATGTGTTTCAGTACCATGATATGGAAGACATAACTTTGGAGTATTTCAATGACCTCTATAGAACCTAAAAGAAAAAAGAAAGCCTATGTCATTGTACTAGGCCTTATATTAAGTGTCACACTTGCAATTTCACTAAATATACCGCTTTATTTTGCCATATTATCAACCGATATTTTGGCTTATAGTTTAAGCACACATAAAGTAGCTGTTCCAGAACTTATTTTTCATAATTTGAAAGCCGTAAAGAAGACCGTGGTTCTTCTCTTTCTAATCAGCATTACATTACCACTTATGATGGGATGTGGAGCACTCCCTACATTCATCGTCCACTTTTCAGAAATGATGATTGGCCAAAATCTGCTTCTATCAGCATTTATTCTTGCGACGATTCTCTCCATGCTCCTTGGAACAGCCATCGGAACTTTAACGATCTTGATTCCACTTTTTATAAGTTTGGCTTTTCAAATGGATGTTTCTTTACCCCTACTTACAGGAGCATTACTCTCAGGGGCATACTTTGGCGATCGTACATCACCACTTGCTTCTGGATTGCATCTAGCCTCATCAGTAACTGATACCGATTTCAGAAGCAATATGCCTCTATTATTAAAGAGTTCGATCATCCCTTATGTTATGACATTAATTATATTCTATATCATGGGGAAACCCTTTATCATAGAGGGTCAAATGCTCAGTCAAAATGCCGTTATTGCCACTGTGTTTGGTATCAAATTTTATTTATTATTACCACTGCTCATGATGATTCTATTATTGATTTTAAAGGTACCGATAAATAAAGTGCTCACTTTAGTTGGCATCACTTCTGCAGCTTTGCTTTATGCAAAAGGAGCTAACACTGAATCCTTACTTGATTTTATGGTTCACGGCTATCATATTGACCACGTCATACTGGGTTCAATGCTAAAAACCACAGGTCTTTTTAGTATGGTCAATGTCATTTTAGTGATCTTACTCAGTGCTTGCTTAAACGGTATTTTAGAAGCAGACTTACTCATAGATGTGATTATCGAACCCTTTATGAAAAATGTCAAAACAGAAGCACAGCTCATTAGAAATACGGCTCTTTTAGGGCTTGTTCTCTCCATGATTACGTGCTCTCAGGCTATGACTGCTATGATCACTGGGAAATATTTAAAAGACAAATATGATGCCTTTCAAATACCACGCACACTTTTAGTGATGGCTATCGCAAATGTAGGGCTAAATGTTGTCGGTCTGATCCCCTGGAACGTCAATGGCCTCGTCATTAAACAACTCACTGGGATTTCAGCAGTTCAATATGTGCCTTTTACCTTCTTTTTGACGCTTCTTTCACTGTTTACGATCTTTATTTATCCATTTTGGAAGCCACTTATACGCAAACTATAAGTACATCAAATAAAGCCATACATGCGACTTATGTATGAGCCAATCCGTTATTATACGGCCTAAGCTCTTCATAAATCATACGTATGGCTTCTATTTGTTCTTTGACTCTATTTTAAAGTCTGAATATTTTCTTTAATAATACGCTTTTCTGCATACATTTTTTCATCTGCTAATTTGATCAAAGCTTCAAGCCCTTCAGCAGATTCATTTGTCACTTCTACGATCCCATGACTCACGCTGATATTATATGATCTTTTTTCCACTTGATTGATCTCTTCGTATACCTTTACAATGCGCTGCCAAATCATCTCAGATTCCTCTAAGTTACTGTTATAGAACACCACTAAAAATTCATCGCCACCAAATCTGATGATCAAATCCTTTTTGCGAATTTGACCTTTGATGCCTTGAACTGCTGATAATATCAATTCATCACCATACTTGTGTCCTAAGCTATCATTGACTGTTTTAAGACCATTCACATCAAGGAAACAGAGGCTTATATTGAATTTTCGGCGTTCTCCATAAGGCACTATTTCTTTAAGCTTTTCAAGACCTGCCCTTCGATTAAAAGTCATAGTAAGCGCATCATATTCAGAATAAAATTTAATGGTAAGAAATGCTTTTCTATTAAGCGATATCAGGTAAGCGATTAGCAATGCTATTGTTAAAATTAGAAAAAAGTAAATGCTATTTTTAGTTAAAACTGCCCACATAAGCCCTTGATTATCATCTGGAAAATATATTTGAGTGTCGTCATTTCTAAGCACGCTGGAAACAATATACCAATTCCCAGTTCGCATTTGAATCCTATTTTCATCATCCGTATCACCTGTATGCATTGTTACTCTAGTATTTAAAACAACTTTAGAAGCCAAAAATAAGCCGTTGGATGTTAGTAATTCTGATTCACCATTTTTGATGCGACTCCATTCATCCGGATAACGTTTCGAAAATGTTTGATCTTCAAATCCTGGAAACATAAATCGATACTCTAGTTCAGCATTTTCACTGGACAACCAATAGCCGTCTGAATTGAGTAGTGCAATCTCACCAGTGCTGTTTTCACCCATACTTCTGAATTGAGTCAACATAGAATCTGCTAAGTAGTTCAAAATAATAACACCTTTTTGTTGTTCATTTGCGTCATATAAAGACGTTCCGATCCTAATCACTGGCTTGTATGGCACTTCAATCATGTTATTTTCCATGTTTAAATCAAGTTGACTGATATAGATGCTTTCCTCACTTAAATTGAGCGTATCTTTAAAATAATATCGATTACTTTTATTTTGAAGTTGATGCTCAGGCACAATTTCCCCATGTCCCTCTACATAATTAATCCGTATTATTTCATCTCCACTGCAATTTAAGAATCTTATTTGATCGTAAATATTCCTATGTGTTGAAAACTCCCTCCAAATTTTTGCAACGGCATCTATTTTTTCATCACTATTTTCTACATCACTAAAAGTATGCTGTAAAAATTTTAAATCTTCAAGTACCATTCTATATTCTTGATCTAAGATAGCGTTTTCGAGTACTAAAATGTGTTTTTCAGAATTAATCATTTCTTCATATTTTACGATTCTCATATTTTTTTCAAAAATAAATAGGATTAGAAAAGAGACTATGAACAGCAATGGAGGTATGATTGACGCATATTTTATAAATATCAATCGACTTTTCTTGGTAATTTCTTGATCCATAGTGTTCATTTAAAATCCCTCCAATGCCCCTAAACATTACTCTTCACTATTTGGCTTTCTTCTTTCTATCTATTTTTTTCATCTGATTAAGACAATCTACTACTTGCTTAGACGCTTGATCCATCAGTTCAAGTGCAGCTTCTGCACCATGAATATCGCCATTATTATACGCTTTTATTGCTTTTTTAGCCAAGTCATGGAGTGATGCATGTGGTGTTTCCAATTCTGCGATCACTTGCTTTATGTCCACATCCGTAAACTCACATGTATCACACCACTTCCCAAGTCTACAAGTATGATGTGTCCCCACTTGAGATTCCTCTAGTGATTCATACCCCAAGATCATATTATAAACACGCCATTTCCACATCAAATGATCGCTAATACAAATTTCAAGCTGAGTTTTCATATCCAGCTCTGAGACTTTATCTAAAATTTCTACTCGGATATCATCGATAATCTTGGATACCGCATTAAAGGCAAGCCCGGTTTTATTGGTCTCTCCATGAATCATTTTTGCCTTATCATTGACCACCATAATGGCACTAGACATTTCTTCTGATGCAGCTGTCTGCTCTTCAATATTTGCGCTAATTTCCATAAAGGTATTGCTGATCCCATTAAGACCTTGTTCCATAGCGCCTAATCCAGAAACGGCATTTGACATTTGTGTTTTTCCCTTTTCAAATGATTGATTTGAAAGTTCAAGGGCATGATCTGTATTGTCTATTTCTGTGGACAATGACTCTACGATTTCTCTGATAAAATCAACTTGCTCTTTAGTACTTTCAGCAAGCTTTTTAATTTCATCTGCAACCACAGCAAAGCCTTTACCATGTTCTCCCGCCCTTGCAGCTTCAATCGAAGCATTAAGCGCTAAAAGATTGGTTTGATCTGCTACACCCTTAATCACACTCACTATACCGTTAATTTTTTGCGCTTCCTCATTGAGTTTAACCATAGTCATTTTAACTTTCTGAGAAGCCTCAAAAGTGACTCCAATTTGATCAAAAGCTTCTGTAATCATTTGAATCGAGTTGTTAGCAACGCCAATCGAATTTAATGTAGATTCGTTTGAATTCTGTACGAAATTAGAAATATCTTCTATTGTTGATGTCATTTCTTCACTATTTGCGGAGATATTTTCAATCATCTCGGTTTGTTTGTTGACATCCATCAACATCGTTTTCACATAATCTTGCTCTGTCACATATTTTAGCAAACTGTTGACTTGTTTAAGCAGTTCTACCTGTCTTGCATTTTCATCATGCTCTTTTGAAAGCGTTTGTTCTTCTGTAATATTCTCCACGCTCTCTTTATGCAGTTCTCCTTCTACTTGCCCCTTTTGCCTCTTCTTAAAAAACATGCCCAATCCACCTTTTATTTATTTTGAGTTACAACACCCCTTAGCCCTTATGCCTTTTTCCCTTATGTCTCTTTCCCTTATACCCCTGTACGATTTCTATAATCTAATATATAGAAATACAGAAGAATTCATGAGATCAGAAGGTTTTGGCACTTCTTATTATACTATTTTGTTATTATAAAAACCCAAGGCTAAAGATTTAATAAATTAAGCCTTTAGCCCTAGGTTAGAACATTTTCTATATCTTCTACATTTATGTTTTTAAATTTCTATTTTGTTTCGCAAGACAATAAATCGCATAATCGATTAATCCCAAAAAAAGAGTATAAAAACAGGTGAATAATACGTTTATATTTGAACTCCAATATCTAGAATTTAATAAGACAACCAGTGCCAATGGTATTTGACCTACTATAACAACCAATGCAACTATAAGCAATCTGCTATTTCGATCAATCAAAGATTGTTTATCCGTAAAAATAGAAGGTCTCCTTTATATATCGCATCGTGATATATATGTCAATCTCTTTAGTTTTATTTAATTTTCTATTCTCTTACACCAATATAAAGGCATAAAAAAAGCACCCTCTTAAAGATGATCTCACAATCATTTTTAAAAAGGCACCTTGTCATCATACGATGATACCATGAGCTTGTGTTACATTGTCGGATAATTTAGAATACTGTCATCTGCTTTCTTAATAATTTTGAGATAATCCTCAGCTTCTTGTCTTGCGTCTGTCAGACTGTGAAGTTCATGATTACCGCATTCAGTTTTATTGCCTCTAATAACATCGCCTCTAAACGAAGCCACATATTCGTATGCTCGTTTTACATGAGGTAATATTTCTTTTGAAGTATAGGTCCCTTGAAGGATCAAAGTCATGCCAGTAAGGCTGCCTCTTGAACCAAAGTAAACAAATAATTCTCCAAGTTCTTTGTCGTTTGAAAAAAAAGCATTCATTAAGTGCTCAATTGTGTGAATCCCATTGACACTCAACTTCTCGCGATTGGGTAACTTCATTCTTAAATCAAAGAATGTCAGTGATTCTTCGCCCAACTTCATAACTTTAGAAACATAGAGTCCTTTTTGGAGATTTAGGTGATTTACAGTGAAACTTTCACTTATGTTCATAATGGTTCTCCTCTCAAATAATGCACTTGTTCCTCTAATTATATGTTTCTGTAGCCCACTATACAATCTTTATTTATTTTAAGAGCTCTAAAAGCATTTTTAAGTCATCCAAAATGATATCACTATTATAGAGCGTCTCTGTATTGCCAATTCCAATAGGAAGCAATCCCGCTGATTTTATACTTTCAATACCAGCATAAGCATCTTCAACGCCAATGCACTCCGAAGGTTTTAAGGCAATAAGATCACATGCTTTTAAAAAGATATCAGGTGCTGGTTTTCCTTTTTCAATATCCATTGGATTGACCACTGCATCAAAATATTTTTCAATTCCCATTGCTTTTATCAAGAAAGGTGCATTTCGACTTGCTGAGGCAAGAGCAATTTTAAAGCCCTCTCTCTTTAAGAAAACCAGTAATGCCTTTGCCCCTTCACATAAATCAGCCTCTGTATAATCCGCTATTTTTTCAAGATAAATTTTATTTTTCTTTGTGGCAAATGCTTCTTTTTCAGCTTCCGTATATCTTGAAGCATCTTCTGAATATGCCAATACAAGATCAAGTGCTGCTCTTCTTGAAATACCTCTTACTTGATCTTCAAGCGTATCGGGAACAGAAAAATCTAAAGTCTTTGCAAGCGCTTTCCACGCTAAAAAATGGGCATGGCTGGTCTCTGTTAATACGCCATCTAAATCAAATACGATCCCCTTATAGTTAGCGTTATCAGGCTTTAATAGTTTTAACTGATCATTGACCTTAATGCTTATTGGGATGCCTTCTATCAGTTTGCACTCAACTCCCTCAGGACCTACTTCAACTGCAATGAGGCGTCCTCTAAACTCAATTTTGAATTTAAGCTTCTGCCACTGCTCTGGTAAATTCGGTTTAAGTGCGATACCCTTTTCAGTAATCCTAAGACCTGCAAAGCCTGCAATAACCCCTAGTATGCTCCCAGCCATATTGGCCATGTGAAGCCCATCTTTTGTATTGTGATGTGTGTCTTCAAGATCCAGCACAATAGATTCTTTAAAGTAATCATAAGCTTTTCGATTAAAACCACATTTTGAAGCCACTATGCCATAAATACAACTTGAAAGAGAAGAGTCATGCGTTGTTAAATGCTCATAGAAATTGAAAGCATTTTTAATAACGTCACTATCCGCGTATTCTTCTAATAAGAAATGTGCTAAAATTGTATCGGCTTGTTTCAGGACTTGATGCCTGTAAATCGTCAGTGGGTGATAATGTAACAATAACGGTTTTTTCGCAGGATCAGCTGTTTCAAACGGCCACCTTGGTTTGCTTAAAAACGAGTCATCTTGTGCATATAATTGTAAGTTTTCATCAAATTCAAAATACATCTGATTCGATGCCCTGAGCATAGTCGCCACTTCATCTTCGGTAAGCCCAATCCTTTCGAAAAGTGCCTCGGCTTGTTTTGAAAGCTCAGGATCTGTCGTATTTTTTAATATTTTGTAAAAGCGATTTGCCCACATCAAATGATATTTCGCCATGGCATTAGTGTAGTAATTATTATTGACAATAGCAGTATACTCATCAGGTCCTGTCACATTATGAATCTGAAATGTCCCTTGATAAAAATGTCCAATCTCCAGCCAAATTCGAGCGGTTTCAAAAATAACTTCAGCACCCTTTGATACCATAAATGCCAAATCCCCTGTATATAAATAATATTGAATAAATGCATAGGCTATATCTGCGTTAATATGATACTGTGCCGTTCCTGCGGGGAAATAACCCGAGCACTCTATGCCAGAAATCGTACGCCACGCATATGCCACCCCACTGTGATGCCCAAGCTCCTTTGCACGCAAACGTGCCTGTGGCAATATATGATATCGATATTCTAATAAAGTCTTTGCACGTTCAGGTTGATTAAAGAGCATCACAGGGAGCACATAGATTTCAGTGTCCCAAAAGTAATGGCCTTCATAGCCTTCCCCTGATAATCCCTTAGCAGAAATATTGGCATTTAAATCAGACCCTACGGATTGGAGTAGCTGATATTGCATATATCTAATCGCACTTTGGTCTAATGAAGACCCTTCGATTTCAATACCCGTTTTAACCCAAAATGTTTCCAAGTAATCACTCTGTAAGTTTAAAAAGTAATCATAATCTTGATTGCTCTCAAGATTATTTAAAAGTTGACTGATACTCTCATCCATATTTTTAGTTCTCAAACTGTCTGTGAATAAACAAAGCTTATCTAAAATGAGATGTTCCTCACCTTTAATATGCGTTTCTATACAGCCATCTTTTACAACATGTGCCATTTCATCAATCGAACTGATCTTCACTTGATGTCGCACCACTGTAGCTTGTTTAATTTCAGTGCTTTGTGTCTGCATAATCGCCCTAACATCCTTACCGTCGTAAGAGAGTTTAAGGAGCTTCATCAATTTTGTATGACTTTGTCCAGTCCGAGGATCATTTGAATTACTATAATTTTCGATGTTGGCGTCACAAACACTCACCAGCTCTATCTGACCTTCATATTTAACTTCTATCCTGTAGACTAAAATATTTCTTTCTACAAAAGATGCCAATCGCTTGAAGCGCAACTTGGCTTCTTTACCTGATTTCGTGATAAAAACATAACTTCGGCACGTTTCACCCTTCAAGTAATCCAGTGTTCTCAAATATTCTTGATAGCGCCCCTCAACAAGACTTGCAGGCTCACCATCGAGATAAACCTTGCAGGTTTGAGTGTCAATCAAACGGGGTTGTTTATCTTGAACCGTTGGAAAACCAAATGCCATTTCAGCGTGTACCATTGGAACTCTGTCGTAAAGGCCATTGATATAAGTCCCTCTAATGGTATCCCCTTGAGGATAGCCTTCTTCAAAACACCCCCTGACACCTATGTAGCCATTCCCCACCATAAACAAACTTTCATCAAGCATTTGTGTTTTAGGGCTATACGCCTTTTTTTCAAACTGCCACATCATGTATACCTCCTAAGCGTAGCGGTACATTCCTCTGTTTTTCTCGATTAAAAATTAACCATGACGAATATATGCCATGGTTAATTGATTTAAATCCTATAAAATTGAAGTCATTTCTATTTTATTGAGCCTGCAACCATCCCTTTGATGATGTGCTTTTGACCTGCAATAAAACCTACGACAATTGGGAACGCTGCCATGAGTACCGCTGTCATAATTAAATCCCATTTCTTGACGAATGAACCTGCAAAGGCTCTGATTGCAAGTGGAATCGTTTGAATTTCTTGACCTACACCTAAAACGAGTGATGGTAAAAGGAAATCATTCCAGATCCAAATGGCATTTAAGATACAGATCGTCACAAAGATCGGTTTTAAAATTGGCATGATAATTCTAAAGAAAATCTGTGGTTTCGAGCAACCATCAATAAGTGCTGCTTCTTCAAGTTCCACAGGGATAGATTTTATAAACCCATGAAACATAAAGACCGCAAGTGGTGAACCAAATCCAATATAAGCAAAGATCATCCCATGATAGGTTCTGAGCATGCTGATACCAACTGTTTCATTGATAATTCTAAACAGAGCTACAAGTGGAAACATAACCACTTGAAAAGGTATGATGAGACCACAGATAAATAGTAGAAAAACAAAGGTAGATACTTTTGTCTTAGTTCTCACTAAAACCCATGCTGCCATGGCTGAAAATACAGCTATGGAAATTAAAGATAGAACAGTAATAATCACCGAAGCATAAACACTTGAAGCATATCTGATACTTGGACTGCTCCAAATGGTCTTAATATTTGTAAAGATTTGTCCCCAATGTGCCGGAAATGCAATTGGGTCTGTGATGATTTCAAGGGATGCTTTTGCTGAGTTAATCACCACTATAAAAAATGGAAACAATGTTAAGAGGAAAAACGTAATTGTAATAATCTGTAGAATTATGGTTGTAATTGTTTTCTTTGATTTCATTGATTTCATTACATTTCAACCTCCTTCTTCTTATTATAGTAAACCTGTCCTATGGAAATGATCGAAAGGACAAGGAAGAATATAATGGCTCTTGCCTGACCTTCTGCCATGTTATTGTATTTAAAAGCAACATTATAAATATTAAGTGCTAAAAGTTCAGTCGAGTTTACAACTTGATCTTGATACATCGCAGTTGGGCCACCATTTGTAAGGGCCAAGATGATATCAAATTGTTTAAAAGAATTAACAAGTGTCAAGAACGATGTAATCGTAAATGCTTGAGCGATCATTGGAATCGTAATATTCACAAGTTTTTGCCAGAAGTTTGCACCATCAATTTCACTTGCTTCTAAAAGTTCTTGAGGTACATTTAAAAGTGCAGCCACATAAATCATCATAATGTAACCTGCATATTGCCATGTAAAAGCTAAAATTAGACCAAATAATGTCCAGTTTGGATCTGCTAAAATCAGTAATTTTTCTATTGCCTCTATCCCTAAAAGCGATCCTATAGAAGGTACTACACTTTTAAAGATAAACTGCCAAATATAACCGAGTACCAGACCACCAATTAAATTTGGAATAAAAAAGCCTGCACGGTATAGATTTTTAAATCGAATTTCTCTTGTGACTAAGAATGCAAATGTCAGTGCAACCACGTTGATTGAAATAACACTTAGTAACGTAAATAGGAACGTTCTCATAAACGAATATCTAAAGGATACATCGGAGAACATTGCTTTATAATTTTCAAGCCCTACCCAGGTCGGTTTCACTCCTGCAATAGCGGTCCAGTCCGTCATGGAATAATAAAGCCCCATAATGAACGGTATGATAACCACCACTAAAAATGAAATTAAAGCAGGTGCCAGAAACAACCAAAAGACTAATTTGTCATTTTTCTGTTTCTTCATATTATCCCCTTCTCACTTATTATCAATACCATACAGATGATTTAATCACCCCATATAGTCTATTCCCGATTAACAAATTCTATAAAAGGGTGTCGCTAAACACCCTTTTAAATTTTCCTATTGCTTAAGTTCTTTAATTTTGCCTGCTAATTGATCAATAAATTCTTGCTTGTCAATATCACCTTTAGCGAAACTTTCGTATAGCGGTGCTATTGTACCCATACCAAAACCATCAGGCATATCGTTTTGTAACCAAGTATATGCAGTGCCTTTTGCAAGCCACTCTGAAACGTTTGCAGATAACGGCGTAGATGGTTTAAGTTTTACATTTGTAAATGCGGGTACCATCTTAGCTTCGTTAACCATGTACTCATGACCTTTTTCATTTGTAGCCATGTAGTTTAAGAAATCACGAGCTGCCTGTTGATTTTTGCTATCGCTATTAATAACATAGAACGATGGTGCACCAATAAAGATCCCGTTAAATTCGCCTTTAACTGCTGCATGAGGTGCAAATGCCATAGGGAATGAAACGCCATTATCCATTAACCAAGGATCAATCCAGTTCCCTTGATGAATAAATACTGATTTTCCAGTTGCAAATTGACCTACTTGCGAATCATAGTTTCCTGTTAAAAGAACAGATTCATCTGAGTAATTGAATAATAATTCTACCCAGTCAGCATACTCTGTCAAACGTTCCATATCTGGTTCGCCTTTGAGCAATTTATCAAGTACTGTTGTATCTCCGTATGGTAAACCTTCAGATAAGTATCCATTAAAATTGTGAAGCCCTGTAACCCATCTCATATCTGGACCAGCTGCCATAGCGACTACAGAGTCAATGCCAAGATCAGCTTTCATTGAGTCTATTTTTTCAAACGCAGCTTTGTAACCTTCTTGAGACGTTAAAGTCGCTGGATCAACACCTGCTTTGTCAAGCAAATCTTTATTATATGCCATTCCCCAGCCTTCTACTGCTACAGGAAAACCATATACTTTACCATCTGCCTTAAATGCTAAAGACGTTAAATCAATCCATGCATCGCCTTCAAAAGGTGCAAGCTTAGACTTCCAAGTATTGTATCCACCCATGCCTTCAATGACGAAAATATCTGGTTGACGATCAGACTGGAACTCTGCCTTTAAGTTCTCAGCATAAGGTGTATCTCCACCAGAGGTCTTAACAGTCACTTTCACACCAGTTTCTTCTGTATAAGCTGCTGCAAAAGCTGTTAATTGTTCACCAATTTCAACTTTGTTTTGGTAGATAACAACGGTTTGTTCTTCTTTAGATGAAGATTGAGAACATCCTGACAACATAGATAATACTAAAACTAATACTAACATTAACGCTAAACTCTTCTTCATTTTCGTTCCCCCTTTAGGAATTTGTTATGGTACTACTTGGTTAGATTGATACATCAATAAATATCACCAACATTAAACCTATACCCAAATTATTTAAAGAATAATCTGTTAATTATATTATAGGAAACCGGTTTCATATTTACAAGCCTTTTTTTATTTTTTTCAATAATTTTCAACTGATTTTGTGGCTATAAAATATTCATAAGGTCCAATCAAAATTTTTTCATCTTCAAAGTAAAGTTGCTTGCCCTGCAATAATTCTGTCCAAGTACCATGATAACCATAGCGTTTTAAATCCGTTGTGTAGATCCATTGGCGATCTTCCGTCATATTAAAAAATAAAAGATAATCATTTGACGCCCCTTGAATGGTTTGTTGAATCAAAAGCACATGCTCATTTCCAAGCAAAAGGGGTTGTTCTCTAACGATATATTGATCACCATATACTTTTTTCCTAAAATAGATCAACTCTTTAATCAAATCAAATATCGGCGATGTCCTAGACCAATCAAAACGGCCTCTATGCAACCATCTAGAATCCTTCACCTTTTTTGGATCACTCCTATAATCATAATCGTTAAGTTGTCCCATTTCATCACCTGCATAGAGCATCGGAATCCCTTTTCTCAACAAGATCAGAGCATGTATCAACAATATCCGCTTGTGAGCGAGTTCCATTTGATAACGATCAGAAGTCTTAAGCGCTTTTTCAAGTCCTGCTAAGCTGGCAAGTGTTCCAGAATTTCGGGCATCTTGCTTTTCTGGATTGTACTCATAAAGTTCTCCAATTGAAAAACTCCCCTCTAAAGATCCCAAATAAAAATCAATAAGAAAATTTTTATGTGCCTGAGGATCAAATCCCATATGCCTAATTTTGGCTTCATCAAGCCCCCAACCGATATCATCATGACAGCGTGCATAGTTGATCCAAACACTCTTTTCAGGCAAATCGTATCTTGGCATAAGCGCTAAATGTCGAGCATCTCTTGTGGCGATACTGTTCCATATTTCAACCATATAGGACGCATTATAAAGCGAGTGGCATTCTAAACGTTCCTCATTTCCAAAATACCTTACAATCACACTAGGGGTGACTATAGCTTCGCCTAAAAGCGCTGTAGAAGGTGCACAAATATGGATGATATCTCTGAATAAGCTTAGGATCACATGCACTTGAGGTAAGTTTTTACAATCTGATCCTAACGTTTTCCAAATATACGGAATCGCATCTAGCCTGATCATATCCACGCCGATATTAGCTAAAAAGAGCAGATTTGACACCATTTCATGAAATACTTCAGGATTTTTATAATTAAGATCCCATTGATAAGGATAAAATGTCGTCATAACATACTTTTGAATGACCTCATTAAATGTAAAATTGCCTGGTGCTACCGTTGGAAAAACTTCCCCCAGATGAGATTCAAAAGCATTTGGAACTGCAACATCATCATACATAATATAATAATTTTGATACTGTTCTTCTCCTTTTAAAGCCTTAAGCGCCCATTCGTGATCATTTGCAGTGTGATTGATCACATAGTCAATGCAAATCTTAATCCCTCTGCGATGAAATTCCGATACTACCGCCCTAAAATCTTTCATATCACCGACTCTAGGGTCTATTTCACGATAGTTTTTAACCGCATAACCACCATCATTTTCTCCATCTCTTGGCATGAGAAGTGGCATCAAATGCACTAGACTAATGCCTAAATCACTAAAGTGATTCGAATGAGTTTTTAGTGTCTTAAGATCTCCTGAAAACAAATCCACATAGAGCATCATCCCCACCGTTTCACCTGAGGCAATCCACTCTGTTTCCTGTATATCTTTTTCAATATATTCACTTTTTCTTTTTATGAAGTGAGTCTGCATCATCTGTATTAAACGATCAAATGATTCTTCACAATCTGGATAGAGTATTTCATATTTCCTTTTAAGTTCTTCTATGCCGCCCGATAGTCTTTGATCAAAAATCAAAGTCTTTTCTTTTTTTTGGATAAAAACACCTCCTTACATTCTATTTTCATTTTAGGAAACCGGTTTCATTTAGTCAAGTTTTTTTTACTCTATTATTGTAAATATAGACTTTATTTTATAATCCATATAAAATAATTAATAAATGATCTTTATAATAATACATTCTAAAATACGCCCTAAATTCTATTCATCCTGGAGGCTTTATGTATAAAAATTGGAAAAAAGAAACTTTTCTTTTTTTATCCAGTCAAATCATTTCACTATTTGGCTCATCACTCGTTCAATATGCGATTATGTGGTACATCACCATCTCCATCATATGCGGTTTTTTACCGATCTTAAAGAGGGCCTCTCTTATATTCGCAATCATATTTTTTTAGTTAGATTTTTCATTAAACTTGTTGGGCAAAGTCAAATTGAAGACCGCAATCCGCCTTCTACTTTAAAAGAACTGATTAAAAAACCCCATATTTTAAGAGAAGAAGGCTCTGGAACCCGAAAGACTGTTCTCGAATATCTAAAAAAACATGACATTGAGCTCTCCCAAATCAATTTAAGTGCGGCTCTTGGGAGTACAAAATCTACAGTAACTGCTGTGGAAGTGGGTCTTGGGCTAAGTTGGATTTCTGAACATGCAATTGAAGATGCCTTAAAGCTCAATAAAATTAAAATCATAGAGGATCAATATGATATAGAACGCAATTTTTATATTATTACAAGAAAGAAGAAAACATTAAATCCTCTAGCACAGGCATTTAAAAACTATCTCGTTCAAAACTTTTTCTATTGATTTATCCTCCACAAGATCACCACCCTTATCATAAATTGCTTACATCTTAATAAGTACCCATTTCTAAATTTAAATCACAATCATTCAGAAATCGTTGTAAAGATAGCCTCAAACCATTGACCTTATTTTGTCGGACCCGTTCTCGTCTAAACGCTTAGAGCAGGCTAAACATTCCTTTCTCTAAGCGGGACGAAAACTAATGATCTTAAACAAAAAAGATTTATTCAAAATATAAATACTTTGAATAAATCTTTTGGGAACTGCATTTTCAAATTAAAAAAACTTTAATTTGGATATATATTTGTCACATGCGTGTACACATTGCCATAATTATCAATTAATTCACTTTCAACTTCAACACGATCATTCTCTTTAAAATTTTCAAGTTCTTCATAAACCTTAGTATAAATATGACAATTAGAATATACACCATCGTTTAAATCAGTTTCTAGTGCAATACTTGTGTTTCTAACTGTTTCACCATTGACCTTTATCAGCACTTGTCCACTTACGGGGTAACATGTTAGGATGTCGCTACTGTTATTAGGACTGTACGTATATTTAGGATCATAAATTGATTCTACTTCCCCTGAAATCGTTAAATGAGTGCCCTGCTTGGAGAAGCTGAGTTCTCCTTCAGCATCTGTTCTCATTAAATAGTTCTGAATGATATCACTATACGTATCTAAGGCTTCATTGTTAACCTCACCATTATGCCTAAACTCTACCATGAATTTAATATCATCTTCAGTAATATCTATTGGCATTTTTGCTGTATAAATACCTTCACTTGCAGTTGCTTTTTGAATGTATGTCTTTTTTCCAATCGCTTTAATTTCAATTGATAAATCTTCATAATCTGTCTTTGGGATGATCTTAATCATAAGTGGCAACTGATTTTTTTCAGTCTTATAGGTCTCTGCAGTTACATCATAAGAGGCAATTAGAGTCGATTCTGAATCCAGTGTATCGGATAATTGATTTAAAAAATTCTGGGACTGAGTATTAAAATTACTATTGATACTCACCATATTGCCTTTTATGTAACCAATCTCGGAATTGAGTGCTTTGATTTCCCGCCTGAGATCTGAAAGTCCTTGCATGACAACAATTAACACAATTATAATCACAATCATTAATATTTTTAAACCTAGATTGTGCTTCCACGTATGGTGCCACTTCTGCTTTATATTTTCTATCATATTGTCGCTCCTTTCCTGCTGTAAAAAAATGTCCCTCTTATTTTATCAAACTTTAAATACATTTGGTAATTAAATATCCTCTAAGTTAAGCTTTTCTTTTCGATTAATAATATCGAATTTTTCATCATTTACTAAACCATTAACTTTATTCTACAACGCCATTGGGATATTCAGCCACAATGCTTTGTACTCTAAAAATATATATTGACAAAATTCTTCAACATATGTATTATGTATTTAACATATATGTCAACTACACAATGATTTTAATTTATAAAGGAGCATTCATATGAAAGGAAAACCTGGCAGACACGCCCCAGCTTTTGTACTTTTAGAACTTTCAAAAGGTCCAAACTACGGGCTACAAATACTCAAACAACTCAAAAAAAATCTTCCCGTTTGCAGACTGGACAGTGCTGCTGTCTATCGTGCACTCAATTCTTTAGAAGCCAGTGGCTATGTAGTCTCTTATACAGAGGATACAGATAGTGGTGTTGCAAAACGTTTTTACACCATAACAAACGAAGGCTATAAAGCTCTAGAAGAATTTAAAGATGATATTCAAACAAGAATCCAAAATTTAGAATACTTTTTAAATACTTATAAAGAAATGGCGGTAAATCCATGACGACTATTATCATTTACTCAACTGTGACGCTTTTAGTAATGATCTCGTTTATCAAAAGTCCACAAAAAACAAAAAAAGCTTTTAAAATTGGCTTTAATGCCTTTAAAAAACTTCTTCCTTCTATTATCCCTATGATGGTTGGTATTGGGATTGTCTTATCTCTATTAAGTGCAGATACAATCAGTACCATCTTAGGTGAAAAATCAGGTCTCTTGGGTGTTCTCATCGGTTTAGGCATTGGTTCTGTTGCTTTTATGCCAAGTTTTGTAGCGTTCCCTTTAGGCGCAAATTTATTAACTCATGGCGCAGGTTATCCCCAAATTGCATCATTTATCTCTAGCTTAATGGCCGTTGGTTTTATGTCACTTGGACTGGAAATTCAATATTTTGGGAAAAAAACAGCTCTTATTCGAAATCTTACTGCACTTATGGCATCTATTGCCTTTGTCATTGTCATCTGGAGGGTAAACATATGAAACAGAAAAATACTGGCTTAATAAAAAAATATAAATGGGCTCTTTTGATGGCTCTTATTCTCGTGATCATCAATATCACAATGCCCTCAACTGGCTCAAATGCAAATAAGCTCACATTCTCTAATTTCTTAACCATGCTTGGTATTTTGCCGCCAATTTTGCTCTTAATCGGACTCCTAGATGTGTGGGTTCCAAAAGAAATCATGATCAAATATATGGGCGAACATTCAGGCGTTAAAGGGCTTGGCATAGCACTTATTTTAGGTTCTTTTGCTGCTGGCCCACTCTACGCGGCTTTTCCTGTGGCAGCTATTCTTCTAAAAAAACGTGCCCGTCTATCTTACGTCATGTTTTTCCTCGGTGTTTGGTCCACTGCTAAGCTACCAATGATCATGTTTGAATCCACATCCTTCGGGGGCATATTTACTATTTTGCACATCACCACAAATTTAACTATATTTTTAATAGGTGCACTACTCATTGAAAAGATGCTAACTGCTGAATCCAAAGAAGCCGTCTATCAATCTGCTTCTGCACTTTCAGAATAAAAGTAATATTAACATAAAAAGCACAGACAAATAAATTTAAAATTTCATTTGTCTGTGCTTTTTTGTAAAAGATTTTTTAGTGCTTTAACAAGCGATAATCTCTTTAATCATAAATTCTCTTCCGCAGAGCAAGTCAAAATCCTCACTGCTACAATTAGGGCAGATTTTATTGTGCTCAACGATATTAAATACCTTATTACAGCTTTTGCAAAGTGCATTTGCTGGCATGATTTCAATTTTCAACTTAGTCTCTTCTAAAATTGTCCCTTCAATAGCCGCAGGATAACAAGCTTCCACGTATCTTGGAATCATTGATGACAACTCGCCTATTTGTAAAACTAAAGTATCTATCATTGTGACGTCATTTTGCTTTGCAAATTGCTCCACTTTTTTTATAACCTCTATTACAACCCCGATCTCATGCAAGTGCTAACACTCCTTATCCTCAATATAATTCTCTTAACATCATATAATCTATTTGCGACATTAATTTTTGCCGGAGAACATATTTTTAACATTCTTCACTGCAATTCGACCCTGTCTTTTTACAGCATGCTTGATTACAGTTGACTTCATCTCGCTAAATTCAACACCTGGACTATCATATCTTCTTTCAAGTGAAATCGCATCAAATTTACATTTAGTTGTACAAACACCACAACCAACACATTGATATTCATCCGCCACAACTGCACCGCAACCTAGACATCTTTCCGTTTCTTTCTGAACTTGTGCTTCTGTAAAAGTCGTTCTAAGATCAACAAAAGTCTCTTTGGATTTATGACCTTCAACATGAGTTGCTTTTTGTCTTGGTAGAAGATCATAACCTTTCATATCTAAGTTTGCTTTGTCAAGTGCACGATATTCCTTTTCTCTACCAATAGTGATGTTATCACCATGTACATATCTGTGAATTGAAACAGCACCTTGTTTACCTAGAGCAATGGCGTCTATTGCAAACTTAGGACCCGTAACGGCATCACCACCTGCAAATACATCTGCTTCACTCGTTTGATAAGTCAACGGTTCCACTTTAAGCGTCTTATTTGGATTCAATTGCATTTGAGTCCCTTCAATTAAGTTCCCCCAATCCATGCCTTGTCCAACTGAAATTAACACGTGATTTGCCATCACAGTTTTAGTTTCGCTTTCATCAAACTTAGGATTAAATCTACCATCACGGTCTTTAACACTTATACATCTTTGGAATTCTACGCCTTTGACCACACCATTTTCGTGAATAATACGTTTTGGCCCCCAAGCATTATTGATAATAATATCTTCTGACAAAGCTTCTTCAATCTCTTCTTCAAGTGCTGGCATTTCTGTTCTGCTTTCCAAACAGAATAAATCTACTTTATTGGCACCCATTCTTGTGGCTGTTCTCGCCACGTCTATAGCAACATTACCACCACCGATGACAATGGCTGGTCCTGATAATTTTGATGCCTCATCTAAACTTACATTTCTTAAGAACTCAACACCTGTAATGACACCTTTAGAATCTTCACCTTCAAGACCAAGGTATCTACCACTTTGCGCCCCTATTGCAAGATAGAAAGCATTAAACCCTTTATCCCTTAACTTAGGAATGGTGATGTCTTTTCCGATCTCCATACCGGTTTTAAATTGAACACCCATTTCTCTTAAAACATCTATTTCTGCGTTGACAACTTCTTTACCAAGTCTAAACGATGGAATCCCTAAAGTGAGCATGCCCCCAAGCTTTGTTTGTTTTTCAAAAACAGTAACTTGGTAGCCATCTAGTGCTAAGAAGTATGCACAAGATAATCCAGCAGGTCCTGCCCCGATTACAGCGATTTTTTCCGGTCTCATTGCTCTTTGCTCTGGAATAAATCGATGTGCTTCATTTAAATCTTGATCTGCAATAAACTTCTTGATTTCATCTACTGCTAGTGGCTCATCTAAATCAGATCTGGTACATGCAGATTCACAGTTTCTAGGACAAATACGTCCACAGACTGCTGGAAACGGATTTTCTTTTTTAATCAGTTCCAGTGCTTCTTTATACCGTCCTTGTGAAGCCATTTTAATATAACCTTGGACGGCTATATGAGCAGGACATTCTGCTTTACATGGGCTTGTTCCAGTATCGTCGACAATTTTGCGATGTCTATAATCATAATTCCATTTATCTTCACTCCATTTTGTATCATATGGCGTATCTTTTACTGGCTTTGGTGGTAACGGTGTATTGGTACATAAATTCTGTCCTAAAACCAGTGCATTGGCTTGACAATTTTCCACACAAGCGCCACAAGCCACACATTTATCTCGATCTACTTTAACCACATAGTTTGATCTTGAGAAATCTGGATTGTTGTAGAAAGTCGTGTTTCTAAGTCCAAAGCAAGAACAACCACAGCAGTTGCAGATCGCAAGTGCTTTTCCTGGACCAGAGAGATTTGGGATTTGGTGTACAAGGCCTTCTTTTTCTGCATTTTGGCAAATAGTAATGGCTTCTTCTCTTGTAATCTGACGTCCTTTACCTGTTCTGATGTAGTAATCAGCTGCTGGTCCAAGTTGTATACACATTTCTTCCACCGTGTGACCACAACCTTCACCAATAATTCGCATAGAAGTTCTACAAGAACAATCTGCCACTGAAAAGAGCTCATGCTTATTAAGTAAATAAGAAATTTCTTCATATGAAGCTTTTCTTGTGTCACCTTCAATAGCACTTTCTATAGGTATAACCCGCATAACCCCGAGACCCACTGGCAAGTTTCCCGCCATTAACTTGCCCATTTTCCGAGTATAGGCCTCAAAACTCTCTCCGATAACAGGATGTTTTTCGACATTTGCTCTATTGGCAACCATATATTCCATAACACCCGGTACAAAAAGCTCAAGAAAATAATAAACTTCCCCATGCTCAATTTCTGATTTAACAGAGCCATCTATCGCCATTTTATATAAAACAGATTCTACCTCTGCTTCTGGTTTACCACAAAGTTTTGCGATTTCTTTTATAGATTTCGGTTTTCTAATTTCAAGGTGAAGCGCAATTTCTGCCATTTCATCTGTTGTCACAGCATCTAAGATCTTATATTCTGGATCTGTTTCTTTTACCCTTATTACACCACCAGTTATCCCAGCTGCAATCTTATTGGCAAGTTGTAAAACTTTTTTCTTCGCCATATGAAGAGCCCCCTTGTTTTATATTAAAGTTCATTTATGAGTTCAATATTCTATTTTTCATTCCAAGTGTTAACTTCATTTCTGATCCATTTAGTCCATTCATCCATACCTTCACCTGTCTTCGCCACAATAGGGATCACTTTAATGTCAGGATTAAGTTTTAAAGCACGTGCTTTAACAGCTTCAAGGTCAAAATCAAAAATACCGATCGTGTCCATCTTATTGACTAACAATACATCTACTATGGAAAACATCAATGGATATTTTAGGGGCTTATCGTCTCCTTCAGGAACACTTAAAATCATTGCATTTTTAGAAGCACCTGTATCAAATTCTGCTGGACATACTAAATTCCCCACATTTTCAAGGATGGCAAAATCGATGTCTTCTGTCCCCAGACCTTCAATCCCTTGTTTCGTCATATCCGCATCTAGATGACACATTCCCCCTGTATGAAGTTGAATTACTTTAGTGCCTGTCTTAGATACCGTATTTGCATCCACATCTGAATCTATATCAGCTTCCATAACACCTATTTTCATTTCTGATTGAAGCGCTTCAATCGTTCTGAGAACTGTAGTGGTCTTCCCTGATCCAGGAGACGACATCAAATTAAGTAAAAATGTCTTTTCTTCTTTTAAACGCTTTCTCAACAAATCAGCTTGATGATTGTTATCTTCAAAAACGCTTTCTTTAATTTCAAGTACTTTATATTTTTCCATTTAGATCTACCTCCGTTTTCACTATATACTTATAGTATACATTGTACTTTTTTTAACAATGATTGTTCAATAGACAATGATACTTATTTGTCTAAATTTAACAAAAATCTTTCGTTATAAAAATCTACAACGGCTATTTTTATTGTCATTGTATTTGCAGTTTATATGATTTCAGTATGAAAAATCCTATAAGAATTGAAAAAATAAAGAGCAAATAACACCTGAGAATAGCGATGTTGATCTGCTCTTTATCTTTATTTTAATATTCACTTTTAAAGTTTTGTTTAATTTTCCGCAGTATTGATCGGAATTACAATCGTAAAAGTCGTCCCCTCACCAACATTGCTTTCCACTGTTATAGAACCTTCATGCGATTTTATGATTTCATATGAAATACTCAAGCCTAATCCAGTGCCTTTACCAATTTCCTTTGTCGTGAAAAAAGGATCAAAAATTTTAGAGATGATCGCCTCAGAGATCCCTTGCCCTGTATCTGATATCACAATTAGAATCGCTTTATTCTGTTCATAAGTTTTAATATTAATAATACCTTGTGACTCAATTGCATGAGACGCGTTTATCAAAATATTCATAAAAACTTGCTTGAGTTGGTCCACATGACAATAAAGAAGTGGCAATTCACCATAGTCCTTAGTTAAGGTTACTTTATACTTCAGTTCACTCCAAAGTATATTTACCACATTATCTAAAGCAGCGTTTATATCTGCCAACGTTTTATCCTCATCACTTCTTGAAAATACTTTTAATTCATGAACAATCGTTTTAACTCGATTCGTTCCTTCAAGCGTCTCAACAAGTAAATCGCTAATATCATCTTGGATATAACTAATTTCGAGTTTTTTTCTGAGTTCATTCATATCTAATTTAACCTCTGAGATAATCTTTTGAGTAATCTCCATATTTTCAAACTTATCAAAGGCCGTTTCCATCCACTTCATATACTCAAGAAGTTTATCAATGTATTCTTGCATTAGAGATATATTGCTGATGATAAACCCCATTGGGTTATTAATTTCATGTGCAACACCAGCGGCGAGTTGCCCTATTGAAGCCATTTTTTCTTGTTGAATCAGCTGCAAATTTGCACTCTTAAGCTCCTTATTAACCTCTTGGAGACTCGCATACATTTCGGTAAGTTCTGCTGTACGTTGTGTCACCTTGTTTTCAAGATCACTGTAGACATTGTAAAGTTCTTTTGCCATTGTGTTAAAATTTTCATTGAGCAAATAAATTTCTTTAATTTCACTCTCTTCAATATCAAAATTCACACTCTGTAAATTGTTGATCATAATGCTCGTCTTATCTGCCACACGAATAATCGGACTTGAGATATCATTGGCCACTCGCCTGGTTTTAAAAATCAAATAAATTAAAATCGATATATAGAGCAAAAACATGATTCCAAGAGCAATCACACCTAAGCTTTTAGCAGTTTCATTTATTTTTGCCACTGGTTCTTGAATGATGCTCTTATCGACTAAAATAAGTAAGGACCATCCAGTTTTGGTTATCGTACTTTTTGTTAAAAAATAGGATTCCCCATTAACTTTAAAATCCCCAATTTCGCTACCTGAACTGAAAAAAGTTTCTATTTGCAAAGCAATCAATGGGTCTTTATTTTTAAACAGATTAAAGGCTTCAGGTTTTAAGGTATCTTGCTTTATCGTTTCACTATAAGTTTGATGTCTGAGTTCTTTAAGTTTAAAGATATCCTCCACAGATTCTGGCATTGCTAAAATAACACCTTTTGAATCCACTAAAAATGCAGAAGCACCCCAAGGCAATTTCAAATCTAAAATATTGTTTACGATACTATCTATGGTGATATCAATCCCTGTGACGCCCTCTAAAAAATCACCATTGTAAATGGGCACAATGCAAGATGCCATCCAGCCCTGACCAGCAGGATCAAGGTATACATCAGTCCATACAGGACCACCAGATTCATTGTGTGCTCTATCTGCTAAGTAGTAAAAATTAAAGTCTGGAATATTCATGTTTGGTTCAAAAACATTGTAGACCTCATCTAAAAAGGGCGTATATCTATTCATGGAATCAAAAGAGTTAAAATAGATCCCCACGATCATATCGTCTACTTTTAGCAATTCTTTAAAAAAGGGGTCCATGGCCTCAGTCTTAACAGCTTTTTCAAGTGTTTTATCAGTCATAGGTGTCAAACTGGAATACCAAACAGATGATCCCCCATTATCATTGACCTTATAAGTCACACCATTTTCAGCTTTATCAAATAAAGGCAACTCATGGGGCCGTCCAAATTCTTCGGGATCTGTAAATAATCGCTCATTCTCCTTTTGTAAAATTTCAGCATGTTGCATAATTTGTTCAATCGCCAAATTGATATTTTTAACTTCGCGCGATGTAATTTCAGTTATGTTGAATTGAGCATCTTCTAAAAGCGCCCCTTTAACAAGGTCATCCATATAATTGATGGTTATAAAATGCATCACCATAAGAATAAAAGCCACCACTAAAATAGGCAGAAGTGCTGATTTTACATACTCTTGATATATAATTTGACGTATTGATTTTTTCTCATTCATATTGAGCCCCTCATGATCATTGTCCACAAATTCAAATGACCTTTACTGATAAATCATTTTTACCACTATTTATAGGACTCTAAACAACTTGAGCTCACAGATCCAATATTAGTAATTATATAACACCATATGAATAAGCGCTTCACTCTCACCTGAGTTATGATAAGCATGTGGCACATCAGATTTAAACCTAAAGCTCTCGCCTTGATGAACTGTATACTCATCTTCTAACGAACGTATCGTAAGCTGTCCTTTTATAACCGTAATAAACTCGGATGTGCCCCTTAAATGAGGCTCTGAACTCCAATATCCCCCTTGATCAACTTCCACATAGTATATTGCAAACTTTCGGTTTTCATCATCTGGAAATATAGAATAATTTCTTACGTGACCGTTATCTTCAAGAGTGGGATCTAACTCAGATGTCTTTATGATTTCATAATCTCGTTTGGGTCTTATGGTAAGTGCATCAAAAGGCACTTTCATCCCATTTGCAATCTTCCACAGTGTTGAAATCGTGGGATTGCCCTCACTTCTTTCTATCTGCGCAAGCATACTTTTGCTCACACCACTTAATTTTGCAAGTTCTTCCATGCTAATTTTAAGATTTTCTCTTAATCTCTTAATGTTCTCTGCAATGATCGCATTCATCGGCACCAATTTTACAGCCTCCTCTTGACAATATAATATACAAAATGTATTATTATATTGCACATTCGAGTTTTATATCGCTCGTTTTATATCATTATATCGTTCGTATTATAAAAAGTAAATATGATAATCGATATAATAATAAATTCTAGGAGGTTCTATTGATGAATAAAACACTTCGATTTGCTTTTATAAAAACGATTCCCGTCCTATTTGGGTATCTCTTTTTAGGCATTGCATTTGGACTCTTATTACAAAGAGCAGGCTATAACTTTATCTGGGCGTTTTTTATCAGCACCTTTGTATTCGCCGGTTCTATGCAATTTGTACTCATTAGCTTTTTAGGCAGTCCCATAAGCTTCTTATCGGTTATATTGATGACACTCTCCATCAATAGCAGGCATATATTCTATGGTTTGTCTTTTATCGAAAAGTTCAAGCATATGGGGAAAGCATACCCCTATATGATTTTCTCTTTAACAGATGAAACTTATTCTCTTTTATGTGGGACACAAATTCCTTCTGATTTAAATGAAGATCAAGTTTTTTTTGCAATTGCCAGCCTTAACCAATCCTATTGGGTTATTGGTTCTGTGCTAGGCGGGCTCCTTGGTGAAATGATTTTCTTTAATACAACGGGCATTGATTTTGCCATGACGGCCCTCTTTGTAGTAATCTTTATAGAGCAATGGCTCTCTGCAAAGGTTCATATACCTGCTCTCATTGGTATTTTCTGTGGTGTGATTGCTCTGCTAGTCTTCGGCTCTAGTCGCTTTATCTTGCCAGCACTAATATGTACCATTGGTTTAATCATTCTTCTTAGAAAACCAATACAAAATCAAGAGGAGGTGTCTTTATGAATTTAATGCGCGATATTGGTATCATTAGCATTATAGCCCTCTTCACTTTTCTGACAAGAGTATTTCCCTTCGTGCTCTTTGGAAGACATCAGCAACCGCCTGCGATTATCAGATACCTCGGTAAAGTGCTACCGTCCTCTGTTATTGCAATCCTAGTGGTCTATTGCTTAAAAAATGTTAAATTTACAGCCATCAGTACTTTTGTGCCAGAATTTCTCGCAGTCCTCATCGTCGCTGGACTCCATCTTTGGAAACGCAACAATTTACTGAGTATAGGCATCGGTACTGTCTGTTACATGCTGATGATCCAGTTCCTGTTTTAAAAGAACTATTACATTCAAAACCCCCCTATCCATAAACACCTTTATATTAGAAGTGTTATGAATAGGGGGATTTTTAAATAAGTCATAAAAATTGACTATCAAAATCTAAAAAGTTCTATCTAAAAATGATTTTATCATACCACCGACTGTGGCATAATGAACGAGTAAACTCAAGAAAATTTTATAGTTTAAAAGCACCAATTTTATTTTGTAGTTCTTCTGCCAATTGTGCAAGTCCTATAGTTGCTGATGTAGATTCCTCCACTGAAGCAAGTTGCTCCTCAGTGGCAGCTGCTATTGAAGCTGCTTCTTCAGCAGATAAATCGGTAATTGTAGTCAACCTAGACGCAGAGTTGTTGGCATCATCAGAACTCGAACTGATTCTTTTAGCCAAATGATCTGCATCAACTATCAAGCCATCAATTTCAGAAATATTGGATACGATTCTTGAGAAAGCATCTCCTACAGAAGCCAAAACATCTTTACCACTACCTATTGAATTCACCACTGTCGTTGTGGATTCATTTGCAGATTTAGTCACAACCCCTACATCTGATATAATACTTGCGATATCATCCGCTGATTTTGAAGATTGCTCTGCCAATTTACGGATTTCCTCTGCAACCACTGCAAAACCTTTTCCGGCTTCTCCAGCTCTGGCAGCTTCAATAGAAGCATTTAGTGCCAACAAATTCGTCTGTGTAGAAATCCCCTGAATAGCTTCTACAATGGAATCAATTTGATTGGATTTATCTGCTAAATTTTCCATTACAGCAGATAAACTACTCACATCATTAAAGACTTGATTCATCACCTTTATAAGTTGACTAACAGCTTCTTGACTATCATTGGATTCTTTATTTACACTTGATAACGAGGTGGTTACAACATCCATTTGACTCACGATATTTTGAGATAAGTCATGTACTTCACCTATTACAACATCCAATTCTTGAGTGACTTTTGCAATCTCAAAATTAGATTCCGATATTTCAGTGGCAGCTTTGGCAACTTGCTCCACAGCTTGACCGTTTTGAGTAGCAGAAGCTTCAAGTTCTTCTGATGTTGAAGCAACGGTTGAAGATGTCGATAGAATATCATTCATAGTCGCTCTGAGTTCGACGATCATTTGATTTACTGAATTAGAAATATCCCCAATTTCATCGCTTGAACTTATAACAATTTCTCTTGTGAAATCCCCTTGTGAAATCGCTAGAATTTCCTCTTTAAGTGGGTTCAATGGTCTAGTAATATTTTTAGCAATAAGTGCCAACAAGACACTTAATAGAATAAGTGCAATCGCTGTTACAAGAGCAATTTTGATGACAAGAGCAATCACAGGTGCAACAATTTCTTTTTCTGGAATTGAGAGTAATACGATCCATCCAGTCTCAGGTATTTTTGAATAGTAGACATAATGTTCACCGTCTATATCCTTAAATGTGCCCATGCCGTTCCCTTTACTAATCGCTTCTTTTCCAAGTGATGCCAGTGACGCATTTGGGTCGTCTAAAATACTTGGGAATACGCCTTCAGCATTTACAGCTATCGGTTCTGATCCTTTGCTCAGATATGACCCATTGCTCGTCATTAGAATAGCATAACCTTCACGACCCACTTTGATTTCCGAAACAAACTTTTGTATACTTGTTACATCCATATCCGCTGTGGCAACACCGATAAGCGCTTTTTTGTTATCTCTAATAGGAGAAGCAGCTGTAGCCATGGTGATTCCAGAGATAGGATCAAAATAGGGGTCTGTCCAAGCAACATCTTTGTCTGTATCTGCCGCAACATACCAACCTTCATTTGTATTGTCCACAAAATAATCTTCCGTATAGGTAATCTTTCCACTATCTTTATAAGCATAAGGTGCAAAGTAGCTACCGTCGTATTTCTCAGCCATAAAAATTCCAGTTCCAAGAGTATCCTCATTTGTTAAAGGCATCTTTTGAACCAATTCAATATATGCCTTTTTATTATCGGATTTTACCCCCATAACCTCAACTGTTTTTGAAACGCCAATCGGCAATTTCTGATTTGCCGTAAGATGCGACGCTATTTTTTTATTAGCAAGTTCCGCTTGTGTTTCTACTTTTTTCATAACTTCACTTGAAATCACTTGATCTGCATTTAATGAAACGATAATCGCCATAACCAAAAATGCAACAATGACTGTCGGGATACTTCCCCATAGGATTTTACTTTTGATTTTTTTAATTTTCCTAAACATAATCGACTCAATCCTCCTTTTTTGTTTACCCCTTAATTTTTTGTGCATAAAAATACTCCCTGCAAGTATTCTCATGTTTCTCTTTACTTATTTATTTATAATAATAATATATTTATACCCTTATTTATTTTATTTAACCATTTTTATTCTATCGCCCTATATTAAAAATAGCTTCATCGAAGGTCCTGTTTATATAAACATAGACCTTTTCGATGAAGCTATTAAATCAGATTTATAGTTTAAGCTTAAACTATTTTATAACCGTTTTACCCCCCATATACATTTGAAGCGGTTCTGGAATTTTAATTGAACCATCTTCTTGTAAGTTGTTTTCTAAGAAGGCAATCAGCATTCTTGGTGGTGCAACCACTGTGTTGTTAAGTGTATGTGCAAAGTAGTTGCCTTCTTCTTTGTTTCGAACTCTGATACCAAGTCTTCTAGCCTGAGCATCACCGAGGTTTGAACAGCTACCCACTTCAAAATACTTCTGTTGACGTGGAGACCAAGCTTCAACATCAATACTCTTAACTTTTAAATCCGCTAGATCACCTGAACAACACTCAAGAGCACGTACTGGAATATCAAGTGTTCTAAAGAAATCAATCGTATTGTTATAGAGTTTTACAAACCATTCTGGACTCTCTTCTGGTTTACAAACCACAATCATCTCTTGTTTTTCAAATTGGTGAATTCGATAAACACCTCTCTCTTCAATCCCATGAGCACCTACTTCTTTTCTAAAACATGGTGAGTAACTTGTAAGTGCCTGTGGCAATTCTTCTTCATCCATGAGATTGTCTATGAATTTACCAATCATTGAATGCTCGCTTGTACCGATGAGATAAAGGTCTTCACCTTCAATTTTATACATCATATTTTCCATTTCAGTGAAGCTCATAACACCTGTTACAACTTCTGAACGAATCATATAAGGCGGAATGCAGTATTCAAAGCCTCGATCAATCATAAAATCACGCGCATAAGACAATATGCCTGAGTGTAAACGTGCGATATCACCTCTTAAATAATAGAAACCATTACCACTGGTCTTACGTGCACTTTCTAAATCTAGTCCTTTAAGCTTTTCCATGATTTCAACATGATATGGGACTTCAAAGTCCGGTACAAAAGGATCACCGTATTTCTCAACTTCAACATTTTCACTGTCATCTTTTCCAATCGGCACAGAATCATCAATAATATTTGGAATCACAAGCATTCTCTCTTTAATTTGCTCTGATAATTCTTGCTCTTTAACTTTAAGTTCTTCAAGTTCAGCACTGATTGCCGCCACTTTTTGCTTTGTCTTCTCAGCTTCTTCTTTCATGCCTTTAGCCATGTAGCCACCAATTTCCTTGCTGACTGCATTTCTAATGCCTCTTAACTCATCACCTCTTGTCTTAGCAGCTCTATAAGCTTCATCCATCTCTATGACTTCATCCACTAAAACCAGTTTATGATCTTGAAATTTCTTTTTAATATTAGCTTTAACAAGCTCAGGGTTACTTCTCACTAATTTGATATCTAACATTACTGCACCACCTTTTTATTGTTTATAATCGTGTAATTGTTCTGCGATAGCCTCACATGCCTATACTGAAGCTATCAAAAGCCCATGACAAGAACAACATTTGGGCCATCTTTCGATGCCTTAAACCGATTTTCACTGACGCTGTTTGAGGTTGAACACCCCTCATCACAGCTTTCGGCTCAAATCTTGTTGCACCTAATCATTGTCTGTCAAAGCACTGCTTTGCCTGACCCGTTCTCGTCTAACCGCTTAGAGCAGGTTGAACACTCCTGCCTCTAAGCTGGACGAAAACTAATGATTTAACAAAAAAACTCCCATCCCAAAATATGGGACGGAAGCTCCGCGTTGCCACCCAAATTGTAACTGAAAATTCAGCTACCATCTCGTATAAGCTATAAAGGGCTCACCCTTCGACTCATCGTCGACAGTTCCTAAAGTGGAGGGGCTCAATCTCACACTAGCTTTCACCAACCGCTAGCTCTCTATCGCAAAATTTAAGCCTTAGCTTTAATCAACACTGATTAATATTCTAATTTTATTTTATCGCAGAATGAAATAATATCAAGTAAAAATTTTAAATTTTATTCAGATAATCAAGTGCAAAGCGTACATAAAGTGCTGTACCATGCTTTAAACTCTCTTCATTTATATCAAATTTAGGATGATGATGTGGAAAACTAAGTGACTTATCACTATGTCCAGCACCTACAAAGGCCATCACCCCTGGTATCTTCTGTAAATAATAAGCCATATCTTCACTACCTGTTGTCTTTTCCTGATATGCCATATTGCCAGAACCAACAATGCGCTCAGCAACCTTTGTTGCAAATTGAGATATTTTAAGATCGTTAATGGTTGCCGGTGTGCCTTTATGAATCGTCACAGTGGCCTCTGCTCCAAAAGACTTTGCCGTCTCATGTGCATGACGTTTAATAGCATCTGCAAACCGATCTCTCGCTTCTTCACCATAACATCTCAAAGTGCCTTCAAGATGGGCACTTTCCGGTATTATATTGAATCGAGTTCCAGATTTTAGCTCACCCACTGTAAAAACCGCAGATTCCATTGGACTCTTTTCTCTACTTAAAATCGTCTGTGAATTCATAATAAAGGCTGATGCTACTAAAATGGGATCAATGGTTTGATCCGGCATAGAACCGTGACCCCCTTTTCCCTTAAAGTCTATGACCACATAATCTCCCGATGCCATTCTGGGACCAGATTGAATATTTATCTTTCCTGTTTCAAGATCATTCCAAAGATGTATGCCTAAAATGGTCTCCACACCTTCTAATGCATCTTCGGCTACCATTCGTTTGGCGCCTTCTACCATCTCTTCTGCGGGTTGAAATAAGAGTTTTATAGAACCTGGAATTTCTGCTTTAAGCGCGTTTAAAGCTTTTGCAGCACCAAGCAACATGGCAGAATGACCATCATGCCCACAAGCATGCATAACCCCTTGATTGATGGATTTGTAGTCAACCTCATTTTGTTCCGTTACAGGAAGTGCGTCCATATCAGCCCTTAGAGCAACTATCCCACCTGGTAACTCACCACGAATCGTAGCTACTACACCAGTTTCAGCACACGCAACCCAATCAATCCCATCTTTATCCAATTCTTCTTTTATGCGTTTTGAAGTCCGATATTCTTGCCAGCTCACTTCAGGATTTTTATGAAACTCCCTACGCATACGAATGACATATTCAGCTTGTTCTTCTAAAACCTTATTGACATCCATCACAAAACCACCTCTACTCATTTAGATAAGATATAGCATACTGAGCATATAAACCCGCAGCTACCTCAAGTGCATCTTCATCAATGTCAAACTTAGGATGATGATGTGGAAAGTTTGGAATCTTATCGACATTTTTAGTACCCACAAACGCAAACGCTCCTGGGACTTCTTTTAAATAGTATGAAAAGTCCTCACCACCAGTGGTTTTTTCATAGGTCACAAGCGCTTCTCTCCCCATTAGAGCTTCAACAGCTTTCTCGCCGATTGCAGACATCTCTGGTGCATTAATGGTTGGCACAACCAATTGTTCATATTCTAAAACTGCTTTTGCTCTATAAGCGGATGCCGTATGATCTATCACACGTCTCATCATACCTTCAAAAGCATCATTGACTTCCATACTAAAGCAACGTGTTGTCCCTTCTAAATAAGCCTCTCCAGCAAGTACATTAAAACGAGTGCCTGCATTGAAGATTCCAATTGAAAGTACCGCTGGATCTAAAGGACTTATTTCTCTGCTGATCAATGATTGAAGACTCGTTACAATGGCAGAACCCACCATAACAGCATCCACACCTTGATGTGGCATCGAACCGTGACCGCCCTTACCCGTTACATAAATTTTAAAAATACCTGCAGAAGCCATCCGTGGACCTGCTTCTATTGAAATCTTACCAACAGGCGCATCGTTCCAAAGATGAATTCCAAAAATACCATCCACATCTTTAAGTACGCCTTCTGCTATCAATTTTTTCGCACCTTTTGCTGTTTCTTCAGCCGGCTGAAAAATAAGCTTTATTTGACCCTTAAAAGAATCAGAGACTTCTTTCAACACTTTTGCTGCAGTTAAAAGACCCGCTGCATGCCCATCATGTCCACAACCATGCATGAATCCATCATTTAGTGACTTATAAGCAACCTCATTGGTCTCTTGAAGATCAAGCGCATCTATATCCGCTCTAAGTGCAATTGTTTTGCCTTCACCTTTTCCCTTGATAATGCCAATAACACCTGTTCCAGCCACTTTTTGGCACTCGATACCAGCTGACTTGAGTTCTTCCATAATACGATCTGATGTCCTATACTCTTTCATACTGGGCTCTGGGTTCATATGAAATTCACGACGCATTTCTACTGCATAATCCTTGTATGAGTGTACACGTTCTTTTATTGTCATCTCTTTACCTCCCTAGTTCTATTATAGAATGGCAAATTAACTCAATCCCTTTTTGCAGAGCATCATAATCTGTCCATTCCTCTTTGCAGTGACTTCTACCTTCTTTACTCGGTACAAAAATCAATCCTGATGGCGCTAGAGATGCCATAATCATCGCATCATGCCCAGCACCACTGGTCATCATTTTATACGAAATTTGATTCTGATTAGCTTGATTTTTAAAGATCTCTGTCAGCCCTTTTGACATGGCAACAGGTTCGACAGAAAGTAACATATCTATTTCAAATTGAACGCCTTTTAATTGTACAAGATCCTTCAATTTCTTTTCAATTTTTTCATATACAACTTGAATTGCCGAGGTTTGTTCTGAACGAATATCCACAGTAAATTCAACTTCTCCTGGAACAATATTAGCCGCTCCTGGTTTAACATTTAAAACGCCCACAGTGGCAACAGTACCATTTCCTGCGGACTTAGCATACTCTGGCAGTTTCGCGATAATCTCCGCTGCTGCACAAAGCGCATCTTTTCTGAGCGTCATAGGCGTAGTGCCAGCATGATCAGGACGCCCTTTAATTAAAACCTTAAATTCTCTTATACCAACGATAGATGTCACGATACCCACATCTATTTTTTCAGTCTCAAGCACTGGACCTTGTTCAATATGCAGTTCAATAAAAGCCTTTATTTCATCTGGTTTTCTCGCCGCTTTTCCAATCAATTTTGGATCAAATCCAAAAGATTCAAATGCTTCTGCCATTGAAATACCTGCTTCATCCTTATTTTTGACGAGATCCTCATAAGTAACTTGACCTGTCATTGCTCGACTTCCAAAGACACCGGCACCAAACCGTCCACCCTCTTCTTCAATCATTGCCACAAACTCAACTGGATATTTCAACTTGATCTTTTTTGCCTTTAAAACACGCATAATTTCAAGTGCCATAACCACACCAGCTGGTCCATCAAAATTACCACCATTGCGTACAGAATCAAAATGCGATCCGATGAGGATCGCTGGTGCTAGAGGATCACGACCTTCTAGTCTGCCCAATACACTCCCAGCCGCATCTTCGTAAACATCAAGTTGAAGCTTATTAAGTTCTGCTTTTAAATATGCTCTTGCACCACGATCTGCACTTGTAAGCGAAAAACGCATTAAGCCCTCTCCATCAGAATCGTTAAACTTCGAGAGTGTTTCTATATCCAGTCTGATTCTATCCAGATTTGTATACATACTGGCCTCCTTTACATACTGATTCATGCACAATTCTCAATCTAATAAACGGATTGAAATCGGCATGAGCCTATCAGGAAACTCATGCCGATCTCTATTTATTACCCAGTAATACTGGTTTGCTACAATAATTTTACAAAGATACCCGCTATAATTACAGAGGCTATCGTAACCGTAGTAAAGCCACCAACTAGCATTTTAGGCAACATTTGATCCATTGCATAATCATGTTCTTCTTCAGTTTTAGTCATGGATTTAATCGATTCAATTGTCAAAACATAATCTGCTGGGAATCCATATAACGCTGTCATTGCCACAGAAAAAGCCATCTCTTTTGTATAGCCAAGCAATTTGCCTACGATCATTGAAAATATCCCCATACCGATAACACCTAAAACGATAATTCCAAATAAAGGTGCAGCAATCTCTTTAAGCATTTCCGGTGTTGCTTTAGATAATCCTGCAAATATAAATGCCATTAAAACTGTCATTAAAAATCCAAAGGCATTGGCTTTAACAAGTGCTTTTTCTTCAAGAAAGCCGATTTGTCTACCAATTACCCCAAAGAGTAAACACACAACAAATTCATTTAAATGAAGGAATGGTGCTGCAAGTACTGCAAGCCATGCCACGAAAGCTAATTTGAGTAAAATGACATAAGGTGTTAAATACTGCTCTGGAACAGGTGGAAAAATTCTGAATTTATTACCTGCTTCTTTATCATTTTCCTTTGCCAACTTTTCATGTGGTTTAAAAGAGACTTCACCACTTCGAACTTGCTCTGCCAATCTGTTTGCCTCTTTTTTCAAAAGAAAAGCCGTCACTGGATAGCCAAAGAAACCTTGCATAATGTACATTGCTGTTGCCAGTACTGCAATCGCTGGTAATCCTAAATCAGTCGCAGCAGTTGATAGTAAAATAGAAGCTACGACGCCACCAGTAAGTGGTGGGGTGCCTGCCACAACAGCTCGCCATCCAAATATGACTTGCCCTATTGTAAGTGTCATAGCACAGATACCTACAATCCCTGCTAGAGCAATTAATACAGTTCGCCATTGTCCTAATAATTCTCTCACGCTCATTAGCGTGCCCATATGAGTCAATAATAAATACATTGATAAGTAGACAACTGGTGTTGAAAATGAACTTTGTGTAACGATGTCAGCTGGTAAAATGGTCCAGTACCCAATTAAGAAAAGAGTCGCCGAAACAAAAACTGACGGTACAAATGCTTTGGTTTTTGTTGACACGATTTCGCCAATCGATAAAATAGCCAAAACAATGCTGAATGCTAAAACGACATTTAATACCATTTTTTATTCCTCCCAAACTTATTTACTGAACAGTTTAACAATTTCGTAATATTTTTACCATGTTATTTACACCAAATAATTCTATTTATTTTTGTGCTAAAGGTATATAATATTAAAAACCCTATAAGGAGGTTCCATGCAATATTCAGAAATACGCGAGAAAAAGCTAGAAGCATTATTAGATGCGAGTAAAATTTTGAACAGTTCTCAAGATACCGATCAAATTCTAAAAGCTTTACTTGAGCTTTCTATTGATCTAATCGATGGTGGTGATGCTGGTTGTATTTTTTTATACAATAAAGTTTCTGGTCTATTAGAAATGTATGCCTATGTGGGGATGGGGGATACTGTAAAAGATGTAAAGATGAAACCCGGTGAATCCATGACAGGCATGTGCTTTCTACGCAATGAACCCATTTTTTTCCCGAATAACGAAGTGGTTAAAAGTGCCATGAGCACTATGTCAACGGATAACACAAACCTTGCAGTTAAAGGGGACGTAATCGCCTCTAATATCAATGGTTCCATTTGTTGTCCACTGGTACATCGAGATGAGACGCTCGGTGTTTTAGTCATCGATAATTATTGCAATCAAATCCCCATTGTGGCAAGCGATGTAGAACTGCTCAAAGCCATTTCGGTACAAGCTACAATTGCCATTATAAATGCTCGAAATTTAGAAAAAGAACTTGAAAATAATCGAAAACTTGAAGAATATAATAAGATCATTGAAAATCAACGCGATAAATACAGATATAGTACACAAGTCCATAGCAAGTTTACAGACATGGTTTTAAAGGGCAGCACGGTGGCTGATATTGCTCAAGAAGTCAAATTACTGACACAAAAAGATATTTTACTCTTTGATATTTTTCACAATATAATCCACCATACTCTTGATTCCAGTGAGTCAAAACGTCTTGATATTTTAAAACCAATAATCACTCAAAAACTACAGCACAATTCAAAAAATAGCTTCTATGTGTCCAGCACAGAAAGACATTATTTTATTTTCCCTGTAATTGTCAATCATGAACCCATGGGTTGGCTCTGTTTAATGAGTAAAACCGCTCCGCTTTTAGAAAATGAAATTATAACAGCAGAACGTGGGGCTACGATCTTAGCACTTGAATTTTTGAAACAAAATGAATTAACAGATCTCGAACAATCCTTAAGGGGTGATTTTCTCGAAAGTCTCATCCGCAATGACAACCTCGATTATGTCTTAAAATGCTCTGAAAGTTATCATTTTAACCTTTCGAAATCACACCGTATCCTTTTAATGGATTTTTCGTTTGAAGGGCGCTCTAAATCAAATTCACAAAACTATGAAAGGCGCATGAGAGATTGCCTTAAACACTATTACCACCACTTTGCAATTTATCTAAAAAATAATTGTCCAGGTTCAGTGGCTCTAATAAAGTACCATCAAATTGTTTGTATTCTGGAATCCAATTTGGAATCAACACCACTTCAAATTGACGCTCTATTAAATTTTGTTCAGTCAGAATATCATGATAACTATTCAATTGTTTTTAAGGGCTTACTCATAAAAATTGGCATCAGCGATATCTTTGATGAAATCAGTCAGTTTAAAGAAGCATATGAAAACAGTCGTCATACCGTCAGGTTAATTAAAGGCGAAAAGGCTTCAATTAAATGGCTTTATTTTAAAGACATTCACATTAAACGATTCTTACTTGCAAATGATCAAGAAGATCTGATAAGCTATACTCAAAATCTACTAAATCCATTACTTCATTACAACAATGCTTCCCGCGAAGATTTTTTAACAACTTTAGTTACTTATTTAAAATCCAATTGCAATTGGTCCTATACTAAAGAACAATTGCATATTCATGGCAATACACTCACTTATAGATTAAGCCGTATTGAAGAAATATTAAAACTCAATCTAAACGACTATCAAGATCGCCTACGTTTGCAAATTGCATTTGAAATTCAAGAACTCTTGATGTAGAGTGTCCTCTATGAATTCAATCTATTTAAAATCTATTCCAAGGAGCTGAATATGATTAAACTTATGGAAATTAAAGATGTTGTTCAGAATATATCCGAGGCAATTGCCAGTGTTTTAAATATGGATGTTATCATTTCAGATAATGAATTCAACAAAATTGGAGACACCAAAAAGCATTTCGATCTAGAAGTGCTTTATATTAAAGACACCTATGTCATTGGTTCTGTTCTAACCTCTGGAAAGCCAGTCGTCGTTACTGGAAAAGAAGATAATGAAAACTGTGTAGTCTGCGTCGAAAAAGATAAATGTAACCTTCAAGCGATGATTTGCGTCCCTATCCAATATAAGGATTTGACTCTGGGAGCCATAGGCCTCATAGCGATCTCTCTAGACTATCGAAAAACACTGCTAGATAATCAAGTTAATCTGATTGAATTTTTAAATCGTATGGCGGACCTAATCGTAAGCAAGGTATTAGAGCGAGAGGCTTCTGGGAAATTACAGGTTGCCATTAATCAAATGGTAGCCCTTATTGATTCTGTAGATGAAGGCATTATTGCGGTGGACGAATACGGCATGATCATCTATAAAAATTCAGTTATCAGTGAAATGTTGCTATTCAGTGAAGAGCAAATCGAAAAAGAGAAAATATTTGAAATATTACCTAAAACCTATATCGAAAAACTTGTACATCAGAAAAAACCATTTAACAATATTGAACTTTCTATCACACAAAATCAGCATGAGTATCATGCTTTAGTCTCTGGTAAACCCGTACTTCTGGGTACTAAAAGTGCTGGTTCCATATTGATCTTCAAGAAAATGGAAGATATCTACAACGTGGTTAATAGCATTTCGCTTAATAATCAATCCACCTTATTTGAAGACATCATTGGTGAAAGTCCGGAAATTGAACTCGTTAAAGACCGTGCTCAAATAGTGGCCAATAGCAATTCCACCGTTCTCATCTTAGGAGAAAGCGGCACAGGTAAAGAACTATTTGCAAGAGCGATTCATTATAGTAGCCATAGACGCGATAAACCCTTTATTGCTTTTAATTGTGCAGCGATTCCAGAAAGCCTACTCGAAAGCGAATTGTTTGGATATGAGGCAGGTTCTTTTACAGGTGCAACTATTAGGAAAGTTCCAATTAGCTCAAGGGGGCACTATATTTCTCGATGAAATTGGAGACATCCCAATCCATCTACAAACTAAACTTCTCCGGGTTCTTCAAGAGAAAAGTTTAGAGAAACTCGGTGGGCACAAAAGTATTGATCTGGATATTAGAGTTATCGCTGCCACGAATAAATTGCTTGAGCAGATGGTCAGTGAGGGGTCTTTTAGGGAAGATTTGTTTTATAGACTCAGTGTTATTCCGATTAACATCCCACCCCTTAGAGAACGTAAAGGTGATATCAAAATTTTAATCAATCACTTCTTGGATCACTATAATGTGAAATTGCGTAAAAACATTAGAGGCTTTCAGCAAAACGCAGAAGAAATACTCATGCATAATAAATGGAAAGGCAATGTAAGAGAACTTGAAAACGTCATCGAATATGCAGTCAACATGGAAACTGGAGCCTATATTACACTTGCAAGCATTCCACAACGCATTCGTGTAAATCCTACTGAGAACCACTCGCCCATAAAGCTTATTCCACTCGAAGAAATGGAAAGAAATTTAATTCAAGAGGCCCTAGAAGTTTATGGACATGGTGTTCAAGAGAAAAATAAAGTTGCACAAGTTCTTGGCATAGGTATCGCTACACTCTATAGAAAAATAAAGAAATACAATTTATAACCTTTAATTTCACAACCTCTACCCTTAAAAATTAGGGATAGAGGTTTTTTTGACTTCAATTATCAATATGATAATCGGTTTAACACTGTAAATAAGACAATATATCCAATCTAAAAGCGCTTTATTATCATAATGATAAGGTTTATCTCACTATAAATTATCATTATGATAATTCTATAGGGTTCAATACGCCTCGAGAAGAGTGATACTTTTGACAAAAGACTGAATTTTCAATCTATTCAGTTTTTTATTTCATCTCTTTTATTTTTTGGCACTTATCTTGCATTTAAATACAATGTGATCACATTCAAATGTTTGGGGGCAACGTTGACCATTGTATTATGAGAAGGGGGTACATCATGGAAAATGAATTAAAGAGCAAAGCATTACCGCTCAAAAAGTCCAATAAAAATGTATTTTTATATGGCAGCATTATTTTGGGACTAACCGCTTTAATCAGCTATTTTACAATTTACAAAAGCATGCAAGGCGAATATACCATAAATTCTGGAGAAGCCTTTTTACTAATGCTTGTTGCACTGGCAATTGGTGAAATTATCTCCATTAAAACAAAGGCACTGATTCCATCCATATTTGTCACAGCAGCGCTGTTTATCATTGGATTCTGGACTATATTCCCAAAAGATATTTTAACCATCGCAGGTGTGGGACCCGCATTACCAGGACTTTTTGTCATGATTATGGTAACACATCTTGGTACAATGCTGGATAAAGATGAGCTCATCGCTCAATGGAAAACGGTGGTTTTAACACTCGCTGGTATGGCAGGCATCTGCATCACCATCATGACTGTGGGTAAACTACTTGTAGGCACACAAATCGCAGCTACAGCTACGCCACCGCTTACAGGCGGATTGGTTTCTGCAATTATCATGCAAGGTGCCGTAAAAGGAGATGAATATCTCGTGGTTATCGCCATGGCGATGTATGTTTTACAAGGCTTTGTTGGCTTTCCACTGATTAATACTTGCCTTAAAATAGAAGGTCGTAATGTCCTTAAAAAATTTAGAGCTGGCGCACTAGATCTTAGTGAATATAACTTAGACTCTGGAAAAGCAACTGAAAAAGAATCCAAATTTAAAATTTTTCCAGATACACCTAAAGCATTTCAAACAGACTACATTATTCTATTAAAAACATTGGTATTAGTCGTTATTTCTTCTTACCTACAAACGCTTACCAATGGTGCTGTTTCAAAATATGTTTTCGCTTTATTGATCGGTGTTCTTGCAGCTGAAATTGGCTTTATTGAGAGAAAACCACTTGAACTCTCCAGAAGTTTCGGTCTATTTATCACCATCATTATGATGTTTGTATTCTCAGGTCTCAACAGCGTTACGATTGAAGTTTTAAAATCTATTATAGTAAATTTCGCAATTTTAATAACACTTGCAGCTGTAGGGATCGCCATTTTCACCATTCCACTTGGTAAAAAGTTAGGTCTGAGCAAGGCCATGTCATTTGCCATTGGACTTGGAACCATTGCAGGTGGATTTCCAGCAAGTTACGTACTCAGTAACGAGTCCGCTAAACTGCTGTCAGATACAGACGAAGAATACAAATTATTACTTGAACATTTCTTACCTAAAACTTTAGTTTCAGGTTTTGTCAGTGCCACATCAGGTTCTGTTATTATAGCGGGCTTATTTATAAACTTATTTTTCTAAAAAAATCTAAACCCTAAAATTTTAATATAAAAAAGTGGAGGTACGATCATATGTGTAAATTAAATCAACCCAAAAACACGTCCAATGAAGAAATCAATAAAATCAGAGGTGCTATTGTTCATCGAGGTCTATGGATGGGATTAATCTTAAAAGAAGCCAAGGAAAAAGGCTTAGACTGGGAAACCATTGGTAGAAATGCGATCTTTAACACAGGTAAAATCCATGGCGATGGCATCAAAGATCGTATGACAGATAAAGATAGCTTAGTAGATTTTGGCAACACCTTTTTCACCGAAGACATCCGGAATATTTTTGAAATAGAAGTCAAAGAAATCACTGAAGAAGTCCTAAAATTAGAATACGGTCACTGTCCTCTTGTTACTGCATGGCAATCTGTAGGCATTGAAGGCGAGTTCTTAGATAAACTTTGTGATATTGCAATGTGCGGTGATAGAGGCATTAAAAGCAGATTTGATCAATTTGATTTTGAACTCGGCAAGACAATTGCTCAAGGTTATGACAAATGCGAAGTTAATTTTTATAGAAAAAAGTAAGTATTAACCGTTAACCTATATCATTCAATCTGGCGTCAGATGGGCTTTCCATTTGGCGTCAGATTTTTAATAATGGAGGTCCATAAATGAAATTAACCGTCAATGCACTGCGAAATGAAATAATCGGAAATCATAAAGAGATTCAGACGCCCTATGGCAAGCGGCTCATTACTTATGCTGATTACACTGCTTCTGGGCGTACTGTTAACTTTATCGAAAAATACTTGTTAACTCTACAAGAATCTTATGCCAACTCACATACAGAAGACAGTTATACAGGGAAAGCAATGACAACGTATGTCCATCAAGCTGAAAATCGTATTAAAGCACTCCTCAACGCAACCGATGATCACTACGTGATTCCAGTAGGCACAGGCTCAACAGGTGCTATACAAAAGTTATGTGAAATTTTGGGCTTATATGTACCGCCAAAGCTAGATCACTATTTAAAAAATGCTCTTAAAGGCTATCTAGAGCAAGTGCCTGTGGTCTTTATCGGCCCTTACGAACACCACTCAAACGACCTTATCTGGAGAGAGAGTATCGCAGAAGTCGTCACAATAACTCTTGACGCTCAAGGTGGTATAGACCTAAATGATTTAAAATCAAAGCTCGCATTGCCTCAATATAAAAACCGCCTTAAAGTAGGCTCCTTTTCAGCGGCATCAAACGTCAGTGGTGTTAAATCTCCCTTATATGAAATTGCTAAAATCCTCCATTCCAACGATGCATTAGCCTGCTTTGACTTTGCTGCAAGTGGTCCGTATGTTGAAATTAACATGAATTATAGTGACGTCTCCTACTTTGATGCGATTTACCTTTCTCCACATAAATTCTTAGGGGGACCTGGTTCAAGTGGCTTGCTTGTCATCAATAAAAAGATTTATGACAAGCATATGGCGCCCACTGTAGCTGGTGGTGGCACAGTGGATTATATCAGCTCTTTTGGCTATGATTTTACTTCTGATCCCGAATCACGTGAGAAAGCAGGTACCCCCGGTATTCTCCAAATTTTAAAGGCCTGTCTCGCCATGGAACTCAAAGCTGAAATAGGTATTGAAAAAATCGACACTATTGAACGCCAATATATTGCCATTGTCATGGGGCATCTCGCTGAAAATTCAAATATTGAAATTTTAGGACCGCACGATCCCAACAAGCGGATCAGTATTTTATCTTTTAACATCAAGTATAAAGATCATTATTTACATCATCGATTTGTATCACGCCTTTTAAACGATCTATTTGGTATTCAATCTAGGGCTGGCTGTGCATGTGCTGGTCCCTATGGTCACGCCCTCCTAGGAATTGATAGAAATACCTCTGAGACCTTTAGAAACTTCATCAGTAATGGTACACATTCTCTGAAACCTGGGTGGGTTCGGGTCAATTTTCACTATGCCATGTCATCAGAACAAGTTAAATTTATCATAGATGCAATAAACTTTATAGCTGACTACGGCTATCTCTTTCTTCAGGATTATCAGTTGGATTGCAAATCAGGTGCATGGATGCCAAAAGATTTCGATATGGATGACACCATTCCTACGTTTGGACTCATGACCTCTTTGGATGATCAGAGTCAAGCATGGCCTGAAACGACTTCAGATATACAAGCCTCTATCTACACAGATTATTTAAATCAAGCTCATTCCCTTGCCGCTCAACTAAAGAAAACTTTCTATCCATCGTTTCAATTTTATGATGATGCAATTATGGAAAGTAATCGATGGTTTTATATTTTGAATATGGTTTAAGGCCCTCTAAATGACATCCTCTTATTATAAAAAAAGCCATACGGCTCTAAAATTATGAACCGACCTCCCAAAAGTTAGATTTTGGGTCTAACTTTTGGGGGTCACCTCATTAGAGCTGTATGGCTTTTATGTCCATAGCGTTACTACAATATTTGAGATAAAAATTCTATTGTACGCGGATTTTTTGTGTGATTAAAGACCTCATCAGGTGTCCCTTGCTCAGCAATGACACCTTCATACATAAACCAAACACGATCACTAACTTCTCTAGCAAATCCCATTTCATGCGTTACAATTACAGTGGTCATCCCTGTAATTGCAAGTTCTTTAATAACTTCGAGCACACCTTTTACCATCTCAGGGTCTAGCGATGAGGTCGGTTCATCAAAGAGAAGTACTTTAGGGTCCATTGCCATGGCACGCACTATAGCAAGCCTTTGTTTTTGTCCGCCAGATAATTTTCGAGGATATTCATTGACTTTATCTTGTAAGCCTACCTTTTCAAGTAACTCAAGTGCCTTTTTATCCGCTTCTACTTTTGTCATCACGTTATTTAAAACAGGTGCAAGTGTAATATTTTCAAGTACGGTCAGATGTGGAAAAACATTAAAATGCTGAAACACCATACCCATTTTTCTTCTATGAATAGTTGGATCGACACTTGCATCTAAAATATTGGTGCCTTCAAAGATAATTTTTCCTGCTGTGGGCACCTCTAGCTGATTCATACATCTTAAAAGTGTACTTTTACCACAACCACTTGGTCCTATTATCGTTACAACTTCTTTTTCTTTGATGGTTTCATTAATCCCCTTAAGGACCTCAAGTTCACCAAAATGTTTATGCAAATCCACTAATTCAATTAAAGGTTTATCAATCATTTGCATTCAGCCTCCTTTCAACCACTTTCATCCCTTGGGATAAAGTAAGCGTGATCGCAAGATATATGAATCCAACGATGATCAATGGTTCAAGTGCCAAAAATGCATTGGACTGAACCGTTTTAAACGCTGTCATAAGTTCGCCAACAAAAAATATAGAAGCAATTGACGTCTCTTTTATCATAACTATAAACTCATTTCCAAGTGCTGGTAGTATATTTTTAATCGCTTGTGGCAATATAATTTTAAGCATGATATTGCGTTCGGTAAGCCCCAAACTAAGTGCTGCCTCTCGCTGTCCTGGATCAACTGCCTGAATACCAGCACGGACACATTCTGCCACATAAGCACTGGAATTGATACAAAGTGCAATTAAAACACTCGTCAAGTCTGAAATATCTGGAAATAGATACGGTAAACCTAGCCAAAATAGATAAAACTGTAAAAGAATAGGTGTTCCACGAATCACTTCGATATAAACCAAAGCGATGGATTTTGAGACTTTATTTTTGGACATTCTCACAATAGCGATTATAGTCCCAAGAACTGTACCAAATATGACAGCCACTAATGCGATCCAGATCGTATACCAAAGCCCCACTAGAAAAATCATCCAGTACTTGTCTAAAATTCGAATAATATTATCAATCATTTATTATTCTCCTAATTTTTGAGCTTGTTCTGTGGCTTCATCCCACCATTTTAGGTAAAGATCATCTGCTCTCATATCAGCGATTGCTTTATTAACGGCTTCAATTAACTCAGTCTCACCTTTTGGACAAGCGACTACGGTTACGTCTTTTGTGCCTTCAAAGATTGGTGTTGCCATGGCTAAATCAGGATTGGCATCCACAAAGAGGGACCCATTATCATAAGATACTGCAACTGCATCTACTTTACCTGATTGTAAGGCCAAAATTGCATTTTGAACACTATCAAATGGTTTGCCTACTAAATCTTTAACTTGTGCATTTGCATACATTTCTTGAAGTGTTCCCTTTTGATATGCAATCTTTTTACCAGTAAATGCTGCTAAATCTGGATAAGCATCCACAGTATCCGCTTTTAATACAAAGCCATGCTTAGAATCTGTATCATAATATGAATCACTTAATTCCATCGCCTCAGCTCTTTCCGGTGTATAACCCATTCCTGAAATCGCCATATCGTATTTCCCTGTAGAGATACCCGTCAACACTGCTGACCACTCAAGTGGTACAATTTCAAGTTCAACGCCTAAACTCTTTGCAATATACTTTGCAAGCTCAACATCAGCACCTTTGTACTGATCTTGACCTTTTTCATTTACATCAATAAATTCATAGGGTGCGAAGTAAGGTTCCATAATAACTTGAAGTTTGCCCTCTGCTTTAATTTTCTCAAGCAAATTTGCAGGTTCTTTATTTTCGGTTTGTTTGGTCGCTTGAGCCGTATTATTGGCTGCATCTGATGCCTCTACTTTCTTTGCACAACCACTTAATCCACCTAAAACAAGAATTACTGCTAGTAAAAGTGTCATTAACTGTTTTGTTGATTTCATACTAAATTTCTCTCTTTTCATAATACCCCTCCGTATTTTTTATTTATACTTGATCTGCGATTGAAAGCTTTCATCACAGAAAATATCGAGTGCTGTTGCCGCCATTGATTTAGCCCCTTTATGAAGCAATTCATAGGCGTATTTTGAATTAACTACTTCTAAAAATTCCACATCATGTGTCTGTGCTGGACTATATGAAGCAGTTCCAATATAGCCATAAGCAGTTGGACAGGCATAAGATACATTACCGATGTCCGTACTCCCTGCATGATAGATATCCTCTTTCACAAATTCTGTTATCCCTTGTGAAATCATATTTTGCCTTAACTTCTCTTGTAATTCTGGCACCATCTTATAATCGTAAAAAGTGTTTTGAGCCCTTTTATATGTCAAAGTTGCACCTGTCATGAGTTCAGCGCCTCGTGCGCAATTGATGACACGTTCTACGACGTTTTCAAGGTAGTCTTTATCTGCTGCACGTACGAACAACTGCATACTACATTGATCTGGCACAGTATTACAGACAGCACCGCCTTCTTTGATAATACCGTGGATGCGGACATCTGAAGAAACGTGTTGACGGAGCGCATTAACACCCGCAAAGGTCAGCTGACAAGCATCAAGTGCATTAATGCCATCCTCTGGTCTAGCTGATGCATGAACAGCAAATCCCTTAAAATTAAAAGTAAGATCTGTACAAGCAAGTGCTACACATTCAACTGCATTATATTCTCCTAGATGAAGCTGAAAAGCTGCATCTAGATCATCAAAACCACCAGCTTCCATAATGTCGATCTTACGCCCTTCTGTTTCTTCCGCTGGTGTTCCAATAAAAACGATTTTCCCTTTAAAATGTGGCTTAATTTCTTTTAGAGCAGCACAGGCTGCAAATGTACTTGCGGCAATCCAGTTATGTCCACAGGCATGCCCTATTTCATCTTTATTAGGACCATAACCTGGTAGAGCATCATATTCAGCTAGAAAAGCTACTTTTGGACCTTCATCATCGCCATATTCACATCTAAATGCAGTTGGAAGACCACAATAAGGATATTCTACTTCAAATCCTAATTTCTTCATCTCTTGCGTTAAAAATTTTGCCGAATAAAATTCTTGATCTCCTAATTCTGGATGTTCAAAGATTTCATTGCTAACGTATTCGCCTAAATCGGCTATTTGATCTTCAGCCTTGTATAAAAGCTCTTTTAGTGCTTCTATTTCCATTGCTATTGCCTCCTTGATTATGCTATAGATGCCCTATAATAATAAAAAATGTAGAAACACTTGTCCTAAGCGAATTTAATCCAGCTAAAATTCGCTTATAAAGGTATCTACAAAATTAAATATACGTCTATATTTTCTTGTTGTAAATTTATAACGTTATTGAATATAAAACTATTAAGTGAATTATTATACTATATTATAATTTGTAAACCCTCATCTGTAAAGTGTTTTTTTTTATAAATTCCCTTTCAAGCCGTTCATATAATCCTCTTTATCATTTATAAATGCAGAATGTACGCAATGAACATTTTTTGCATCTATATGCCCTCTTTCTCATCAATATACAAAACATTCAGATGTCTAGCTACACCTAAAAGCTTATCATAGCCAACCCACTATTTAATATATCAAGACATATTATTTTATGAGAGTCTGACAATATGGACATATAGTTAATCACAACAAATCAAATTTGGGTTATAATATAGTTAATAAAGTGAAAAATTTTCTACTTGAACGGATCGTATTAGGATATATTTTAATAAAAGCATATCCAAAACTATTTGATTAGAGGTGTTCAATGAAAAAAAAGATGATTTCTTTATCACTCGTCACATTATATATTTTGCTTTCTGCGATTTCACTAGGAGAATCACAACTGGAATATAATGACAATAACTCTCAAACCTTATTCGTTTCTCCAAAAGGAAATGATTTAAATGATGGCACGATAAATAAGCCATTGGCAAGTATTCAACACGCTATAAATATAGCTTCTCCAGGCACATCCATTCAGTTGCGTAATGGCACATACTATGAAACTTTAACCGTCACCAATTCTGGCAACAAAACTGATGGATACATTAAAATATCTTCTTATAAGCTGGAGCACGCCATTATTGATGGTTCAAAAGTGGATGCAAAAGTTGAATCTGATGAATTGCTCAGAATTGAAGGCCAATCCTATATCCAAATTGAAGGATTAGAGTTTAGAAATTTAAACCTTGAATACGCTAGAGGTATTTATATACTAAATGGTAGTCATGATATCATCTTAAGAGGTAATACCTTCCACGACATCAATACCACTAAACTTGATAAAAACAATTTTGGTGGTGCAAATGCCATTACCGTTAAAAGTTATGATGAAGAATTAACGAACTATAATCTCGCCATAGAAAACAACATCATCTACAATTGCACTCTTGGCTTTTCTGAAGCTCTAGTACTCTCTGGAAATACCACAGATTTTCATGTCACACATAACACCATTAATGCTGTCAGCAATATTGGGATTGATATCGCAGGGCACTATGGTGACTACAAAGGAGACCCCAATACGAATCAAGCGAGAAATGGTCTAATAGATGGTAATATTCTAATTGACTGTAAATCTGATTATGGAAGTGGGGCAGCTTCTGGTATATATGTGGATGGCGGAAGAGATCTCATCATTTCCAACAACACCGTTACAGACTCTGACTATGGCATCACACTTGGTTGTGAAACTTCAGGGAAAACAGCCTCTTCAATTACAGTTACTTCTAACACCGTCTATAAGAATCGAAAATCTGGTATATCTGTAGGTGGATATGAAGAAGAGGTAGGATCGGTTATAGACTGTAAGATTCTTTCAAATAGAACCTATAAAAACAATTTCGCAGGCATAAGTTCCCAAGGTGAAATTACAGTGAAAATTAGTGAAAATATTGAAATAGCAGATAATATTTTTTATAGTTCTCAAACTCAGAAACCCAATTTTTCAGAAGATAAAATATTCTATCCTATACTTTATAATGTACTGCCTACGAAAAACATTACATTCTCTAGAAATATATTTTTTTCATCTGCAGGCATGGATGAAACGTACTTCAGATGGAATGACATGGAATACGTTGGCTTTGACAATTATAAAACAGCAACTGCATTAGATCTTTCATCTGAATTTTACGACCCTCTTTATAAACGACCTGAAAAAGGAGACTTGGGGTTAGCACCTTTTAAAAACGCTATAAAAATTGATGCGTCTAATTCTGATTGGATTGAAAAAACGCCCTTTTATATGCCTCCAAAAGAACTCTCTATTTTCTCGGTCACTAATGATATTCGCTCGCTTTATTTGATTTATGAGCCTGTTAATTCAGATGGTGTAATTTCAATCTACCTCGACACGGATCATTCTGCCTCAACAGGTTATAGAACTTATAGATGGAAAGACTCAGGGATTGACTATTTAATTGAGAACAACACCCTTTATAAGTATATAGGGGATGGCTCAGAGTGGTCTTTTCAAAAAATGATGAGTATAGAATACGCTTTTGGCGATTCTGCATCGGAATATAAAATTCCGCTCTCAGCCATTAACTGTACCTCTGGAAACAATATTCGCATCGGTACGATATCCAAAACAGATTTTCAACTCCCAAGCAAAGGATTTCCAATGGCTTCATTTGATATAAAATAAAGAAAGCTGTCTCAAATTGATTTTATAAATCATTATCGAGACAGCTTTTTATTTAGAATACTGTTATTGAGCGTATTCGCCATTATAATTGACTAAAATTGCTTCTGAGACGCCTTCTACATCTGAGATTTCCTCAACAAATGTTGTATTTGAAGTCTTGAGCTTTATTTCAACGGTAAGTTCAATTTTGCCATTTTTAATTGACTTTGATTTCACTGAATATGAGAATCTACTGAGCACACTCTTAATCTCGGGGTATGCTTTCTCCTCATAATTGACAATTAGGATAAACGTCATGTCCCTATTCCTATATAGATTCATTGATAAAATAGCTATACCAATGACAATTGAACCAATAAAGGAAAGTGGGTAAATGCCAGCACCTATAGTAATTCCCATTGTGATCGCCCAAAACATAAATACAATGTCGAGTGGATCTTTAACAGCTGTACGAAAACGTACAATTGAGAGCGCGCCAACCATTCCCAGTGATAACACGATATTTGAGCTAATCGTCATAACAATCAAAGTTGTAATCATCGTCATCAGAACCAGAGAGTAATTGAATGTAAAACTATACACAACCCCTTTAAAAGAATTCTTATAAACAAAGTAGATAAACATCCCAATCAGATACGATATGATAAGGCCAATAATAATATCCACAGTGGAAATTCTGCCAAATGTATCGTTATTGAGTACACTGTTTTTTATAATATCCGTGAAATTTGTTTCAGCTAATAGCATCATTTTAATCCCCATTCGTTGTTAATTAGTGCTTCCCTACAGATCACATATTTGGATATAGAGAGTGGCTTCTTGTCGACACCTGAAAGATAATATTTTATAATTTCAGGCAAAAACGCATCATATTTAACCTCTAAAATCATTTGATTATCTGGCATCATGGATCTGCCCACTGTATCTATAAACATATCTCCAATATTGCTAGATGCACTGAGTTTTTTATCAAAGGTAATTCTTACATTACCCGCTTTCATAACATAGGCCTCTCGAGTATAGTCAACTAAAACTTTAGGTCTAAGCCATTTAGACTTATACTCAGCCAAAAATTCATTTGCAACATTATTGTTTACACTGATTAAAAATCCAACATCTCCACTCATAATTGAGTCAAACATGACTCGAGTAAGCGTAAAATCTTCTTTATTAGTATTCTGATTGTATTTTCTCTTGCGTTCCAATTTAATAACTTGATCAGAATAATTGTAAATTCTTATTCTAAACTTCTTTCGATTAAGGACACCTGCATTTTTTTCATACAAAGCACTATCCCATATATCATCAAAATAAAGACTTCTAATGAAATAACCTTCTTCGCCAGAATACTCATCTGTCACCATTGTGGTTTTAAGGATATTTCTAAGCTTCACATAGTCTAAATATGAAATATAATATTTGAGTTCATTTCTAAGCGTCATTTTCTTCATCAGTTCATTCCACCTGTACTTCCATGACACCGAAATACTTTATCCCATCAAGATCTCTATAGGTGTCAAATGCAATCATCGAATTACCAGAAGCATCTCTCACTTTTACTCTCATATAATAGTTACCCTTTTCTAGGCTGACAAAATCCTCTGTTGCGTTGATCCCTGAATTTGAGTGTACTATATTCGCCATGTCAGGGGTAGTTGAAATCTCAAGATCATAAACCAATTGATCATTTTGTAGATCAAAAGAATTATCCCAGCTAAAATAGGCCATCCCGTCTCTCATCTCTACAGGATGTTGAAAAAAGGGCATTGGTTTTTCCTCAGAAGCCTTATATACGTCATAATTTTTCTTGGGTACAGAAGAAAGCATATTGTAGGATCTTGCAAATTTCTCAGGTGAAGAACCCAATTTCATCAACGCCTCTGGTTTGGATTGAGATTTCAAAACCTCTGGATAATATGCTGATAAAAATTGATTAACCTGATCCTCAGTATACACAAGCATCAACTCTTCAATCTTTTGGTTTAGCTGAATCACATTTTCTTTTTTTCTTAAGAATCGATTGTTGAGATTTGATCCCCATAAACTCTGAATACCGTACTGCCATTCCGAGTAAAGATTATCTTCACCATCTAGATTGTTCTCATAAATCCATCCCCACGCACCATCACAATCCCAAGGTATAAAATACCAATTTTCAATTGCCTGTGGACTATAAAGAAAAAAGTTTTGATTCACTGTATCACTATTACCTATAATGATATTTGACGCAAGCCAAGTCAGATAGTTATCCCGATTAAAATGTTTCTCGATGACTTCATCTATATCCATAGCGTAATTGTTCAGATCATCCAGCATGTTTAATAACTTGCTATGATCTTTATTGCCTCTTATGTCCAATCTCATATTGAAGGCATCCTCATCATACTCAGGATCTGTTTTCAATTTCAAGGTATCAAAATATCTATAAAATTCAAAGTTGTTGACCTTGTAAAGTTGCCCCTCACGGTCTAGCCCATGAGCTTTTAAATATCTTTTATTGACCTGCTCAACATGTGTAAAGAGCCCATAATCAACGAATTCGCCTGCTATACCTTTTGAGTTATCCTTGATATGAAGTCGAACAAATTGAGTTCTAAGGCTGGTGACATTGGGCAAAATTTCGTAAAAGTCGAACCCCAGCTTATTTCTAACGCGACTCTTATCATAAGGATGAAAATTTAGATTGAGGACTTTCTGCCCACCCCAGAGCGCTGCTTTGTCAGAAAGCGTAATCTTGTAAGACTTGTTGGGACTTTGACTTGTTGATCGTCCCCTAGGTTCAAGTACAGCATTTGCCAATTTAGGATTCACACTTAAGAACCCTTGTTTCGGTCCATTCTCATCCCCAACTTGAAAGACTGCTTTAGCTGCCGGCTTTTTATTAACACCATCATAGTTAAATGTATAAGCTAAAATATCATCATGTGTTGAATACTTATCACTATCAGGTTGAAGAATAGTGACATATACATCTATCACTTTACCATCTTCATCATTTAAGTAAATGCTTTCATTATCTACGAAAGGGCTTTGTATACTAGATTCTATTTTCGGTTCAGCATATGGCGGTTCTATATTTGTTTCTAAAACCTCATCAGTCTTAAAGTAAGTATCGTATACAGAATAACCTAAAAATACGACTAAAAAGACTATTAGTGCAATCAATACAGTATTAATACTCATTCTTCGCTTCATGATCTCCCCCCATAATTATGGTTTGGCTCCAAGCAACCTCATAACTTTTGCCAATCTAGAAAATAGCCCTGATGGTCTAGCTTGCAACAATGGTTGGTTGCAATAAGTGTAATAATCCAAATTTTTCATATAATAGTTTAGCCTATAATAACCTATCACAAAAGTAACTACCGTGGCTAGAAAGAAACCAAAGCCAGTGGCACGATCTCCAAATCTCAATGAAATTACTGTGAACACTAAATCGGTTATAAAGAACGAGAAACTAGTCCATGTAGCACCTTTAATATCATCGAAATAGAGAAGGATCATAACACACACATAGATTGCGCCATAAATATAGCAACCAAATGTTAAAATGCTGTATATATCCACAGATGACTGCGAAATTCCCAGTCTTGGAAGCAACACTCTTCCTAAAAGTAGGAATACAATAGTAAAAAACAACTGAATTTCCATAACCCCCGAATACTCCTGATAGAGGGTTCGAATCATTGTTTTCTTAGAGGACTCCATCTCCTTAAGACCACCACCATGTACGATTTGATCATAATAGTCCTTATATCGATCATAAAAGTTTGTTTCAAAGAAAATAATGAAAAATATCATTGCAGGAACAACGGTCAAAAATGCATAAAACATTGGCACATCATAAAAAGGCGCAATCCTAAATGTTGTTGCCACGACGGTTGCCTCATCAGTCATCCAATATACCATGTTCTGTATATAAATACCAGCATTCATAAAAAGACCCACTAAAACCAAACGACCATAAATGTCTAGACTTTCGATCGCTAAAACACTAAATTTCTCACGCGTCTTAAAAACAGATCGAACATAGTAAATAAGTCTTGTTGCAATGATACTGAAAGTCGCTAAAATCGCAAAAAGATAATAATTCGAATTTTTTATGTCCAACAGAACCATTATAATTGTAACCAAAACACCTGTTAGAACGCCTGAAAGATATATATTGAAAACTTTCCCATAATTCTTAATAGCTGTAATTATTATAGCATATTCCCATACCACTATGAGGATCATAAACAAACAATACGCCATAAGAGCTGTCACAAAATCAAGACTTGAATAATATAAAAACACAAGTGCTTCAACAGTTCCTATCATAAGGGATACCACAAGTGCAAAATCAAGCCCATTGAGTATCTCATCGAGTTTATCCGTATACATCATATCTGCAAAAAATCGAGAAAGATACATGGCAGCCCCTCCAGATATAAGCAATGAAAAGATAAATGCATATTGAATCACCGCTACAAATACTTGTCGGCTGAGGTAATCTTCACCTTTCTCTTCCAATAAGTACTGCATAAAAGTAATGAGCAGAATACATAATATCATCGGTCCAACTGTAACCACAAAAGAATAGAGAAATGCTCTTAGACCTCTTAATATGCCTTTTTCACTATAAAGCTTCTTCAGTTCAAATCCAATACCTGCCATTTTTCATCACCTACTGCCCAATTCTTCATAAATATCGATATAACTGTTCACCATCATTTCTCTTCGAAAATAGTTATCAATTCTTTGCATCGCAATTTCACCCATTTCTTTTCTCAAAGGCTCATCTCTTAGTAACTTTATGATGCTCTTTGAAAGTGTCACATAATCCATGATAGGTACAATAACGCCACATTTTCCAAGTCTATCGGCTTCACCATAAAGGACTTCTTTACAACTTCCAACATCTGTTGCAATATTAGGTTTACCACAAGCCATTGTTTCAAGTATTGATAGAGGCTGTCCTTCACTTATACTTGAAAGTACAAATACATCAGAATGTGGAATATAGGACTTCACATCTGCTTTACCTGTGAAAGTGATGTCTTCAAGCTTTAGGTCAGCCACAAGCTGTATGCATTCATTATAATAATCACTATCTTCATCTATAGGTCCAATAATGACGAACTCCGCCTCAGGCAATTCATGCTTAACCAAAGCAAACGCAGATATCATAGTTTTTATATCCTTTATTGGGACTACTCTCACTATGGCACCTACCGAATATTTTATATTAGGCTTACGGACAGGCTCAACTTCAGCTAATTTAGAAAAATTTTCGTAATCAACACCATTTGGGATAATACTAATAATATTTTCGCTACAGCCAAGAGAGATCTCGACTTCCTTATTTCGGTTAAACAAAGTAATCACACGATCGGCATAACCATATGAACATCTAGATAAATTATAGAAGAATTCAATCCACATATTTTTATAATAATTTTTCATCCAAGTTGCTTTTATAATTTCAATTTCTCTTTCCCTTGTGTAAATGCCATGTTCGGTTATAATCAACGGCTTTCCATATCTTCTTTTGGCAAGACTTCCAATAATACCGGCATACCCTGTTGAAGGCGCATGATAAACATCTGCTTTTGGAATATCATGCTTCATAATATGAAAAAGTGGCAATAAAAGTGATCTCATTGTCCAAAAGAATTCAGTAAAAGGGGTTTGAGAATATGATTCCACGTAGGCTTGATATACAATGTCAAAGAAATCTCTAGAAAGTAAAAAATCTTGAACCGCGTTCACTTTTTTTTGCTCAATAATGTTAAACATATAATCCCAATCGAAGACTTTCCCCAGTATAAGATCCTTTATGGTTTCTCTTTCCGAATCAGAAAATTTTAATCTACTCTGCTTAACAACGGGTTCATTTTTCCAAGAATCCAAAAAAACCTCATGGACATCAGAAACATTGTCAGGAAGATCATACTTAAAATTACCTCTGGATTTCTCTTCTGGTGCAATTGCATATATTACAAACTCGTGCATATCCATATTCTGTACCAGGGTATTTACCCAACTGGATACGCCACCGGTTATATAAGGATAACTCCCTTCAGCTACAATACAAATTTTCATCTTCATCACCTTTTATAATCTATTGAAAATACTTTATCCGTAAATGTTACAAAGTAATCTTCTTTAGCAAAAGATCTCACTTCACAGTTCTCACTGCCATCAATCTCTCTAGAACTATGAAAAAACATATACATCGGAAAAGCCTCTGCATTTGTTGTTACTTGTATACCCTTATCTGAATATTTTACAGTGTAATCAAGACCTAAATATTTTTCTACATTAACAGCTGCTTCCGAAGCGGTTTGAGCTTCAATAAAAGGGTAACGCGTATCAAGCATTTCTGCAAACTCTTCAAAGCTTTCAGCTTGCTCCATCCATGACTTTCCTTCATTTCTTTCAGGATCCATAAAATCATCAGGATGAATAAAATGTTGAACTACACCAAATCCTAATATGCCGTTAAAAGTTGATAGCCGATTGTCCATTCCGAAATTATACCCTGCTGAAAATCTTGGTAAGTTAAGCATATTTTGATCCGTATATTCAAAATTTTGACTGTATGAAAGTGACTCATAATCTCCAGAATAAACGGACCCGATTACATCTATTTCTGGAAAAACAGCCTTTAAAGCTGTAATGCCATCTACATCCATGACATTTGAAGGTGGCACATATACATTAATTTCATATTTTGGAAAAGTACGTTCTAATTTTTCTTTTACTGTTTTTAATGCCTTCTCCATATCCTCAATACTTGCCCATCTATTATAGCCTAATTTATCAGATTTCCAGTACTCACGTGTGAGCGACTGATGATTATAGCCATGAAGCCCTAGTTCGCCACCACTTCGAATTAACTCTCTCCCCAATGCAACAAGTTCAGAATCCGATATCTCACCTTGATCTTGCAAAAATGGGGGTGAAGTTCTACCATTATAAACCTGTATCATGACCCCCGTATATTTTAGATCATATTCTTTGGATATCTCAAGCATTTCAGGCCACCAGATATCAATATAAAATTCCTTTATCGTCTTGTTGTAAACAGCCTTGATTTCATCATAGTAGCCATTGGCCATAGGTGCTGGAAAGTCATCAAGCCAGATGACCTTACTATTGATTACAGGATAGATAAAAGACTCATTTACAAGTGCGAGTCCTCGAGTAAGAAACCCTTCCATCATTTTATCTTGATACATGGTCCCATTAAAGAACATAATTCTGCCCTCTTTGACATTACGCGTCCAGAGAATAGGAATATTTTTTTGTGAAGTCATATAAACTTCACAATCGCTTTCTAAAGTAACTGGAATAGAAAAATTACTAACGGCATTGCTCTCAATATAGTCTGCTTTATACGCAGGCATGAATTTTTCATCAAAAGCGATACCTTCAGTAATTAATGCATTTCCCGAGTCTATAATCCCAAAAAATGAATGAAGTGATTTAAACTTATTGTTTTGATCAGGCGTCTCTAATAGAGCAAGTCTACCACCCTTTTCCAAATAGGGAATGAAAGCCTCTAGATTTTCAATTTTACTTAAATTTTCAAGCATTATAAGAACTGTTTTTTCTTTAATATAAATCTCTTTGGATGAACTCACATCTTCAACTCGGTATAGTTTCTTAAGGTGTTTCATCACATCCACTACATTTTCGTGAATGCTATCGCTTAGTTCTTCCGAGGAATCATACAGGATTAGGAAACTGTCATCCTCTTGATCATGCTCTACAATTTTCACGGTGTTAATCAAAGCCGTATCAATTTCTTCAGATGGATTTTGAAAATTTGAAACAATAAAATTATCAAATCTAGTCGCTTGTAGTAAAATTGCCAAAAGAATGACAATGCCTACAACTATCTTAATATGTCTCTTTTTATCCATTCATTACACCCACTTATACAGATTCCATTTCCCAATATTTGATAATTTCATTTCCCTCTCGCGTGATATTCACATGCGAAGATTCTAGTGATTTTAGTGTATGATTGATCCCTTCAATATTGTTGGTAATATAATAATATTTCATTTTCAAAAGATAGGGCTTTTCGCTTTCAGGGTACTTCTCATTATACAGTTCAATCCAATCAAGAATATTGCTACGGGTCATCAACTTAATATCCGTTTCAATCTTTTCCTTAAAAATAGCTTCTGTAAAATAGTCAAGACCAATAAGTTTCTCAACCAAATCTGAATATAGAATGCCATATCGCCTTTCATTGTTTTCATCCAAAAGACCACTATTGTAATACTTACCCACATTGTCAATATACTTTACTAATTTGTCTACATTCATCTTGTCTTTTTCATATTCAACTGAAGACTTTTGTATAATATTTTGAAGTCTTCTACTGATCTCCATGACGAGTGAAGCTGCATAATGTGACGTTTCCATGTCTGAGTCTGCCATAGCAAGTTTAAGAAAACTGAGATACTCTGAGGCATCTTCCTGAGCAGTATCCATGATGAGCTTTCGCTTTACCAAACTATCATTTAAAATCAAAGCCTCTTCAACAGGCACATAGTTCACTTCTTTTTCAATCTCCACTATTTTTTCATATCGTATGTCATTCTTGATATCTTCACTATTATGATCAAATACATCTGCAAGATCACCTTCCCCCTCTTTTTTGGGAAATAAAAATCCAAGATAAGGTATTACTAGGCCCAACACTGGTATAAATGCAATGATTGCCATTTTCTCAAGTGGCATATTATGCCCTTTTTTCATCGCCCATAGACCATGTAAAATCGCTACGATTAACTGAAAAAAGAAAATTAATAGAATATATCTATTCATCTCTTACCACCTCTTCATACAGTTCGGCTTTCACGCCGAGCTTAGCGAGTCTTCCAATAACAAATTCAGCTTCTCTTTCATTTGTATTTCCAAGGACAAGAGAAAAATTAGAGTCATCGTCAATGCCCATAAAATCTGTATCTCTAATAATGTTTCCAACCTTCTCCGCTGCATTTATTTGAGACATTTTATTCAAAATAATTTTTAATAAGACATAGTTGAGCTTATGATTCTTTTTAAGATTTTTCTTACTCTCCATCATTTCATTAAAAACTTCAGGTCTGAGAATAGTAGTACCTTGTATATATTTATCACTTTCAATAGCAATATCATAAGCGTAAGCTTTTGAAAGAGTGCTTGAAACGAGGTCCGTTATTACTCTGAAATAATTTTGATAAGATAATGTAAGGCGTTCAAATTCAGTCTTATAAATGAGAATACTTCCAACAATCTTACTATGATCAAATACTGGCATAACCATAATAGGTCTCCCTGGTGCAAGTTCTCTAGATACGTAAAGATCCTTTTTCACAACTACATTAACAATCTCTGGATAGTCCTCTATTTTTATAGATTTTACAACGGTATCATTCATGGTAGATGAACAAGCCATTAATCTTGCATATTTACTTGTTTCACTAAATCTATAAATTGAAACCGCTTGTGCTTTCATCAATTTTTCAAGAACAGTAATCGCCCTAGCAAAAACTTCTTCTGGTTTTAAAGTATCCAATTCTTGAATAATGGAAAAAATCTTACCAAAACTATCCTCTGAATTGACGATTTGACTTTGAAGTTCATCTCTTACAGAACGCATATCATGATATAAATTGGTTATAAAGTCCATTTTTTCATTGATAATATTAATAGTTTCATCTCTATTGGCGTTTTCACGAACATGATTATCTTTAATATACCCAATGATAAATGCGACAAATACATAAAAAGCTAAAGTTATATAAAAATCTGTGCTGTACATAAGGACTAGTGGGTCACGATTAGTTGCAGTAAAAACAGTAATTGTAGAGATAAAACTAAATACAAATGCAAAAATCCCCTGTTTAGAACCATATACAATTGAAAATAAAATGATCAAAAATAAGTTCAAATCCACGGGAAAAGTTACAAACATTAGTTCATTTTTTATACTAAAAAACGTGAGTATTGCAAACGCAAGTGCATTTTCAATATATGGAACCCATTTGCTTTCATTAATTTTAATAAAAGTCTTTAAAGATTCATTAATCCATTTGTTTCTATTTTGGGACATATCTTCTTCGTTTTTATACTTGCCAGATGCAACATGAACAAAATAGTCATGTGTCTTTTCAATACCATCCTCAAGCTTTGTAACCGGAATCCAATCAAAAATACGCTTAATCATCTTATTATCTAGTTGAGACTTCTTTATTTCCTCCGGCTTAGCCTCCACATGTTGAACAGATTTAAATTCACCATACTTCTCAATAAGTTGAATAAGCTGATTGACCGAAGTCGCCATGCCTGTACTTAAATTCAATACGCCTGAATAATTAATATTTGCTGCTTTATAAACTGCATCTGCAACATCTTCAACGTAAATAAAATCTCTAAGTTGTTCTCCATCCCCGTAAACGGTGATTCCTTTACCTCTTTTTTGTCTATTAAAAAACGTCGAAACGACACCACTTTCCATCCCTTGTCTAGGACCATATACATTCGATATTCTGAGTGAAATCGTTTCAATTTTATTTAAGTTCGTCCATTGAGAACAGTAATACTCCCCAAGAAGTTTATTAATCCCTAATACAGATACCGGCTCTTTAGGAGAATTTTCATTGCAAGGAAAATCTGTATCATTCCCATAAACAGATGCTGATGAAGCAAAGATAAATTTTTTCACTTTATACTTGGTTGATAAACTGAGCATATTCATCAGTCCAAGAATATTGATCTTTGTGTCACGGTAACTAAATTGTTGAGAATAAGCCTCATCATTTTGAGCAGCCATATGGATGACAAGATCAAAATTATTGCTTTTGAATACTTCTTCACACTTTGGATCCTCTACATTCAATTCATAAAATCTATGCTTATGAATAAAATTGGATTTCACCCCATTCGTTAAATTGTCTATAATAAAAACACTATGGCCCTCTCTATGAAATTTATCTGCTACATATGAGCCAATAAAACCATATCCACCTGTTATTAAAACCTTCATATCAATTCTCCCATAATCATAAATGCTCTAAAACATTTCAAATCGCCAAGCATCTCGAACCATTTCTTTTATGCCAAGTTCAGCCTTCCATCCCAATTCTTTCTCGGCCTTAGTTGCATCTGCAAAACAGATCCCGACATCACCTTTTCGTCTGTCAACAAACTCATAAGGGACATCGACTTGGTTAACTTCTATAAATGTTTTTACGAGTTCAAGTACGGATGTACCTTTCCCCGTCCCAAGATTGTAGATGTTCATCCCATTGTTAAACATCATCATAGCCTTCAAATGACCTTTTGCAAGATCAACTACATGAATATAATCTCTTACACCTGTTCCATCTGTCGTGTCATAATCGCTGCCAAATATACTAAGTTTAGGTAATTGACCCTTTGCAACTTTTAGAATATATGGCATCAGATTATTGGGAATACCATTTGGTGATTCTCCAATCAAACCACTTTCATGGGCACCCACAGGGTTGAAATATCTTAGCAAAATAACCGAAAAACGTTCATTTGCTTTTGCTAAATCTATTAAAATACGCTCATTCATCGCCTTTGTTTCACCATAAGGATTAGTTGTAGGGTTTAAAGTCATATTTTCTTTTAAAGGCGATTTCTGATTGCCATAAACAGTTGCTGATGAACTGAATATAATATTAAAAACCTTATATTTTTTACACAACCTGCATAGATTTAGTGTTGAAACGATATTATTGTAGTAGTATTCTAGAGGCCTTATCACTGATTCTCCCACTGCTTTAAGACCTGCAAAATGAATTATACCATCCAGTTTATGTAACCTGAATACGCTTTCAAGCTGCGTTTCATCCGTTGCATCTATCTGATAAAAAATAGGCATAACTCCAGTTATCTCCTTGATTTTATATAAAACATCGCGCTTTGAGTTAACGAGATTATCTACAATGATTACCGTGTGATGTTCTTTGATTAACTCTACTACAGTGTGACTGCCTATAAACCCCAGACCACCTGTTATTAATACAATCATTCTCAAGACCCCTTTTTATAGGACTTTGTACCTATTATTTTACCATGGTTCTTCTAAAGATACAAAACCAAAAAACATTTTCATCTATATAATTTTTTTTTTACATACAAAAAAACTTACTTGATATCCTATTCCATTCATATAGAACAGGATACCAAGTAAGTTCAGTTTTAAAACAATAAATTATAATGCAGATTGGCAAATAGTCTTTCTCAATTTAAACAGCTTCTACCATTCTAAACTCTAGCCTTTCTTAAACAATTGAATGTTAATGCCCTTGGATGAATCTTTTTCAACCTGTTGCTCATTAGATTCTGCCTTATTTACTCTTGATTTTAGAGGCATTTCAGGGGCTTTTGTTTCTAAAATCTCATTCAGCTCCCCTTCAAATAAATTTAATACTTCAACAGTTTTTAGACGAAGAGCTTCAATTTCGTCTTTATACTTTTGAAATCTTTTATTTTCAATATTATATTGTACTTCAAACTCTTGATCCATTGTATCCGCTTTTTCTTGAGCTCTTAAAATAGCATGAGCAATAACCAGCTTTTCATGTTCAAGAAAGACCTCTTTCTCTTTCAAAGCTTCCAATTTTTCCTGATAAATGCCGATATTATGATCCATTTCTTCTCTACTAATCTTGATTTCTCTAAGTTGAGCCCTCAATTCGCTTTTTTCTATATCAGATTCCATGTTTGTAGCTAAGACAGTTCGATGCTCATCAAATAAAAGCTCATATTTTTCTTTATACTTAAGGGCTTCTGTCTCAACTGAATTCATGCGTTCTTTTAGATCTTCATATTTCATACGAATTTGATCTTTTTCTTCTGTTATTGAAAGCAACGACTTGCTAACACGCTCTAACTCAATCTCTAATGTTTCTTCTTTCAAGTGATTAGACGCAGTGGCTTCTGGAATCTGATTAAGTGTATCTTCAAGCTCATCCACCTTGAGAGACAAAATATCTATCTTGACATTTTTTTCATCTAAGTCTATCGTTGTTGCCTCTAATTTTTCTTGCACTTTCAAATATTGATTTTCAATTTCTTTGAGTCGAGAAACCTGAAGTTCACTATCATTTAACCGTTTTTGTAAACTTTGAATTGTGTCTTCCTTAATTTTTATAGTCCTTTTACTGTCCACCACCAAGTTTTCAATAAAATTCTTTACATCATCTTTATTGTAACCCATTAGTGCCTTTTTGAAGTTTTCTGCACCCATAAAAATTCTCCTTAATATTAGCAATCATCGATTAAAAGAACCCACGTTTATTATTAACATTCTAGCACACTTATAATCTATCTTCAAAAAAATATTACGAATTGTACATAATTTATCCCACATCCACATCCATATACAAACACCTCAGATATAATCAATCTATCTGAGGTGTTCATGGATGATTTATCAATAATATTCTTTATTGCATCAGGGACTTTTCTTCTGACATTTGATGTAATTGCAATCTTAATATCATCATAGTTTTTACCACTTTCAAAGGGGATTAAATTTAAATGATCAATACTTTTCAAATTAGTGCCTCTATCTCGTAGACATAATATACAATAATTTTAAAACTCTATGAATTCTTATATTTAATTTCCAATGGCTATCAACAATATGTAACAATATGTTATAATGTCATATATAAATAATTTTGGGAGGTTGACATGGATGATTATAAATATTTAGAACAAACTATTAAATTTTGTAAACTTTTACCGGGCCTATATTCTTCTGATATAGCAGTCACTGTAACAGACCTTGAAAAACATCTGCTTATGCAGCAAGCCAAATCTTTTAAACTGAATTCGGACGTAAATGAGCCCATACGAAAAGGCGGCGGCATTGAAAAAGCTATTAAAACAAAACAACCCATTGTTGCTAGAATACCTCAAGAGCTTTATGGCATCTCTATCATTACACGCACTGTTCCACTTTTTAATGAAAAAACAGGCTCAATTATTGGTGTTATTTCTATAGCAATATCGCAGGAAAAAGAATCTTCTATTATGGAGATGGTCTCAGAATTACATGATTCATCAAAAAGTATGGAAAATTCTTCTCATGCCCTATTTGAATCTTCCGAAAAACTCTCTCGAAAATCAAATGACATGAATGCTAATATTGATGCTGTCACTGACGAAATCAATAAAATGGATAATATTATAGGCTATATTAAATCTGTATCTGAAACTTCTAATTTACTGGGATTGAACGCTTCTATAGAAGCTGCCAGAGCTGGAGATGCAGGACGAGGCTTTGCTGTTGTCGCTGAGGAAATGAGGAAGCTCGCCATCAACAGTAAAGAATCTTCTGTGGAAATATTGACATCTCTTCATGATCTAAAGAATAATATTAACGCTCTTATCTCGGGGATTCAAGAGTTCTCTGAAGTCAGTGTGAGTCAATCAGAACAAACGGAGCATATATCAGATGAAAGCAAGCACTTAAGTGTACTCTCTAAAAAACTTGCTGATTTCTCTAAAAAATTACTCTAAAGCTCAAACCAATTACTCTAAAACATCTAGCATTTATCATGTGAAATTATTTTACGATTAGCTTCAACCTCGGCCTCAGTAATGAGGCCGTCTTCTTTGAGTGCATTTAATTGCCTCATCCTAGTCTCAGAATCTTTTCCTCTTGCCTCTGTAGAATCAATCGTTTCAATATTCAGTTCATAGTTTCAACATATGTCCTCCTATAAGGAATGTTCTGCCTTCATTTAACGTCTTAAAACGTCACACAGCATACTTATGAAGTAAATATAAACTTTTGACATCTATTATAACAGCGATATACTCTAAATTTCCTTCACCTCTATTATGCATTATAATAAATTTTTTTATAATAATACAAATTATAATAAAACACATTACAATTAACTATGTTATAATAAAACAATGTATTAAAATAGAAAATGATATAATTAATTGGAGGTCACTATGAATGATTACAGCTATTTAGAACAAATCACCCATTTTTGCAAGTTGCTTCCTGACTTGTACACATCTGATGTTGCAGTTACTGTAACAGATCTTGAAAAACACTTAGTTATAATACAACCGAAGACTTTTAAATTTAATGCAAATATCAACGATCCCATACGAAAAGGCGGCGGACATGAAAAGGCAATTAAAACAAAGCAAACGGTTATTGCCAAACTTCCCACTGAACTCTTCGGCTTCTCTGTAGTCACACACAGTGCTCCGATTTTCAACGCTGAAACAGGAAAAGTAATTGGTGCTATTTCAATTGCAATCTCTCAGGAGAGAGAATCTGCCATCATGGATATGGCCTCTGAATTACTCAGTTCTTCAAAGACTATGGAGACATTTTCTCACAACCTATTTGACTCTTCTAGCAAACTCTCTCAAAAATCAAATGATATGAACTCTAATATAGTTGCTGTCACTGATGAAATCAGTAAAATGGATAATATTATAGGCTATATTAAATCCGTTTCCGAAACGTCTAATTTGTTGGGACTTAATGCCTCAATTGAGGCTGCAAGAGCTGGAGATGCTGGACGTGGGTTTGCAGTTGTCGCCGAAGAAATGAGAAAACTTGCCGTCAACAGTAAAGAATCTTCTGTGGAAATATTAAAGTCCTTAAATGATTTAAAAAGCAATATCAACTACTTAATATCAGGTATTCAAGAGTTTTCAGAAATCAGTGTAAGCCAATCCAATCAAACTGAAAATATATCAGATGAAAGCGGACATTTAAATTTACTCTCAAAAAAACTTGCAGAATTTTCTAAAGAAGTCCTTTAAAAAGCCTACCACTTCTCATTTAAAATCACTTGACGCTTAGCTTCAAACTCGGCCTCAGTAATGAGGCCGTCTTCTCCCCTCAAAAACCTCAAACCCCCCATACCCCCCATACAACCCATACAACCCATACAACCCATACCCTCTCAATTGTGATCTGTTACTTTAAATCATTATACATATCCGTATAATATTTTAAACATCACACAGCATACTTATGAAGTAAATGTAAACTTTTGATTCTAATTCAAAAAAGACTTCCTTTTTACCTTAAATTTCATTATAATAATAAGCATAAAGAAAAGGGACATTATTCGTCCGCGCGATCTATTTTTATCCCGATAGGTGTCATTTTATGAAAATTTTAATTTACTATAGGAGGTTTTATTATGTTAGTTTCAGCAAGTAAAATGTTAAAAGATGCAAAAGCAGGTCAATATGCAGTTGGTCAATTCAACATCAATAATCTAGAATGGACAAAAGCAATATTGCTTACAGCTCAAGAAAACAGCTCTCCAGTTATCTTAGGTGTATCAGAAGGTGCTGGTAAATACATGGGCGGTTATAAAACTGTTATGGGTATGGTTAATGGCATGATTGAAGAACTTAACATCACAGTCCCAGTTGCTGTTCATCTCGATCATGGTAGTTTTGAAGGTGCTAAGAAATGTATTGAAGCTGGTTTTTCATCCGTTATGTTTGACGGTTCTCATTACTCTATAGACGAAAATATTGAAAAAACAAAAGAGATCATTGAATACGCAAAAGCAAAAAACATCTCAGTAGAAGCGGAAGTTGGTTCTATCGGTGGTGAAGAAGATGGCGTTATCGGTACAGGCGAAAATGCAGATCCAAAAGAATGTAAACTCATTGCCGACCTTGGCGTGGATATGCTCGCTGCAGGCATAGGCAACATCCACGGCAAATATCCTGAAAATTGGGCTGGTCTTAACTTTGAAACACTCGAAAATATCAAAGCACTTACTGGCGATATGCCACTTGTACTTCATGGTGGAACAGGTATCCCAGCAGATATGATCAAGCAAGCCATCAGTCTTGGCGTTGCGAAAATCAATGTAAACACAGAGTGTCAATGGTCATTCCAAGCTGCTACTAGAAAATACATTGAAGCAGGAAAAGATCTTGAAGGCAAAGGCTTTGACCCTAGAAAATTATTAGCACCAGGTTATGAAGCCATCAAAGCAACTGTAAAAGAAAAAATGACACTTTTCGGTTCAGTTAATAAAGCATAATAATTCGAATTTACACTTAAGAATCCCATTATTAATAATAGCCTCCCCTACAACCACGTTATGAGCATTGCCATAGCTAGGTTATCGGGGAGGCTTTTTTATTCTGTATTATGTAATGCAATCCATTATAAACAATATTGATTTCTGCCATTTCTTTTAGCTTTATACATCTTATGATCCGCTAAATCAATCAAATCTTGAGGCGTTTTATCTTGCGTAGGGATTAAGCTTGCAATACCAACGCTTAGAGTAATGCATCTTCTACCACTATCAAATGCATGTTCAATATTTAAGGCCATGACATTTTCTAAAATACGCTTGGCTACAACTTCTGCGCCACTTGACTCTACATTGGGCATTAATATCAAAAACTCATCCCCACCATATCTGCCCACAATGTCTTCAGACCTAAAAATAGACTTTTGAATCGTTTCTGAGACATCTTTTATCACTTGGTCTCCCATAAGATGACCATAGTTATCATTATAACTCTTGAATTCATCTATATCGAGCATCATAATCGAAAATGAAAGGCCATATCTTAGACAATTATGCCAGTGCATATCCATAAATTTATCAAGTCCTCTTCGATTATAGATTCTTGACAGACCGTCTTCCATACTTAAATTCTCAAGGGTATCTTTCTCGTGTTGAACTCGTATGAGCTCTTTCAATCTGTCTTCTAGTTCAACAACCTGCTTTTCAATAATTTTCCGTTGCAAATAGAGTTCTTTAAAAATTCTCGCCTTACTTCTTAAAATAATTGGATCAATTGGCTTTGACAGATAGTCCACAGCACCGACTTCATAGCCTTTAAAGACATATTTTTGTTCTTTGCTACTGGCAGTCACAAAAATAATGGGAATGTTTTTCGTCTTTGAAATACTTCTTAACATTTCTGCCACTTCAAAGCCATCCATGTTTGGCATCTGTACATCCATGAATATAACTGCAAAATCATGTTCACTACATAAAGAGAGTGCTTCTTCGCCAGACATCGCTTTTATAATATTAAGTTCTGGATCTGAAAGAACGCTCTCCATAACTAAATGATTTTCTTTCAAATCGTCTACTATCAATATTTTTACTTGATCTAGCATAAATTCTCCCCATTTCCCATAATAATTTGGTTTAAACGATCTCCAATTTCATCTATACTCACAATTTCATCTGGATTTACGAGTTCTATCGCATAACTAGGCATCTCTCCTAATTCTGCAGTCAAAGGATCTTGAACCAAAGTATAGCCTCCAGACGCTTTAATTTGTTTTAATCCTACACCGCCATCGTGATTTGCACCTGTCAAAATAACACCCACAACACTTTCGCCAAATGCATCTGCAAAACTCTCAAAAGTGACATCAATAGATGGTCTGGCAAAACGTACTTTTTCAGTCGTTACAAGTGTAAAGACGCCACTTTTCTCAATCAACGCATGATAATTAGGCGGTACAACGTATACTGTACCGCGCTTTAAAACTGTTTTATCTTCTATTTCACAAACCGGGCACTCAATTAGTCCGTTTAAAATATCAACAAAGTAACTTTTAATTGTTGGATCAAGATGTTGAATAATAACGATGGCAACTTTCTCAAAAGATCTAAATTGGATCAAGATTTTTTTTAAAGCTTCTAAGCCCCCAGCTGATGTCCCAATAACTATGATTTCGCGCTTCATATTAATCCCTACACTTTTCTCTTCTTACGATATATCTTGAAAAGCTCATTGACAGTGTCAAAATAATTTTCTATCATGCCTTGTTCAAGTGCCTCTTTTGAGCCTAAGCAAAGATAACCACCTTTTGATAAACTATCTAAAAACAATTGATTCACCTCATCTTGTAACGTCTTTTCAAAATAAATAAGTACATTTCTACAAAGTATCAAATTCATTTCGCCAAAAGAGCCATCAGTTACTAAGTTGTGCTCCGCAAAAACAATATTTTGCTTCAAATCTGAATTTAAAATAGCATGATCATACTTTGCAATATAATAATCTGAAAAAGAATAAATGCCGCCAGATAAATTATAATTTTTGGTGTAATCCTTAATTGCCTCTAAATCGTATATCCCCTCTTTTGCTTTAGACAATGTACGACTGTTAAAATCTGTCGCATAAATCTGACAACGATGAAGTATCCCTGCTTCTTTGAGAATAATTGCCATTGAGTAAGCTTCTTCTCCTGAAGCACACCCTGCATGCCAAATTTTAATTTGAGGATACGTTGCCAATACAGGTATAATTTCGTTTCTCAAATACTTAAAAAAATCCGGATCTCTAAACATCTCTGTTACGTTAATTGAAAAATCTGATAGAACTTCTCTGAAAAAGGACTCATCTTTAATCGCCCTATGTGCCAGCTCCATGATGTTATTGCAATCACTTTTAGCCAGTCTATTTTGAATACGTCTTTTAATATGTGCTCTTGAATATCCACTGAAATTATAACCATATTTCAGTTTAATCGCCTCGATAAACAGAGCAGTCTCTATATCCTCATCATTGTATTTAACTTTGAATTCACTGGTCATGAGAGCCACACTTTAATCATTGACAACAACTTTTTAGTATCTACAGGCTTAACGAGATAATCATTTGCACCTGCATCAATACACTTATCTCGATCTGCAGCCATGGCTTTAGCCGTCAACGCAATAATTGGAATATCATGTCCTTTAGAAGATTCTCTAATAAGCCTCATTGCCTCAAAGCCATCCATTCTTGGCATCATAATATCCATAAGAATTAGATCAATTTTATTTGACTCAAATTTTGAAACTGCCTCTATACCATCTTTTGCTATAACAACCTCTACACCGCTCTGCTCTAATAAATGTTTTATAGCAAATATATTTCTGTTGTCATCATCTGCTAGTAACACTTGAACACCTGCCAGCGCTTTTATGTCGTCATCTATAAACTCATGAGCAGACATTTTTATAGTGCTGTTTTGATTGATATCAAATAAGAACAAAGTGACTTCATCCACTAATCGCTCTCTTGATTTTTGACCTTTTAAAATAATCGTTTCTGTATACTGATTAATATCATCCATTTCATCCAAATTAATTTTTTCATCTGTATAGATAATAATCGGTGTTTGAATGGAAAGTGAATTTCTCAAAGTTCGCATAAATTCAATACCGCTGATATCAGATAATCTAATATCTAAAATAATACAACCATATACTTGAGATTCTAGTTCGGCAAAAGCCTCTTTACCTGTTAAAACTTTCTTAATCTTAAACTGTCCCAGTTGAGTAAATTTTTCGAAATCCTCATCACCACAACTACCGACGACTAAGATTTGATCCACCCCCTTCATATCAAAACTTTCAAGTTTGGATAAAGTCTTATAAATCATTTTGATATCCACTGGTTTCTTTAAAAAGCCTATAATGCTTTTAGGTATTTCCTCCATAAAATTCATATCACTTAGTGTTTCAGTCCCTGATATAATATGAATTGGAATATACTGAGTCACTTTTTCTTTGGACAATTTCTGAGCCAACGCCATACCATCCATATCTGGCAACCCTATATCTAAGACAATGCCCGCAGGTTGCCACTTTTTAGCCATTTCAAAACCTTCTTTTCCAGTATAGGCATTATTCACTGTATACCCTTTTTCCTCTGCTAAATCTGCAATTATTTGAGCAAAGGCAAGATCATCTTCTATAATCAATAGCCTCTTTTCATGTGTTGAATTATCACCATTAGTTTCTATTGTGTTCTCAATTCTGCTCCTCTCAGCCTGACCCTTTTCTAGTTTTAAAGTATCAAAGTGATTCACCATATCGATGGTATTGACCACATCAATAGCATTGACCACCTCTAGCTTCGAACTGATTTTAGGCATTTCTTTAGGGATTATAAATGAAAATTGACTGCCAACATTTTCTTCACTTTCATGGACAATATCACCACCTAAGAGATGAGCAATCTCTAGTGAAATAGTAAGTCCAAGGCCAGTGCCACCATATTGTCTACTCGTAGTCCCATCTGATTGTTTAAAGGCTTCAAAGACGACATCCATCTTATCTTTAGGAATCCCAATACCAGTGTCACTAACTTCAACTGCAATATAATCAGACTCTGATATCTTCAGTTTCTCAACTTCAGTCTCATTTAACTTTCTAAACCGAACAGAGATATGTCCTTCAGGTGTAAATTTAATCGCATTTGAAATTAAGTTTCTAATGACTTGATTGATTCTTAATGCATCTGATTCAATATAATCTGGTAAATCTGAATCAATAGAAAACCTCAAATCTAAAGTCCTTAATTCTGCCATGGGATCAAATAATTTTTTATTTTCTTCTATAATCATCTCTAAATAAACTTTTTCTCTTTGGATAACCAATTTTCCCGCTTCCACTTTAGATAAATCGAGTACATCATTGATTAATACTAATAAATCCTCTCCAGCTGAATGAATTGTACTTGCAAATTCTCTTTCTTTATCAGATAATGGGCTCTTTTCTGATTTATCTTTTAAAAGTTGGGACAGAACCAATATACTATTAAGCGGAGTCCTCAATTCATGTGACATATTTGCTAGGAATTCCGACTTATACTTATTATTCAATTGTAAAGCTTCTGCTTTTTTAACAAGTTCTTGTTGTGCACTAACCAACATTTTATTTTTTTCATCTAAACGTCTCTTCTGCTCTTCTAGTTGTCGACTATGAGTCTCAAGTTCCTCATTAGTAACCTTGAGTTCCTCTTGTTGTAGCCGAAGTTTTTCTTCGGATTCTCTTAGAGCTCTAGATTGTTCTTCAAGTTCCTCATTATTTTGTCTAAGTTCTTCCTGTTGAGCTTGCAGATCTTCTGCTTGATGCTTACTTTTTTCAAACAACACACTCAATTGAGCATTGTTTTGAGTCAGTTCTTCTGATTTTTGGATAACTTCTCTTTTTTGTGATTCAAGCAACGCATTTGTTTCTACCGCCTTATCCAGCAAAAGATGTATTCTTTCTTTTTGTACTGTGGCATAAATTCGAATTGCAATCATTTCAGCTGCATAATTTAAATATTCTATTGTAGGCGCATCAAAATTATTAAATGAAGCCAATTCAATAACGCCGCAAAGTTGATCTTCGAAAATAAGGGGGATACCGATAATATTTACAGGTGCACCACTTATAAGACCTGTGTTAATTTGACCTTCTTCTATGGTAATATCCCTAAGTAAAATAACCTTCTTCTCTAGAGCAACTTGGCCAATTAAACTTTCTCCAAGTGCCACTTCACTCATCATCTTCTGATTTTGAGTAAAAGCATAAGAGGCTGTTAAATAGAGTCTTTTTTCTTCATCCTTATATAGATACAAAACACCATTTCCTGAATTTGTGAATTCAGACAATGTAGAAATTGAGTTTTTTGAAAGTGCCTCTAAACTCAAATCTCCAGAAATTACATTTGACAGATCATTTACACCAAGCCTCATGTTGAATTGTCGCTCTAGCTGACCAATTAAAGTGTTGTAATGTTTAGATACATCTGTTATTTCATCATTTCCAGTCCAATCAACTTTCAAAAATTGATTTTTTTCTACACTGTTTGACATCGTTAATTTAAGTTTATTCACAGACTCCAATAAATTTCTAATGATCATCATTGTAAAAACAAAAATAAAAAGGATTAATATTGCCCCTGCAAAAAGAATATTTTTCTGTGCTTTTCGTTCAATTTCCATTGCTTGCTCATTCATACCTTCTGCCTTATTCTTAGCATAACTTTGAATAGCACTGAGTTGGTTTTGTATGTCTAGTTGTTCACTCTGTAAGTCGTCAATAAAAGTGGGTCTTAACAACTCATGTTGATCCATATCATAAATTTGATTCAATAAGTCCACGTTGCCATTGTCCCACCTTTTGATATTATTCACGGTTTCTTGAGCTAAATTTTCTCCTTCAACGCCTAAAATAAGTTCTTGTATTTTACTCATGTTCGTATCCAATTCAATTTCATTATCTGCGATTTTTTGTTCATAACTCTCTTTCTTTAAAGGATCCATTTCTATATAGGCTTCTTGATAACTTTTAATAATCTTTGTAATAAGACGCTTTGAATCTGCGGCTAAATTTGAGACCATTAAAGGATGTTCTCTTATTTCATTTACCAGATCACCTACTTTTTTCGTCGTGTTTATTGAATAAACTGAAATACAGAAAATCGCAAGCAAAGCAAATATCATTACTAAATAAAGCCTTGTTTTAATTTTGTATCTACTGATGAACCTCATCTTAATCCCCCTATTATAACTTTATTAATTTTGACCTGTTACACTACTTTATTTCATACCCCTATTATCATTTATCTACAACTATTTTTTTATTATTTAGCTATTTATAGAAATCTATGGTAATTATCCATAGAAAATAACCTCTTCTATGCGTAAAATTATTTAAATAGATCAATTTAATTAACAATTTAGGGTATAAACTTACATACTAAATAAAAAATCAGTTTAATAGATCTCAAATGGAGGCAATTATGTTTAATCCCAAAAAAAATCTTATCCGGCTTTTAATTGGTCTTGTCATTGTTGTAATACTCATATTTGGTAAAGGGATTGGTTTAATCACTGATTTTATGTGGTTTAAATCGGTTCATTTCGAAAGTGTATTCTTGACACGACTCTTCACAAAATTTGCTCTATTTATCCCTATTTGGTTATTTTTAAGCTTATTTTTGACCATTTATTTTCGAATGATTTACAAGTCCTATCTCGCATATCCAAGACTTCACGACGTCAGGGTTAAAGAAAATCCAGTTAAAAAGTATAATGCTCTCGTGGGATTTGTCATTGGTGCTCTTTTTGCTCTTGTGATTACTAACAGCTTATGGCTTGATTTCCTTAAGATGATCCATGCCGTTTCTTTTAGCCAACCCGATCCAATCTACAATTTGGACATCAGTTTCTATATCTTCGTTCTTCCTTTCTTGAGAATACTCATGGGGCTTTTGATCGTATTCCTCGGGATGATTATTTTAGGGACTGCTCTACTTGAATTTATATTGATCAATCAAAGATATACGAATTTTATGGATATCACACTGGATACAATCGCCAACAGTTTAAAGGGCCCTTTCTTAAGAAGTCTTTTTAAAAAAATCAGCTATTTACTCGCCTTTTGCTTCTTATTGCTTAGTGGCTTCTATTTAACCAACACATATGAACTGCTCTATTCTACACGTGGCGTAGCATTTGGTGCCAGCTATACGGATATTGCTGTGACACTATGGTCTTATCGCGCATATGCTCTACTTGCAGTGTTTTCAGCAGTATTGACAATTATCGCCTTTCACAAAAACAAACTGCGTCTTTTTCTTGCAGGACCCGTTATGCTCATAGTGGCAGGCATCCTCTTTACAATAGTGGGAAGTGTTGTTCAACAGCTTGTAGTTGAACCAGATGAAATTTCCAAAGAGACCGAATATTTGAATTACAATATTAATTTCACACAAAAGGCCTATAATCTAAATGCAGTAGACCTTGTGGAGTACCCTTATGATGAAAATCTGACACAAAAATCAATTGAAACAAATGACGAGACTATAAAAAATATTCGAATCAATGATTCTAGACCACTTAAGCAAACTTTCAACCAAATTCAAAGTATCAGACTATACTATGATTTTTATGATATTGATGTAGATCGCTATCATATTGATGGTGAGTACACACAAGTATTCATAACGCCTAGAGAACTTAATCAATACAAACTGGACAACAAAGCCATGACTTGGCTTAACCAATATCTCAAATATACACATGGTTATGGGATTGTCATGTCACCTGTTAACAGAGTAACTGATGAAGGACAACCTGAACTCCTTTTTAAAAATATTCCACCGATTACAGATACGAATCTTCAAATCACACGACCAGAAATATACTTTGGCGAACAAACTGATAAATATATTATTACAGGCTCTGGCGAAAAAGAATTTGACTATCCAAGCGGTTCAGATAACGTCGAAGCCGTGTATTCTGGTAAAGCGGGCATCACGCTTCACGGCATAAATCGCTTATTATTTGCTTATAGAGAACAAAGTCTAAAACTTTTAGTCTCTAATAATGTTACCAGTGACAGTAAAATCATTATCCATCGAAATATCATTGAACGTGTCAATGCCATCGCACCTTTTTTAAAATATGATTCTAATCCATACATTGTTTTAAACGACACAGATGGTAAGCTTTACTGGATCATAGATGCTTATACGGATACACCTTATTATCCTTATTCACAACGTTTTAATTTTCAAGAAGAACCCGTTAACTATATTAGAAATTCGGTAAAAGTTGTTGTGGATGCCTATGATGGCAGTGTCCATTTTTATACTTTTGATGATGAAGATCCTATAATTCTGACCTATGAGCGCATCTTTCCAGAGCTATTTTCAAGCAGGGATGATTTTCCAATAGGGCTTGAATCACACACGAGATATCCTCAGAACTTGTTTGACTTACAAGCTTCTGTCTATCAAAAGTATCACGTAGATAACCCTGTTGTCTTCTATAATGGTGAAGATGTTTGGGATCTCGCTACTGAAAAATACATGGATAATGTCCAAACCATGACTTCCAATTATGTGATGTTCAAAATTGAGGATAAAGCAGAGTTTGCCTTAATTATGCCTTACACACCAAAGGGTAAACCGAATATGACTTCCTTACTTGTTGCCAGAAATGATGCACCACATTATGGCGAAGTCTTTCTCTACAGGTTTCCAAAAGATAAAACCGTTCAAGGCCCTATTATGATTGAATCTAGAATTGATCAAGATTCAGTGATTTCACCTCAGTTTACACTTTGGGGACAACAAGGGTCTAGCATACTCCGAGGCAATTTAATCGTCGTACCAATCGAATCATCCCTTTTATATGTGGAACCTATTTATATACAGTCTGATAATGCAGATAGTCTACCTGAAATGAAACGTGTTATCGTTGCCTATAAAGATCAAATTGTCATGGAAACTACGTTAAAAGAAGGCCTTGATAGACTCTTTGGGAACAAGGAACAACCTGACTCGACACTTCAGACTATAGAAACCTTGATCAAACAAATTGATACTAAATTTGAACTCACTAAAGAATCTATTGATGAACTTGAACAATTGCTTGAAGAACTTAAAAGTCAAATTGAGTAAAACAATCATTGAGCTCTTTGGTTTTAGACCTTAAATAAAAAACCTATCCGCACTAGAATCCGATTATTCTAATGTGAATAGGTTTTTAATTACACTGAATTGTGATCCAAGGCTGACAAAATTAAATCATGCCCAAAATTATCAATCGTTTCTTTAAGTAAGCTACTCAAAGTTGGATTTTCCAAAGCGATCTTAGCAATTACGGCTTCTATTTGAATTGTATTTAATCTTAATACGGCTTCTTGCAATTCTAAAGAAAGCGTTGGTGACAGCGATAGAATAAGCTCATTAAGTGACCCTGTCGTCATGCCATCATCGTTTTCACAGCTCTCATACTCATATCTGAGATTCAATTCTTCACTCATAGTCTCAAAGATCTCTTTTTCAATATAAGGTTTTTTAACAAACTTTGTGCAACTTTTTAATGTAGACTCTATATCTTCTTCGAGAACACTGGCTGAAAGCATTACAATCTTAACATCTGTACCACCCTCTAACTTTCGAATTCTATCCGTTGCTTCAATGCCATTCATTATTGGCATGCGCACATCCATCCAGATAAATTGTGGCTTCCATTTTTCAAAAACGTCTATAGCCTCTAAACCATTAGAAGCTTTTTTTACCTTAAAGCCTGTTCTTACAAGCAGTTTTTCAAGTAGATTACGATTGATTTCATTATCATCAACGACCAGTATCCGTGGTGGCTTTTGTCCAGCTTCTAGTCCAATGACGCTTCTACTGTTCATAGCTAAAGCTGTCGAAGTTGCATTGCCCTCTAATGTCTCGATTTCTAAACGGAAAGTACTGCCCTTGCCATATTCACTGCTCACCGTAATATTGCCACCCATCATAATCGCGTATTGACGACTAATAGCTAACCCTAAACCCGTTCCACCTTCTGTCTTTAATCCACTATCTGTTTGTTCAAAGAACTTAAATACTTTGTCGAATTCATCTTTTGAAATTCCCATACCAGTATCTTCAACTTCAATGATCAGCCGTAATTCATCTGTATTTTTATATTTGGCAGATAATTTCATAATAATACTGCCTTCATTTGTAAACTTAACTGCATTTCCAAGCAGATTGATGATGATCTGTCTCAATTTGTTTTCGTCAGAAACGATATAATGTGGTATACTCTCAATACCCAAAATTTCAAATTTTAATTTTTTGGCATTAATGCGCACCTGAAACATTCTCTCTAGATCATTAACCAAAGCATGTAAATCAAAGGTAACCACCTTCAAAGTTGAACCCTTTGCTTCAATTTTTGCAATCTCTAATACATCATTAATCAACGCTAATAGATGCTCGCCACTACGATTAATAATATTCAGATTTTCATGTTGGTCATGACTTAACGTCTTATCCCCTTGCATCAGTTGTGAATACCCTAAAATTGCATTCATCGGCGTGCGCAATTCATGACTCATATTGGCAATAAAAACACTTTTCGCTTTGTTTGCTTCCTCAGCTTTTAGCTTAGCTTTCTCGAGTTCTCTATTGGTTTCTTCAAGCTGATAGGTTCTTTCTTTAACTTGTTGTTCAAGATTCAAATGTGAATCTCTTAATTCTTCTAAAAGATTTTCGCGTTCATTAAAGCTGATGTTTAATTGACGCCCCATTGAGTTAAAGGTTTCTGCTAAAATACCAAACTCATCATTGGAATTTACAGGTATATTAACATCAAATTCTTTTTCCCCTATTTTTATAGCCGCTTTTCTCAATGTCAACATGGGTTCAATTACAGTCTTTTGAAATAATAAGAAAATTGAAATCGATAATATCAAGTCTAATAAGAGGGTTTTGAAAACAATGCTTAAAATAGAATTTCTAAGTGTGTTTTCAAGAAATACCGTTGTAAAATAAACTTCTATATACCCCAATTTTTCATCGACCATTTTCAATTGCTTTTTATTGACGATATAATCGTCTTTAGGCATCTCATCAACTGGCTTTACATCCCAATTTTCATCCCTTATTCTACCTGCAAAAACAGAGATATCGTTTGGTTCTTTCACGATTATTGCATAGATTCTCTCATCTACCATTTCTGCTTCTATCACTTTATTCGCTTCTTCTGGAATCAACTCCCACACGGGACCAAGAAGTGTACTTTTCAGCCTTTCACTTACATCAATCGATGATTTTTGAATATCTTCATACATTTCAGAGCGAATCTTGAAATAATCTGCTATACCAAAACTAATCAACACAATTGTTGATATAACAACGATAAATATATTCGTTCGCATCAATGCGCTATTTTTTAACTTCTTAAATAATTTCATTGAAATTCCCCCGAAACGCAACTGCATCAGTATTGTGAATAGACTCCCAACATATATACATAGTCATCTCGTAATTTTGCAATTTCATCCCAAATTGCCTGTTTATTTTCCGCTTTAAGCTTCGTCTTACTGGAAAAAGCAAAATAGAACGACTGAGATGATAATGGTGTTGGATGAACATAAAATTTGCCAGCAATCTCTGGTTCGCGATCCATCAGTTCGGATATTGCCGATGCTGTAATGACAGTTCCTTTTTTATCTCTAATTAATTTCAGAAAATTATGTTCATCAGACTTGCCAATTTCAATCTCTAAATTGTTTTCTTGAAAAATTTTTATAAGCGGATCTCCACGTGGAATCCTAATAGGTACTGGAAGTTCACTTATTGCTCCAGAGAATCTATAATCATCATCAATATAAGATACCACCATATAATCGACCTGCATTATGCGCCATGCCGATTCTTTTGCATCTACAGCATCTGGTGGATATTCAACATATGGCAAAGTCGCATCATAAGCAATCGAAATCATCCCATCCACTGTCCCCTCTTCCAAATTTAGAAGACATCTATTATGAGGGTAGGGTTTAATCATTATTTTATATCCCAGATTTTCAAATGCCTGTCTTACTGTATCAACGTGGATACCTTTTGCAATATTATCACCCGTAAAAGTAAATGGATACCAATTTCGACTATCAACACATAAAGTAATCGTCTCTGGTGTCTCGGCACTTGATACTAAAGCCATAAGCAGTACCGTCATAATTAAAATCTGCTTTATCATTTTATACCATTTCCTTTCACTACTTTACTGCCAGCGCTTAATCAACTCATCATAAGGTATCGTTTCTGGCTTTTGATCTTCTTTTTCTGGATATGGCGCTCCTGGCTGTTCTAACCAGTATTCACGGCTTTTTATTGGATTCAATTTAGGGGAATACTTTTCTAATTTCAATTTTCCCATCATTTCATCTTGCTTATTAGCCAACAGAGTCATCGTCTCCTGTGGTGTCAACTCACCCTCTACACCGCGCGCAAGTGTAGACCACCATATGCCTGAAAGTGCTGGATAGTTCGGAACACTTTTCCCTGTTGGTGTCCATTTTTTTTCTTCCGGTGAATTATAGAATTCTACCAGTCCACCCCATCTGTAAGCATTTTCTAGCACATATGGGTTTGTAGAAGTCGAATGTCTCGTTATGGAACCGGAAACAAGAAATTTTTTAACCGACACTGTTTTTGAACAACAGAATTGAGCAAATAGCCATGTGGCATCCCGATACTCACCTTTAACATTTGAAGGAATCGTCCAACATCCAGCATCCTGATAACCAACTTTCATACCCTCTCTCCAATATTTCCCATGAGGGCTCGGTGCAAGACGCCAAACTGGCTTTCCCTCCTTGTCAACCATAGGACTGCCTTCTATAATATAGTTTTCTAAGAATGTTGCATACTGAAAACAACTCTGAGCAATATCACCACGTGCTGGCAGTAGCGTTGATTCATAAGGATCACTCATCTTGGATTCTGGAGGTGCATACTCATTCAGCCACTTGACAAATTTCTCTAAAGCATACACGGCTGCTGGTCCATCTAACGCACCACCGCGTTCCACACTTGAACCTACTGGAATGCCAGCTTCAGTTCTTATGCCCCATTCATCTACTGGAGATCCATTTGGCAATCCAGTATCGCCTACACCAGCCATAGATAGCCACGCATCTGTAAATCGCCACCCTAATCCCACAGAAAGTTCACCAAAATCCACATGACCATATGCTTTTACGATGCTGCCATCAGGATTTTTCATTGTTCTACCTGTGAAAAATTCAGCAATATCTTCATAAGCTGCCCAGTTTATAGGCACTCCAAGTTCATAACCATATTGGCTTTTAAAATCTGCCATAGTTTTCGGATCAGTGAACCAATCGTATCTGAACCAATACAAATTTGCAAATTGTTGATCTGGAAGTTGTAGTATATTGCCATCATAGTCTTGAACAAATTCTAGATTAAGAAAATCATTGAGATCCAAGTAAGGATTTGTATAAGCCTTGCCCTCCGTCTCCATATATTCAGTCAGGTTAACCACTCTGTTTAGACGTAAATAAGTCCCAATAAGATCTGAATCGTTAACATACCCCTGATAAAGCATTCGGCCTGTCATGATTTGCTCCGTTATGTTTTTGACCACATCTCCTTCATGTATTGTTTCGTATATAACCTTGATTCCAGTAATCTCTTCAAAAGCTTTTGCCAGCACATCTTTTTCCCACTCATGTACAGGAAGCGTTTCTGACGCTATCTTAATGGTTGTGCCTCTAAGTGGTTCAGCTGCTTTTCTAAACCAATTCAATTCCTCTTTTTGTTCACTTTGTGATAGTGCTGATGGTTGAAACGCCATGACCCACTTGTCAATCTCGCTGCTTTCTTTTGCCTCAATTATGCCCCACTCAGGTTTATTCATAATCGCAGCAATACTGCCATCACTTTGCATCTCTTTGATTACTTGATCAAACGCTTCTCTTATGCCAAGCTCTTGGCTTGATTTTGAAAAAGCGATGTAACTTGGTATACTTTGCAATTCAGGCGTAAGCTCTTTAACAGTATCCATCTCTCCTCTTTGCTCAAGCATTGATAATACACTATATTTATCGCATACGAGTATATCTAATTCTTTATTGAACAGCATTTCTAAGCTTTGCTCACAAGTATCCGATGTCATATAATTCAGCATTTTATTTTGGATCATAGTCTCCATTTTTTCCCCATAAAGAACTGAATTCGCACCACCAAAATTATACTGGGTCATTTTTTCAAGCTCACCATCATATGTAATATCCGCATCCTTTAATACAAACATCGATACGACCCGAGGTATCAGTACCGCCTGAGAATAGGTTGTAAGGTTTTCTATCTCATCATCCTTATAAACCGTAAAAATACCGTCTGCTTCTCCACGCTTTAATAGTTCAAGTGCCTTTGCCGATGCGTATTGCGTAATTTGCACCTCATACCCCATTCTTTTGAACCCCTCTTTGACGATATCAACTGCAATCCCCTCTACCTCACCATTTTTTATGAATTCATAAGGTGGATTTTGAAGTGTCACTAATTTAACGACTTTAGTTTCTACTGGAGTCTCCTGAGTTTCCGTTTCACTGTTTGTATCATCTTGAGTTTCAATAGAAGCTTGTTCAGAAGATATGATCTGGCTTTCTTTAGGCCCACCACAACCTGACAATAAGAACATCGTCCCTAAAACGATTAGCATTGCTATAAAACACTTATTAATTCTTCTCATAGTGTTATCTCTTTTCATCGTTAATCCTCCACCTTATTTTCTTACCAAGCACCTTATTTTTCTATTAAGCACTTTATTTTCTTATCAACATATCTATTATTCTAATTTGATACCCAAATGATTTTATGGAAATCACAACTCTTTAGGATACCCTCTACCCTTGATAATCTAAAGGGCAACTCTTAAAATGAAATAATACAATATTCTTCTTGCATTTAGAATCATTCCTTGGTAAAATGGACGTGCGTTAAGTGAAAACTAATATTCATGATAATGTATCTTTCAACGCTGATAATTATGACCACTTCTTAAGTGAGGTGAAGGCCATACGGACAGCCGGGTCAAATGCCGATTAGCAACTTTGGTTGCTTTATTGATTGAGTTAGAAGCTCAAATTTTATAAGTTGGTTACTTTACAACCAGTGCATATTGCACATCAACTTGTGAAACAGTCAATAAGAGTGGTAAAAGTAATTAACTGCTGTATAGACTCTGATGATACTAAATATATTTTGAATATTAATGATGAAACGTATGTCTAAGTAATCCGTTACTCTAGATGAATGTATCTATTTTTAATATGTAAATTATATTGTAAACAAGTGTTGTGCGCATATCTGCGAATACACTTGTTTTTTTAATTAAGACAACGAGAATTGAATTGTAGGCATAAAATTTATTTTTGTAAAGGAGAGTAAAAATGGGAAAAGCACTTGTTATTGGTTGCGGTGGTGTCGCTCAGGTTGCCATCCAAAAATGTGTTCAAAACAGCGACGTGTTTGAAGAAATTTGCATCGCAAGTCGTACAAAATCAAAATGTGATGATTTAAAAGCAAAATTGGAAGGTAGCAAAACAAAAATTACAACTGCAAAGGTGGATGCAGATAATGTGGATGAATTAATCGCATTGATTCAAGCTGAAAAACCTGATCTTGTAATGAATTTAGCTCTACCATACCAAGACTTAACGATTATGGATGCTTGTTTAGCCACTAAAACCAACTATTTAGACACTGCAAACTACGAACCTCATGACACAGCAAAATTCGAGTACAAATGGCAATGGGATTATCGTGAACGTTTTGAAGCCGCTGGTATCACAGCACTTTTAGGCAGCGGGTTTGATCCAGGTGTTACAAGCGTTTTCTCTGCACATGCACTTAAGCACCATTTTGATGAAATAGAATATATAGACATCTTAGACTGTAATGGTGGCGATCATGGCTATCCTTTCGCAACGAACTTCAACCCTGAAATCAACATCCGTGAAGTCACTGCCAACGGTAGCTACTGGGAAAATGGCGCTTGGGTTGAAACAGAACCTATGGCAATCAAACGTGTTTATGACTTTCCAGAAGTTGGTCAAAAAGATATGTATCTTTTACACCACGAAGAGATTGAGTCACTTGCTGTGAATATTCCAGGTGTTAAGCGTATCCGTTTCTTCATGACTTTTGGTCAAAGCTATCTGACACACTTAAAATGTCTTGAGAATGTTGGTATGACTTCTATTGAACCTATAGAGTTCGAAGGCAAGAAAATTATTCCATTACAATTTTTAGCTGCTGTTTTACCAGATCCTGCATCACTTGGCCCTCGTACTAAAGGTAAAACCAATATCGGCTGCATCTTCCGCGGTAAAAAAGATGGTAAAGAAAAGACTTACTATGTTTACAATGTTTGTGATCATGAAGCATGCTATGCAGAATTAGGCTCACAAGCGATTTCATATACAACAGGCGTACCTGCAATGATCGGTGCTATGATGCTTATGACTGGCAAATGGGACAAAAAAGGCGTTTACACGGTTGAAGAATTCGATCCAGATCCATTCATGGATGAACTTGGCAAATGGGGTCTCCCTTGGCAAGAAAGCTTCAATCCGGAGCTCGTAGATTAATATGAAAATTTCAGAATTACCTACGCCATGCTTTGTTGTGGACGAAGCTCTCATTGAAAAAAATTTAAAAATATTAAAAGGAGTCTCTAGCCGTACTGGTTGTAAGATCGTCTTAGCTCAGAAAGCCTTCTCAATGTACAAAATGTATCCACTAATTGGTGAATACTTAGACGGTGCAACCGCAAGCGGTTTATACGAAGCACGCCTTGGCTTTGAAGAAATGGGCAAAGAAAATCATGTTTTCTCACCTGCCTATCGCATCGATGAAATCGATGAAATAATAGAACTCTGTGATCATATTGTCTTTAATTCTTTCTCTCAAGCAGAGCAGTATAAAGCTAAAGTTTTGAAAGCAGGTAAAAAGGTGGGATTAAGGATTAATCCAGAACACTCCACTCAAGTAGGCCATGCCATCTATGATCCCTGTGCACCAGGCTCACGATTTGGCGTGACTTTAGAGCACTTTAAACCCGAATTACTCGATGGCATTTCAGGACTTCATTTCCACACACTTTGTCAGCAAGATTCTGATGATTTAGAAGCCACATTAAACGTTATCGAATCCAAATTTGGGCCTTGGTTATCAAAGCTCGAATGGATCAACTTCGGTGGTGGACATCACATCACCAGAGCCGATTACGATATCCCCTTACTTGAAAAATGCATTAAACGCATGCAAGACAAGTATGGTTTACAGGTCTATTTAGAACCGGGTGAAGCGGTTGCACTTAATGCCGGCTACATGGTTACAACTGTACTGGATATACAACAAAATGGCATGTCAATCGCCATTTTAGATACGTCTGCGGCTTGTCATATGCCAGATGTTTTAGAAATGCCTTATAGACCTCCTCTCTTTGAATCAGGAGAAGTTGGTGAAAAACCTTATATGTATCGCCTTGGTGGCAATACTTGCCTTGCTGGGGATATAATTGGGGACTATACTTTTGATCAACCTCTAAAAAGTGGTGATCGTCTGATTTTTGGCGACATGGCGATTTATTCCATGGTAAAGACCAACACCTTTAATGGTATGGCATTACCATCAATCGCAATCCAAGATAAAAACGGGGATTGTCAAATTGTTCGTCAATTTGGTTATCAAGATTTTAAAATGAGATTGGGATAAAGATTCGAAAAGGATACTCTAAATGTGGAGTATCCTTTTTATATTTAATCATATCATTCCTAAATATTGGCTTTTATGGTCCTTTTAAATATGTTACAATAATTTAAAATAACATTTTGCTACTCCATACTCTGATGAAATATGAGGTGTTTAATGGCACTTAAAAAATTTAATAAAAAAATCGAACCCAATAATCCTAACAGAAGCTTAATTACTTTACTTGGTGCCAACGACGGTGTTGAGGTTATACAATTTGATATCAAGAAAAACGGTTTTTTATTTATAAAACCTTCTATTTTACGGGATACGTATGAATTCTATTATATCATCAAGGGGCATCTGGAAAACGACTCCATTAGTTTGTATTCAGGTGATTATTTTGAAGTTAAAAATCTTGAAGAAAGTTTTTCATTTACGGTTACTGAAGATACCACTCTTCTGTTTTTTTCATCTCGATCTGGTGAATATGAACTTTCCAAAAAAATGCACACAAAGCTCCATGAACAACTTGAGACACTACAAAATAAAGATCATTATACTTATCAGCATTCAAAAAACGTTAAGCGCATATGTGTTCATCTAGCAAAAGAACTCAAGCTAAGTGCCACTGACACAAGACATCTTTTATTGGCTGCTATTTTTCACGATATTGGCAAAACTCAAATTCCAGACGCTATCTTAAATAAAAATGCATCGCTTACGCCTGATGAATGTGAAATCATGAAAAAGCATGTTGTCTACAGCTATGAAATTGTCCTCAAAGAAATAGGTGAGGAAGTTGCAAATATCATTCTCAATCACCATGAACGCCCTGATGGCTCAGGATATCCATATGGTTTAAAAAGTGATGCCATTACTTTAGAAGCAAGCATTCTCGCTTTGGCAGATAGTTTTGATGCCATGACAACAGATCGCGTTTATAAAAAAGCCAAAACCTATGAGGTAGCTCTATCTGAACTCAAGGAAATGGCGCCTGCTCATTATAATCTCGATTTGATCCACCTTCTTGAAAATTTAGTAAAGACACCATCCTTCTATGATGAGTAATCTCAATTTTATTGACTCCATTTTGACCCCCGTCCATTTATAATCATCCAGCCGGCATGTCCTTCTCTTTTTCGCAAAATGTAACGATTCCTTATATGAATTCTTTACAAAATCCATTGACTTATTACTTAGAATGTTTAATTATTATTATAGGGGTATAAATAGCACAGTAAAATAATTTTTAAAGGGATAGGTGATCACATTATGGACTTATTAACTTTAGCACGGTTACAATTCGCAGCAACAACCATTTATCATTTTTTATTTGTGCCTTTGACACTGGGACTATCCTTCTTAGTGGCATGGATGCAATACAAGTATTACAAGACACATGATAAAGCTTGGGACACACTTACACGCTATTTTGGGACTTTATTTTTAATTAATTTTGCAGTTGGAGTTGTCACTGGTATCGTTCAAGAATTTCAATTCGGTATGAATTGGTCAAACTATTCTCGGTTTGTCGGTGATATTTTCGGTGCACCACTTGCCATAGAAGCGCTTGCAGCTTTTTTCCTTGAATCCACATTTCTTGGACTCTGGATATTTGGGCGAGATAAACTCTCACCGAAAATTCATTTGGCCACCATTTGGATTGTGGCGTTTGCCTCTTCTTTGTCCGCTCTATGGATTTTGATTGCAAACTCATTTATGCAGTCACCAACTGCATTTAAAATCGTCGAAACTGCTTTTGGGCCTCGTGCAGAGATGACTGACTTTTTTGCACTCATCACTAACCCTCATGTCCTAAGACAATTTCCACACGTCTTAGCATCTGGCCTTGCAACAGGTTCAATCTTTGTCTTATCCATAAGTGCACTCAATCTACTGATGAATCACAAAAATGACATCTTTAAAAAACTCATTAAACCGATGTCTATTATAGGGGCTATTGCTCTGATCTTATCTGTGGGTGCCGGTGATGCACAAGGCAAATACATCACAAAACATCAACCTATGAAACTGGCAACTGCAGAAGCCCTTTGGGACACCACAGCTCAAGCACCTTTCTCCATATTCGCCGTTATAGATGAAAAGCGTGGTATGAACGGTATCTCATTAGAAATTCCATACGCTTTAAGTATCTTGGCAACCAATGATCCCAATGCAACTGTTCAAGGTATAAATGACTTACAAACACAGTATGAAGCTGAATACGGTCCTGGTGACTATACGCCACCTGTTGCACTGATGTTTTATAGCTTTAGAGCCATGGTTTATGCAGGTACTCTGATGTTACTTGTTATGATCTTTTCGATTATCTTTTCTAAAAAATTACAACAACACAAATGGTATTATGTCCTTCTAGTCTTAATGTTACCTCTGCCCTACCTCTGTAATACCGCAGGGTGGATATTCGCTGAAGTGGGGCGTACGCCTTGGCTTGTACAAGGCGTCTTAAAACTTCAAGATGGTATTAGCACAGCGACCTCAGCCAGCGCTACAACCGTTTTAGTCAGCTTAATTGGGTTTGTGGTATTATATGGGGTTCTCGCCGTTATAGACGTTTCACTGATGGCTAATTTCATCAAAAAAGGCATTAAAAATGTGGAACAAATCATTCAAGAAGAAGATGAGGTGATTACAACATGGTAAGTTTATCAACATTATGGTTTACACTCATAGGGGTCTTATTCACTGGCTTTATATTTTTGGAAGGATTTGATTTTGGCGTAGGTGCACTCGTGCCTTTTGTAGCAAAAAATGATGCTGAAAGACAGATCGCCATTGGTACGATTGGTCCTGTTTGGGATGGCAACGAAGTTTGGCTACTTACTGGTGGTGGTGCCATGTTCGCTGCATTTCCTTATTGGTATGCAACGATGTTTAGCGGTTTTTACTTAGCTCTTTTTCTCGTACTTGCAGCGCTTATCGTTCGGGGGGTTACTTTTGAATTTAGGAACAAAGATGCTTACCGGATTTGGAGAGAACACTGGGACACAGCACTTAGCGTTTCCAGCATTCTCGCAGCAATCCTTTTCCCCGTTGCTTTCGCAAATTTAATCGGTGGCACACCACTTGCCATGTTAGATGGTCGTCTTGAATACGTCGGTGGTTTTTTTGATCTTTTAACACCGTTTACACTTAGCGCTGGTGTGGCTGGATGTGCTTTTATGCTCTATCACGGTGCAGTTTACCTTACACTTAAATCAAGTGGCAAAGTTGAAGAACGCAGTATCAAGCTTGGGCAAAAGCTCGGCATCGTTACACTTGGTACAGCTGTATTACTTGCCCTGATGGCATGGATTACGTTGGGCGTACATGGCGTGATCTCACCACTGTTATTTGTTTTAGCGTTGCTTTCAGCAGTGGCCTCTTACCTACTGTTTACGAAAGGTCAATATAAATTTGCGCTAGCACTTAACCTTTTGGTTGTTGTATTTGGCATGGCATCCCTTTTTACAGGTCTTTTTCCAAATGTGATGATTTCAAGTCTAGACCCAAATCTAAGTCTCAGTATTGCTGATGCGGCATCTAGTGATTACACGCTTAAAACGATGACGATTATCACAGTCACCTTACTGCCTATTGTTCTACTCTATCAACTTTGGACCTTTAAAGTATTCAAATCTAGAGTGACTCTAAAAGACATAAAATACTAAAATTTGAGGCTCTCATGATCGATAAATTATTACTGACTGCAATTAAAAATAAGAAAAAATATTATATTCAATTGATCGTGCTCAGTTTACCTCTTGTAATACTAACGATATCACAAGCCGTATTCATGGCTGGGATTATAGATGCGGTGTTTTTAAATCATGCACCGCTTCAATCCCTTATTTTGCCACTGATCTTACTCGCTTGTATTTTCATTCTTAGACCGTTTTTTAGCGGTCTATTTGAATGGAAAAATCGGCAAGAAACAGCACTTGCCAAACAAGCTTTACGGGCTAAGATCATACGTGCACTGCGTTTACAATCAACGAATCAAGCACATACGCCAGATCAAAATCAAGATCAGGACCATATTACAGGTAAATACGCCACATTGGCATGCGAAGGTGTTGAACATACTGATGCCTACTATGCTGAGTTTATCCCTCAAATCTTTATCATGGGGATTAACACCATTTTTGTTCTCGGTTTTGCTTTTTATCTGGACTGGATCAGTGCCTTAATCATGATGATCACCGCACCTCTTATTCCACTTTTTATGATGCTCATCGGTAAAACGGCCGAAGGCGTTCATCAAAAACAATGGCAAATACTCAAGCGTATGAATGGTCACCTCATTGATCTACTACGCGGTATGACCACGCTTCACTATTTCGAAAGACATCTCACTCAAACTAAAGCGGTGCGACAAACCAGTGAAAATTTTAGAAAGAAAACCATGTCCGTTATGAAACTCACATTTCTATCCGCTTTGACGCTTGAACTTACAGCCACACTGAGTACTGCTGTGATTGCCGTTTCACTTGGCGTGCGTCTCCTTTACGGACAACTGTCTTTCCTTTCAGCACTGACTATTTTACTCATGGCACCTGAATACTATAGTCCTCTAAGACAACTTGGCCTCAAGTATCACGCAGCACTAAATGCTAAATCCGTCTCACTACAACTCAAACCTTTATTTGAGCAATTTAAGCCTATAAGAACAACTGAAAAACCTGTGATACAGCTTAACTCATCTGATTCATCGAAACATCAATTTGATCAATCTGCCTTTTCATTAAATGCCATCCAGTTTACATATGCTCATGGCAAAACTATTTTCACAGATCTCAACCTCGAAATTCAAACAGGTGATCGCTTGGCGATTGTGGGAAAGAGCGGTATTGGAAAAACCACACTACTCAAGTTATTGACTGGCACACTAAAACCTACTCATGGGACACTTCAACTGTTCGGAAATGATATGGGCGTCTATTCTGAGTCCCTTTTCTATGAACAAATCGCTTTTGTAGCGCAAAAATCAAAGGTCTTCAGCGGTACGGTGCTGGACAATTTAAGATTTGGTCAACCGGATGCCTCAATGGAAACGGTTGAAAAATACTGTGCACTAACTGGATTTGATGCAGTTATTCGCAAACTTGAATCTGGCTATGAGACTCTCCTTGGTGAAGGCCAACAATCACTCAGTGGTGGCGAATCACAGCTCTTATCCTTGACAAGAGCTTGTATCAGAGAGACGCCAATCCTCATTTTAGATGAACCCACCAGTGCTGTCGATCCAGAAAGTGAAAAGCGTATCGTAGAAGCACTTTCAAGAATCGCCAAAGATAAAACTTTAATTATAGCATCACATCGTGAAGCAGCAGTTGCCATCTGTGATCGTAAACTAGAGTTAGGAGGTGAGACTGATGTTTAATGCCTTTCCCTCATTAAAAAAACTCTTTAATCTCGTTAAAGGCAACCGTCAAAAACTACTCTGGCTATCAGCCATAACCTCTACTGCCACAGTGCTCGCTTCTTCTAGCTTAATGGGCTTTTCTGCATTTATTATTTCTTTCGCCGCATTACAACCCTCTATAGCAGAAATTTTAGTCCCTGTAACAGCAGTTCGTTTTTTCGGTCTATCCAGAGCACTTTTAAGATATATCGAGCGTCTTTTATCACATAATACGATCTTCACTTACTTGAGCCACTTACGCGTCAAGTTATACGAAGGGGTGAGTCACATGAGCGGCGAACACTTGCTCAGACTTAACCGATCGGATACTTTAAATGTTTTAACATCTGATATTGAAACACTTCAAGATGTGTTTTTACGTGGTATACTGCCACTGCTCAGTAGCTCACTTTTATATTTCATTATACTCGTTGCCCTAATCAAGGTGAACCTCGGATTAACGCTTGTATTTGCGCTATTTTATCCACTTGCTACACTTGGTATGGCTTTAATCGCCAGAGGACTCACGCATGGTAAAAACAAACGTTTTGCCAAGCGTTTAGGTGCCTTTAAAACGCAGTTCACCACCTTCACAGAGCATTTATCAGAACTCAACTGGAATCAACGTACCAGTGAATTCGAAGACGCTCTCAATCAAAATTCAAGTGAGCTTGAACAAGATATGAACAGCATCTCGCTAGGCAAACTTATCGCTAATCAAGGTCAACAACTTCTAATCAATATGAGTGTGTTCGTCACACTTATACTGGGCATCCTACTCGTTGAAAAAAATGAAATTTCAGGGATATACCTTGCTGTTTTAACACTGATTATGTTTAGTTTTTACGAATCTGCCCCTGCCTTTTTAACCTTATTTCAAAAGTTAGAAGCGGGAGATTACAGTGCTAAGAGGATGCTTAAACTTGCTGAAAGCAGTGATCTTTCACCTATTTGGTCTCCTAAATCAGCATCCAATATAAAGCCTAATCACATCCAATATAAAAAGCTCAATTTTAAATATGAAGGTTCCTCTGTACAGCTCAGCAATATTGACTTCTCCATAGGCCCTCACATGAAAATCGCCATTGTTGGCCCTTCGGGGTCTGGCAAAAGCACACTTTCAGCCTTAATCTGTGGCTTATTAGCACCACAGTCTGGCGAGATTATCCATCGTGATAAACTCATCGATTTGAATCAAACCGAGCAATTAATGTCTAACTTTTCCATCATCAATCAGGATGTTTATCTGTTTCATCAACGTCTAATGGATAATTTACGTCTTGCTGACAATGATTGCAGCCCTGAGGAGATCAAAGAGGCACTCATTTTCGCTGGTCTAGGTGAGTGGGTGGACTCAGGATGGATTGATACCAACCCTTGGATTGGTGAAGATGGCATGACACTATCTGGTGGCCAAAAGCAACGCCTTGGACTTGCACGCGCACTGCTTCGCAAGGCACCTTACCTCATATTAGATGAGGCTTTCGCAGGACTTGACATCGAAACTGAGTCCAATGTACTTAAAAATCTTTTATCCTTGAATGATCGCAGTATCATCTGGATCACACATCGATTGGTTCAAATGGATCAAATGGATATAATCTATGTCATGGATAACGGCAGTATCATCGCAAAGGGCACACACAGTGAATTGATTAAAAACTGTGAACTCTATCAGCTGGCTTATCGACTAAATTCTAATTAGGACACATTTCGTTCCAATTAGGCCATTTGATAGACAAAATAGGACTCTTTAAGTTATGATGAAGTTGTCTATACCATCAAGCAGGAGGTCGTATCATGAATTATTATGTAGAAAGTTATGACAAATACGTTACAGAATCTTGGCTCTATGATCACTAAAAATAAATCCAAACTACTCACATTTTTTCTGATAATGATACTTACAATATCGGGCTGTACTTCTAAACCACTCTCAAGTCAGTACAATAAAGGCATTGAACTGTTATTCTATGACGATCTAAAAAATGAAAAGCGAATCAGTATTCCGATACAACTGGATACGATTAAAGATGAGGTCTATCTTTTTAATAAGGATGAGTTGGTTTATACGCTAACGCCTTCAACTTATCGTTATGATGACAAAGCTGAAAAGATTACTTTAACCCTCAATTCATATATTGAGCATTTTAATCGGATCAAAATCGGAGCTCAATATTATGATTTAGATGACTACTATCTAGAAAAAATGTCTGATGTAAACATGAGACGTGATCTTAAAATCGCAAGTAGTGTAACACTTGATGGCTTTAATAGTGAAGTTAGAGATCGTTCATCTGATGAATACTATGTAATTTCCGAAGATGCCGATTACGACTATATGATCGTATTTCCATTTTCCGAATTTAGCTATCTAACCAGCGACTTAACCGTCACCACAAATGAAACCGGTAAGGAAATACATCATCATTTTGAACTCGATGACTCTTTTCTTAAAGAGAGAGGAATTAAGTCAATCACATTTGAAGCCGCTCTAGTGAAGCAATCATTGGATTCCGATGAATTAGAAGTTATTACGATGATCTATCAGCCCTTTATACTGGAGTAAAAAAAACCTCAAGAAAAGTTTTTAAACGACTTCTCTTGAGGTTCTCTTTCTATTCTTCTTCGTCTTCCCCTTCGCCACCTAGTAATCTAAAAGCGTTAGAGACTTTCTCATATTCTTCATCACTTTCAATTTCAGTGAGTTCCACAGAATCATCTTCATACTCTGAAAAACCATAGAGTAATGCAAGATCTTCATCTGGATGTAACAATGAAATATACTCTTTACCTTCCACTTCGAAAATCTCAATAATCGGACAGATTAATTTTTCACCGTTTTCAAGCTCAAGTGTCATGGTTTGAATATGCTCATGATCATGCGCATGATCGTGGTCATGATCGTGACCACAGCCGCATGAATTTTCTAAAGTGTTTTTATCATTTTTTAAATCAGACATTTTGTCACCTCATCCATATTGTTTCCTTGATTATACACGGAAATCACACCGATGTCGATATGGTTTCTATAAGCGAAAAATAAACGGAGCTCTATTTGCTTGTACGCCTGCTTTTTAACTTGTTTGTGTTACGAGGAAACCAGCCTTTATTGACACGCTCTTCTTGCTCAATCAGCTCATGGATACTCCACAGTGCCGAAAAACCAAACACACCCACTATGGCTGAGATTAAAAAGTCAGATATAAATAACGTTGCAACGAGGCAAATAAGCCCAATTGCTAAAAATATGGGCCAGACCTTCTTTCCAAAATAATATTCAGTCTTAATGACAATGGGATGGAAGATCCCGATAATTAGAAATGCTGTTAAACCTATAATAATACCTTGAAAGTTCATATTTTCTCCTTCTAATATGCATAACGATTAGCTGTATTGTAAAAGCTATTAAAGCAGGAACATGCCCGCTTCTAAGCTGGACGAGAAACTAATGAGATTCTTCAAATAGCTGTTGTATCTATGATCTGCATCCTTCTTTTATCTACTTCAAGCAATTTCCAATATACCACCGGAATATCTTTTAATAAATCTGAAGGTATGAAATAAATAATTGAGTCCTCTACTGCCTTAAATTCAAAGAGATCAGACACGCCATAAAGAATTTGTGCCTCACTGAAAAAGTTACCTATTCGGGCACGCTCTATTTCAAAACCATTATATAAAATCAAAATTTCACCTTGATTTACAATAAACAAACCTTTTTCATTTCTATAAGGTATGTATTCACCTAAATGATACGTCTTTAATACTATACCATAAGCAATTTTACTTTTTAAAGCACTTGAAATATGTTCACCAAATAACCACGTATTTTGTAAAAAATATTTTTTTTGACTCATCTCTATAAATTTTTGAAGCAGTCCATTTTGAGTTAAAATTTTAATATATAAATTTATGGGCACTTGCACTGTCTTGACATAGCTTACAGCTCTATAAGTGCCTTCAGCAGGCCTGTTTAATACCCCAGACAACTCACCGATCATTGCCCCTACAGTCATTTTATGATCTATACTTGCTTCATAATTTACAAATTCAACAATTCCTGATAAGACGATAAAAACACTTGTATTCAAAGAATCGCGTTTTATAAGAATTGCTCCTGGATTAAAAGAAACCACAGGGCAATTCAGCAACACGTTGATATCATAAGTGGGTACTGATGGTAAATAAGCATTAATCTGTTTTATTATAAAATCTTTGGAACAATTTAATTCTGAAGCAATAAGGCAATCCACTATCCCAAAAGTTGTGCTTTCACCAATCTCTTTCTGTCGATTTGTCAAAGGAAGAGCCGTGTGACTCAATAGAATTTTCTGAGATTGATCATTAGCAAAATCTTCTGAACAACCATGAATCAAGCCTCCACCTATATCAATTTTCTTTAGGTCCTGAGGTTCTAAATAGCTTTTTTTGATCTTCATAAGATATTCTGAGCTTATGCCCTCTTTTCTCGGATCATCCGACACCATGTTTTCAAGCACCTTAAAGGATGTAATATCTGCTAAATGTGCATAGGTCTTATAGCTTTTCCCCCAAAGCGTTCTGAAGAAGAAAATGTTGGTCTCTACCGGATGAGGCGAATAAACAGGTTTGACCTCTAACCCCTCGATGTTATTCCACACATCAACTTCTAAATCACAAAATTCAAAAAAAAGGTCAAATTTAGCTTCTTCCATGGAGGTCAAAGCTGCTAATTTTTTTATAACCGATGTTCTAACCAGTCTTGAAGCATAATATTTTATTCTATGATCTGCTCTCAAAAGCATTGCTAAACCGCTAAAGTGATCATCATGTGCATGCGTGTGAAATATACCTTCAATTTCATTTACACCGATTCCCAAAGAGATCAAAGTCGATAATATATCAGGACCTGCATCGATTAAGTAAATTTTGCCTTGAAAGGTTAAAATACTGGCCATACAAGGCTGGGTAATATCCCAACCATTGCCTTCACCAGAATGAATAACTGAAAAGTATTCTCTTTCTATCTTGTGATAATTCAAAACATAAGGTGCCTCATATTCTTCATTTGGTAATAAATTCAAATCGACTTCTATCGTCTGATTCTTATAACTTATTTCAAAGCAATTTAGAGCCAATCGCTTAATATATACACCGTTTCTAATCTCCACTTGAGCGTCATCAATAACAATTGTATCAACGAGTTCATCAGTATCTTTTAAGGCCCCAAACGCAAATTTTAATTTTATAAACATGAATTCATTGGCAAGTTTTTCATCGATTCCAGCACTTATCATTTCTTCAATAGTGGTCAACCCATAGTTTCCTCGATAGATATAGTTGCATTGAGCTTCTAATGCGCTCTTGCATCCAATTAACAACGGTTTTACACCTGTGTTATTAGGATGATTCGGAACGATCATACCTTGCTTGTAGAGCATTTGAAGCACAGGGAATTCAGCCATATTCGAAAAGATTTCCTTTTGTATAGGGATATCTGATAGGAGAATCGCATTGGGTCCCGTTTCTGTATGCATTCCGTGACTGTTCCCGTCTGATTTTATTAGCCCTTTCTTGATCAAATGCTTAACGCTATCTCCTGGACAACCACATAGTATAGACAATTTCACTTCGGGTATTTCGACCCAGAAAATACCCGCTGAAACTTTAATCATTTTCATTCAAAACACTCCATTTAACTTCATTTGTATATTTTCATTCTCCTATCATAGCTCTAATAAGTGCATTTATCAAAATAATTTGGCGCAAGCAGTCAATGGTTTAAAAACACCCTCAAGACTCTATTCTATTACGCCCCGATGCCTTTGCTTTATATAGATTTTTATCCGCACATCTAAACAACTCGTCTTTTTCAAAACAACTTGAGTGAGCAACACCACCACTAATTGTTATATTGCCTTTAATCATTTCTATATGTAGCATTTCAATGCTACTGCGTATTTTTTCAGCCACGACTATAGTCTCTTCCATAGAGGTTTCAGGTAAGACAACTATAAATTCCTCGCCTCCAAATCTTCCCACAAAAGTTTGATCTGGCAAGTTATTTTTTATAGTCTTTGCGATAATTAATAGAGTTTGATCGCCAGCCTCATGACCAAATTTATCATTTACCCTTTTAAAATAATCTATATCAAATACAATAATGCCTGTTTTCTTTGGTGATTTTAATAAGACATTGTCAAAAGTCTCCATGATGTACCGTCTGTTATATATACCTGTCAGTTCATCATAATGTAAAAGGTGATTAATGCGTTCAGTCATAGAATTTGTCACCTCAGCGAGTTCAGAAAAATCTTTATAATCCAGAGCATCTGAATCAATTTTAACGAGATCTCTATTGGCTGATATCATATAATCTCTAAATACACTGAAGTTTTTCTTGATCTTTTCCATGAACATTTTAATATAAAATAGTGATGTGGCAATCAGTATAGATAAAACAACTAAAATAACAGTTAACCTAAGCCAAATGAAGCGTTTGAGTTCACTTTCCCTATCTGCTATCAATTCATCTACATCAGAAACGTTCATACCTGTTCCGATAACCCAATTCCATTTAGGCAATGGTGCTACATAAGTGAGTTTTTTATAGTACCCATCACCTGTTGTCATTGGCCAATAATGTGTTAAATAGCCCCCACCTGATTCAATACATAGATTAATCTGGTCTTGATAAACTTTTGCGCCTTTGATGTCTTCAAGTTCATAGTAATTATTGCCAACAAGTTCTGGATAAACGCCATTTGCCAGTTCTACGCCCTCATAATTATGCAGAAAAACATACTGGGCATTGTTTTCACCATATTGAATACTGTCCACGTATGCCAAGACTTCCTTTTGAATATCCTTGGTGATCTCATCCAAATAGTCACCACAGCCCAGATACCAGTCGTATGGCTCAAACTTTTTTACAAATGTGATTTTCTTGTAAGTCTTATCATCCCCTGCGTTTGGATTTTTCCAGAACCCTTCAATGTAACCTTCGCCTTTTGACTTAACCAATTTTATCTCATCTTGTACCGCATAATTGCCATTATCATCTCTGAGATCAATCAAGCTCTGTCCCTCACTCTCAGGATATACTGGATACAAGATGACATCCCCCTCTAGAGAATCAATGAAATAATAGCCACGTCCCTCGTTGAACCTTATTTCTCTTAAAGCATCTTTCATCATCTTGGTGATCTCTTCTTTTGTCTTCACCGCTTTATTATTTTCATAGATGTTCTGCATCAAGGCATACGCTTCATAGGTTCTACTATGTAATGCTTCTCTTAAAAAAGTCTCCGTTTCTTGACTGCGATAATCAGAATAATCTATAACGGATGCCACCCGTTCTTTTAATTCTGCTTTAATGTAATCCGTTTGGATTTGCTTAATCTCTTCAATTTTAGTCGTAAATAGATAAACACTATCCGCTAACCATAAGACCCCTTGAATTAATATGGCACCTGTGACCATCATGAGAATAATTCGATTCAGCGAGGATGTATTGTACGATTTGTTTTTTGATTTACCTTTGCTTTTAAACATATATCTAGCCCCTATTTTTTAAAATTTGTATCCTAATGACTCCCCCTGTTATCAAAATCAAAAAGGCAAGCATCACATAAAGTGTCATGATTACGGCCCCATATTCATGATTAAATCCAGTCGCAGAAGTATGTTTTGACCAAATCCCCATATAAGCCCAAATCACGGTCAAACCATAAGTCCCACATTTACTCCAAATCATAGTTGCACATGCGATTAATGTCCCAACGATCAGAATGATCACCATCCATAATTCTTCAGATATTCCAAACTGGCTCCACTGAATACTTACAAGGTAAGTCGTGATATTGGCAATTGTAGCCACTGTGATCCAGCCCAGATAAACACCAACTGGTGGCTTCATCCTTCTGATCTCTGATTTAGAAAAAGGCGTCTTGATCAATTCGTTCATCATAAGAATTAAACTCGCTAAGATCACAAACATGATGAACACACTCGTCCCGATTAACCGATAATGCCACGCTAAAATCCATGTTGCATTTGCAAACGAAGAAACTATAAATAGGGTCATAATACGACTCATCCCTTGATTTCTAAGAGGATTGTTAAGGTACTTGTTTTGTCTCATTAAGAATACAACCAGAATGCCTAGGAGCAAATAAATCAACCCCCAAATGGAGAACGTATACCCTGCTGGTGCAAACAAGTTTGGGTATGCATCTGAAATATCCCCTGTACTTTGCCCATTGATCGGCAATAAATTTGCCAGCATATTCATGATAATCATCGTGAGATATGATAGAACAACCCATAATTTTTTCATCTTTGCGCCTCCATTTCAAGCGTATCTTTCAGGGTTAGTATTAGTATACATATTTTTTATTCATATTAACAAGGCTTTTAAGGATATTATTTCCGATTTCATTCTCTTTTAAACTATTTTCTGTCATGCTAGCTTCATTGTGCCAAATAATTGTATGTAAAACGGTACCATATGTAAAATAAATGCTTATCCAAGTGAGGGTAATACCTCATATGAGATACCAGCCTTGCTTAGATAAGCTTGGATAAACTTGGATATAGACAATGAAAATCAAGTCACTCTCGTATGCTTTCCAGAGTTCCCCTTTACCAAGTCCACTGGAAAGCGTGACTTGTTACGTTCAACCTTATCCAGCATGATCTTCTCAATATCCGCATCAATTGAGTCTGCAATGAGAAAAGCGTAAATCAAGACATCAGCGATTTCATCCTTAAGTGCTTCTTCATCATAGGCATCTCCCCATTGAAAATGCTCTAGGAGTTCACCTGCTTCAATCGCTATAGATTTAGCCAGATTTTCAGTGGTATGAAACTGCTTCCAATCTCTTTGATCTCTGAACTTGAGAATTTTTTCTAAGACATGGTTGAATTGATTCATGGGTGGCCTCCTGATGGGGTGATTTTAATAATGAAATATATGATGACATTCTAAATAAACTGGTATTACATCATTTACCAGATCTATTTTCTGTAAACACAAAATAAATACTAATTTTACTATTAATCAATGCCATTTAGTTCTTTGTATAAGTTTTTAGCATACGAATCTGTCATTCCCGAAATATAATCTGTAATCATCATCAATCTTAAATATAATTTTTCTTGTTCATCAAGTCCATCTGAACATTCCAAGTAGACATGTTTATGGCTTTCAGATACTAAATCCAAAACCTTTTTAGAGTATGGAGATAATTTATTGTCAGTGTCAAAATTAATTACAGAAGGGATAAAGATATCTAAAAGGTTGCTAAGTATTTTCTCAGCGGCAATTTCTAGTTTTTGTATTTCAAAATTTCTAAATATAAACTTATAGGCAACTTCGCGTAATGTTTCTACTAATAATTCAGCATGCGTTCCTTCAAATAAATCTGAATTAAATTTACCATCCATAATCTGTTCATAATTATAAGTAAATGAATATGCTGCTGCATTAATAAGTCTTCCTTGTACACTTACAATCCAATTTTGTAGTGCGTTTAGTTCTGGATTAGCCCTACCACAACTCTGTTGTAAATAATATTCTAAATCAGTCATTGATTCTACTAAATATTTCTTTATTGCGTCATCGTCTTCGACATTTCTAAGCTTATCTTCTGCAAGCTGTTTAATTTTAGCTATATTTACTAACAGCTTTTGTCATCTTATTTGAAATTAGTGATGTTAACAGCTTTCATTTGAAAAATTAGTTGATTGCTTTCGAGAGGCTTGTTTCTTCTATCTTTCAGTCAGGAACGGTCACAGCTAAAAAAACATTCTATCAATCTTATATTGCAGACAATTTGAATATATTAAATTCTGCCAAGCTTCCAAAAATTATTTTTGATGCGATAAAATCTAATACAAAATTTAGTTATCCACCATCATTTAGCTATTTCAAACCTATTTATTATGGGGCCATTTAGTGTGTCATTTTTTTAAGGTTGCTGCTTGATTGCTTTTTTTACAAGAATAGTCTGGTTTAGACGACACTTGTTTAATGTTTAATATTTAATTCCTATTTGCAGCCCTAAGCACCTTTAATTGTTTGTCTAGTATTTCTATACTTCTACTATTCAGTGCATTAAGCTCACTTTTCAGTCTCTTTACAACTCCATCTGTACTTCTTACTGCGTGTGAGTAATTCGTTGCAATAAAATGACTATGAATGTACTCAGTGATTGGCTCTATCTCTTTAATACTATTAGGGGTTGCTTTAAAATAAAATTTATCAATTTCACTAGCACAATCATGACAGCATTCTCTCCAATCATTAGCAGTTTTATTTTTGCTTTCGTTAAAAAGAATCATTTTTTTTGATATATTCATTAAAAAAGATATTTGGATCATCCTATGTTTCTTTAATAGGTTGCCTTCAATGGATTGGTAACTAAAAATTCTTGTCACCATTGCGGAAATACTTAAAGATATTAATATAGTACCCAGTTGTTCGGGCTTATAAATAAATGAAAAATCTTGTTCAAATTGGACCATCCATACTCCTATAAAAAAAATATAAAAATGCAGAACCATAAAAAAAATTCAGCCTTATAGTATTCTTTTTTGATATATTTTTTTCTCATCGTGTTTTCACCTTTGAATTAAAATTTCTCTAATGTTCCCACTATTTATGAAATCACTCCTTTTAACCCTTAGGAAAAAAGTGTCAGAATCCTTTCAGTGCAGAGACTGTGTCATCAGAGTGATTTAGGTAATCCGCATGTTCGTATAATTGAAACATACCAGTTTGATCGTGGTATGTTTTTTTAGGTATATATATCCTATCAAACTAGGCGTAGAACGTTCGGCGTGTAGAGCCTTGAGCTTGCCACATAAACTGTTCATGCTAACATCTTGTATGTATATCTCGATTAAGCTGGTTGGGCCTTGAGCCCGCATCACCGCACGAACCTGAGAATCAACTTTTTGTTAGACCTAGTATTTTAAAGTGGTTATATGAATCCCATTATTTCTATTGATGTCTCAAAGTCTAAGAGTGTTGCTGCTATTTTCACAGATCGCCATGAACACTACCGAAAACCATTTGTTTTAAAGCATCAACTTAGCCATTTTGAAAAACTTCATTCTCAGTTACTCGATTTTGAGTCCAAATTTGCCACAAAACCTAAAGTAGTTATGGTGGCTACAGGCATTTACTCTAAACCTATCTCTTCTTTTTTCTTTGCTCTTGGTTATGAAGTCTTTGTTCTTAATCCGCTTACGACTAGTCAGATTAAGTCTAAAACGCTTCGGAAAATCAAGACTGATCCAATTGACACTATGAGAATTGCTATTGCCTTTTACAACCAAAAGCCTAACCCCTATATGCCTGCTGATGAGTTATATGAGAAACTTAGATTTCTAGCAAGACAGTACGATGGGCTCAACACTTCTTATCAAGAACTCCTTACTAGAATGCATACTGTCGTTGATCTCATCTACCCTGAGTTTAAAAAGATGTTTTACACCATTAGATGCAAAGCCGCTCTTGGTTTTCTTAAAGCTTTTCCTATTCCTGTGAAAGTCTTAGATACATCTTATGATGAACTCATAGCTTCATTTCATTCACCTAAGAAAAGTAAAGAGTGGCATTTAACTAAAGCACATTTGATCAAGGAAGTTGTCAGGGAAAGTTTGCAAGTACAAGAGGCACAGCAACCCGTTCTAACTTACTATGTGGATTTGATCCTACATATGCAAGAGACTTTGGGTGACATTCGTACTCAGATGTATGACCTTGCAAGCCTTTCCCCTCAATATGAACTTCTTCGCTCCGTTCCTGGAATTGGAGAAGTGACAGCTTCTGTTATTCTATCTGAAATCGGCAATATTGACCGCTTTCATACTAAGAAACAGTTGATCGCTTACGCAGGGCTTGATCCCTCTGTTTTTCAATCTGGTAAGTTTATTTCTAACAATAATAAAATTTCTAAACGGGGATCTCCTTACCTTAGAAAAGCTTTTTATCAAGCTGCACGTGCCGGCATTAGCAAGCGCTCAAATGGATATGCTAATAAGGAACTAAGAAAATTTTATGACAGACTCCTTATAGTTGGTAAACCACCTAAAGTCGCCATAACTGCTACTTCCGCTAAGTTACTTAGAATAATTTTTGGAATTATGAAAACTGAGACATTCTTCATGTTTTAACAATTTAATTTTACCATTTTTGACTTGTTTTTAGCAGGTCTATTAAGCACGCTGTCAACTATTCATTCTACTTATTTCTTATTAAATACTTGACAAGAATTAGCTGGTTTATAGGATGTAGATTTAGTACAGTTGATAAAACTTCTTAATTTCATCTTCACTGAACAAATCTTTATTCTGTTGAAAAACTGCAAAATATGTTCCTGATAATAATTCCTCAATTAATTCAACATCTTCAAAATATCTATCTTCTCCACTCAAGTAATCATATATATTTTGGTCAGAATAATATACAAGATCATTATCTCTATCTTTCATCAATGAAATGATTTGATTCCTTGCAATATCACTATCAATATCATGAGCTAGCTGGTTTCTAATCTTATTAATCTCTTTTAATAGATCAATAAGTCCGCTGTTCAATCTATTTAACGATTCAAGGTATAATATTTTTTTGTGAAAACCATTAACTACTTTAAAAATCTTCTCTTTCTTATAAACAGTACGACTAATAACCTGGCTTAAAGCTGTTTCTACATAGAGATGTCCAAGTATAAACTTATATTTATGAGCATTAGCATTAGCATCATTGCTCTGAAAATTCCATATATGATTCAAGGTTTCCTCCTAAATCTATTTCCTATAGCGTTCCCGTGATTTCCGACGTTCCTTCCTTTTAACGCCTTAGCAGAAAAAGTGGCGCAGACCTTACCTCGCAAGGGATGTGACATCGGAAGGAATGTAGGAAATCAACGTGTTAGATGAAGTTATTTTTACTAATTATCTCCTTTAACAAGTTTATGTTGTATAGAATATTCTTTGCCTTTATCTGTAAGAAAAAGGTCATTATATTCATCAATAAACACCAATCTTTTTGATATAGCATCTTTCAATACCATATCCAAGTAAACTCGTGATATGGACATTCTTTCAACGACTCTTATATAATTCGAATAATCTTCTCCTTTTTCAAAATCGATTATTAATAAAGACATCAATTCTCTTAAACTATCATGGCTTTTTTCAGGATAAACTTTTTCAGAAGATGAGAATGGATTATTCCCTATTTGGGGCTTTTTATATAAAGGCGACTTATGAACAGTTCTAATCAATTCATCAAACCCAAATTCAAAATCCACATTTGAAGATAAATTTATATACAATTTTGTCTTTAAAAAATTAGGAACTTCAGTAGTACCATTTTGTCTAATAATTGGAATGATTTTATTGGTATCGATATTTTTAAGGAATTCTGAAGTTATAATCATTTTTTCGTAGCCAACTCCACCAATACCACTATTCGCTTTCGTAACATATTCCTTGGAACAAACCATAAATATATAATCCGCTGAAGTTAATTGCTTCTCCATAAAACTTGGCAGATCATCACCTGCTTGTAACTCCCATTGGTCTATAATAGCATCAATGCCACTATTTCGTAACTTGATAGCAAATTCTAAGACCCATTTCTTATGTTCTAAATTATCATGTGAATAGCTTATAAACACTTTAGGTATTGTCATAATTCTCCTCCAATAAAATATTTTTATATACTTTTTCAATAAGTATTAGTTTCACAAAAATAAGTCGGGTAAGTCAGAGGGATTGCTCCCTCTTCCTCCCCTAAGAACCGTACGTGACACTTTCACGTCATACGGCTCAAGCCATTTGTGACAGATCTATCTACAAGGTCTGCAAGCTACTCGTTTAGCGTAATAATCACTATATTTGACCCAGTACGGATTTGCTGACATTTTGATGAGCACATGCCGTTTTATCCGCATTGAACTTGCTAAATATATTTTTATATTTCCACTTTTAAATATCCAATCTCTTGAACCGATTCTTTCAAAATATCTTGCTTTTATCCATCCGTTGGATTTATTGCTATGTCGGCGTTTTGCCCATCTCCATATTTGATAAAAGATGTATCTGTCCACCTTTTGAAATGTTTCTTTTGAGCATACCTTATTGTGATAGTTACACCATCCTCTTATTACTGGATTTAAGCGTTCTATCAACACGCCTTCTGCCATTCCCATGCTTGTTTTGACGATTTCATGAATCTTGATTTTAAGCCTTTTAACGCCCTCTTTCGAGGGTTTTATGATCAGTTTTCCTTGATATTTTCTAAAGTGCCATCCTAAAAAATTGAATCCTTGGTCAATATTTGTGATTACGGTTTTCTCTTGTGACAGTTCAAGACCTCGCGCATTGAGAAATGCTGTTATGATTATCTTGACTTCCTCTAGTACTTGTCTATTATTTGCTGTAATAACAAAGTCATCTGCGTAAATAGTAATGTTAAGCCTGTGCTTATTGAACTTTTGATGTATTCTTCCTGTATGTCCACGCCAGTATTTTTCTCGTATACACTGCGCCATACCATTTAGGGTTAGATTCGCTAATGTTGGCGATATAATACCACCTTGTGGCGTGCCTGCCTCACTCTGATATAGGCGTTTGTTATAAACGTATCCACTTTTCAAGAATTGCTTAAGTGTTCGTTTATACATTGGAATATTATTCAAAAGCCATTCATGGTTGATATTATCAAAACAGCCTCTTATATCACCTTCGAGAACCCATTTTGCTGAGTCCTTTCGGCCTAGACATTTAAATAAATATTCACATGCATCTTGGGTACTCCTATACTTCCTAAAACCAAAGCTGTTCTTGTCAAGCACAACCTCTGCTACTGGATCTAGACTAAGCATATGCAGTGCTTGCATTGCTCTATCATACATCATTGGTATTCCAAGCGGACGATCTTTGCCGTTTTTCTTCTTGATATAGGTCCGCTTTAGTGGCTTTGAGTGATACGATTGTTTTCCAAGCCTTATTACTGCTTTGTAGCGCGAGGAGGATGTTGACTAATTTTCGCCATCTACACCTGCTGTTTTTCTCCCTTTATTACTGATTACCCTCTTTACAGCGAGTAGTCTTCCGTAGTATGATTTACTTAATAAGTACTGAAGTTTCTTCACTAGATAGTTCTTGCCACTTTGAGTTGCTTTAGCGATTCTGGACTGAAGTTTACTCACTTTATCTTCGATCAGGGACCAGTTGACCGTATCCCATTTGAAGGCGCAGTTTGCTGACGCCTGCTTTTTTGTGCTCGTTGGCTCTCCAGCTTTCATAAATTTTCCTTCCATTCATGCTTCAAATGACCCACTAGAAGTCTGCATGCTTTCGCATTAGAGCAAATTTTGAACTCCTATCCAGTACATTACATAAAGGCTTTCGCTTTCTCTAGTCTCCTATAACCGCTTACTTTGTATTTCTCTTGCGAGAAACCTACCTCATGAGAGGAGTAGACGGTCTTACCCAGTTCTACACCACAACCAATTCATGCTACCTTAGATTCCACCTTTACTCCGGAGTTCTTGTCCATTTGATGTACAATACGAAAAGTTATACATCCTCACTCACACCTTTTGGTTACAGGGTTTCAGCCTTATTTCCCTATTCACGTTTAACGAAGCTTACAGTGGTTCATTTAGTTTAATCATAGTAACACATTTACCCTAGCAATCCATCCATTTTAGGCTAACAGATTTCTCACATTGTCATCATGGCTTAATACCAAACTGTTGCCAGCAACGCATCCATGAATAGGGTTACTCCAAATGGAGAGAGTAGTCCAAAAGTCAAACGACTTAGACAGCTCGTGATGTAGCTTATCACTTTTATTTCAAGTGCTGTGACATCGGAAGGAATGTAGAAAACTGTCGTGTTAGGTGATGTTAAATTCCAAATATTTCAGTATAAATAATATAATTGTCAATATCTAAAAGGTCTGTTACAAATGACGCATATCCAGCTCCAAGATTAACAATAATATTAGAATTCTTGTTTTCACAATTGAAACTAAATCTATTGTTAATATAATGCCCAAAATAATCTAGTTCATCCGAATTCGCTGTATATATAAGACCATAATAATTTTTTCGAGCAGCTAGGTAACTAATAAAGAAATCCAAGTTGAAATTATTCAGACATTTTCCGATCATTATCTCTAAATCATTGATTTCAACCACAAGTGGTATCTTCATACTGTTGCTTATATCTAAACTATTTTGAAGTTCAGTTCCTAAACTATGATATTCCTCTAGAGTGACTATAATACTAAAAAAATCCTCACTATTATATTTTGAAATATCTATAACTTCTTTTCTATTATGAACATCATCTGAATCATAGTACTTACACTTCTTTAAGTTCAAATTCTCAACTACTCTTGACGTTTGCGAGTAACCTTTCTCAATTACCTTCTTGAAATTATGATTCATTCTTTTTTCAGCTCTCAATTTATCTACAAATGGTTCGGCAAATTTATTTCCTTTGCATTCTACAGAAAGTAGAACACTTTTGTAAGTTACAATAAAATCCTGTTCATTACCATTAACATCATAAATATTCTTAAATACATTATGAGCTCCAAAAACTTGACATAACAAATTATAGGTTCTCTTTTCTAGATAATTACCTTTTGAAATCTCAAAAGTCTTGCTTTGTAATACTGCTTCATAAATGCCATTAATAACATTATGATTTCTAACAAAAGATATATTATTTCCAAATTTTACACCCACATATTTAGCACACTTTTTTCTATACTCAGTAAAATAAATTATATCATTTTCTTTTTTTAGCTCATCAATATCAATAAAAAGACTCTCGATAAGAATTTTGTATTTTAAGCCATACTTATCAAAAAGTTTTTTTATATTCATATCTGGAATCTGATAAAAGACATTTACTGCATTAAATTTAACCTGATCTTTTTCTATTCCTAAATTGAAAAAAGATAATATACGACTAATATAATTTCTTTTATGCCATCCTCTTTCAAAGTTGGTTATAAGTAATAGACCATAAACTAGATGTTTTGAATCGTCTAAAGTTGTATTATAAATTTCTGAAATAGAATCCAAATTATTCATAAAGAAATTAAAATATTGTCTTGTTGAAGTACTTGGAAAATCTAAGTGATAACTGTAGTATGATTTATGAAAACTCTTTTGATCGGAAGTGTCAACAAAATTAAAATGACAAAATGTTAATTCATCAATTAATTCAACAAATAACTGTGAACATTTTGCAATATTACTTATTTTCTTATTGCCGAAAGAAACTTTGTTTAATATAAAGAAGAATAAATTATGAAATAACCTAGGTGATACCTTGTAACCAGATGATCCTAATGCTTCTTGATTTAAAAATATACTAGTGTATGTGTTTAATTTTAAAAACTCATTGCGATCATACTTTTCAACAAATCTTATAATTTTATTTAAAGTTTCATCCACTGAATACTTATCTTTATTTATTAAAATATCAACATTCATGTTTTTGATTTCTCCTATATATACAACAGAATTTAAGTCGGGTAAGTCAGAGGGATTGCTCCCTCTTCTTCCCCTAAGAACCGTACGTGACACTTTCTCAAGCCATTTGTGACAGATCTATCTACAAGGTCTGCAAGCTACTCGTTTAGCGTAATAATCACTATATTTGACCCAGTACGGATTTGCTGACATTTTGATGAGCACATGCCGTTTTATCCGCATTGAACTTGCTAAATATATTTTTATATTTCCACTTTTAAATATCCAATCTCTTGAACCGATTCTTTCAAAATATCTTGCTTTTATCCATCCGTTAGATTTATTGCTATGTCGGCGTTTTGCCCATCTCCATATTTGATAAAAGATGTATCTGTCCACCTTTTGAAATGTTTCTTTTGAGCATACCTTATTGTGATAGTTACACCATCCTCTTATTACTGGATTTAAGCGTTCTATCAACACGCCTTCTGCCATTCCCATGCTTGTTTTGACGATTTCATGAATCTTGATTTTAAGCCTTTTAACGCCCTCTTTCGAGGGTTTTATGATCAGTTTTCCTTGATATTTTCTAAAGTGCCATCCTAAAAAATTGAATCCTTGGTCAATATTTGTGATTACGGTTTTCTCTTGTGACAGTTCAAGACCTCGCGCATTAAGAAATGCTGTTATGATTATCTTGACTTCCTCATAGTACTTGTCTATTATTTGCTGTAATAACAAAGTCATCTGCGTAAATAGTAATGTTCAGCCTGTGCTTATTGAACTTTTGATGTATTCTTCCTGTACGTCCACGCCAGTATTTTTTCTCGTATACACTGCGCCATACCATTTAGGGTTAGATTCGCTAATGTTGGCGATATAATACCACCTTGTGGCGTGCCTGCCTCACTCTGATATAGGCGTTTGTTATAAACGTATCCACTTTTCAAGAATTGCTTAAGTGTTCGTTTATACATTGGAATATTATTCAAAAGCCATTCATGGTTGATATTATCAAAACAGCCTCTTATATCACCTTCGAGAACCCATTTTGCTGAGTCCTTTCGGCCTAGACATTTAAATAAATATTCACATGCATCTTGGGTACTCCTATACTTCCTAAAACCAAAGCTGTTCTTGTCAAGCACAACCTCTGCTACTGGATCTAGACTAAGCATATGCAGTGCTTGCATTGCTCTATCATACATCGTTGGTATTCCAAGCGGACGATCTTTGCCGTTTTTCTTCTTGATATAGGTCCGCTTTAGTGGCTTTGAGTGATACGATTGTTTTCCAAGCCTTATTACTGCTTTGTAGCGCGAGGAGGATGTTGACCAAATTTCGCCATCTACACCTGCTGTTTTTCTCCCTTTATTACTGATTACCCTCTTTACAGCGAGTAGTCTTCCGTAGTATGATTTACTTAATAAGTACTGAAGTTTCTTCACTAGATAGTTCTTGCCACTTTGAGTTGCTTTAGCGATTCTGGACTGAAGTTTACTCACTTTATCTTCGATCAGGGACCAGTTGACCGTATCCCATTTGAAGGCGCAGTTTGCTGACGCCTGCTTTTTTGTGCTCGTTGGCTCTCCAGCTTTCATAAATTTTCCTTCCATTCACGCTTCAAATGACCCACTAGAAGTCTGCATGCTTTCGCATTAGAGCAAATTTTGAACTTCTATCCAGTACATTACATAAAGGCTTTCGCTTTCTCTAGTCTCCTATAACCGCTTACTTTGTATTTCTCTTGCGAGAAACCTACCTGACGGTCTTACCCAGTTCTACACCACAACCAATTCATGCTACCTTAGATTCCACCTTTACTCCGGAGTTCTTGTCCATTTGATGTACAATACGAAAAGTTATACATCCTCACTCACACCTTTTGGTTACAGGGTTTCAGCCTTATTTCCCTATTCACGTTTAACGAAGCTTACAGTGGTTCATTTAGTTTAATCATAGTAACACATTTACCCTAGCAATCCATCTATTTTAGGCTAACAGATTTCTCACATTGTCATCATGGCTTAATACCAAACTGTTGCCAGCAACGCATCCATGAATAGGGTTATTCCAAATGGAGAGAGTAGTCCAAAAGTCAAGCGACTTAGACAGCTCGTGATGTAGCTTATCACTTTTATTTCAAGTGCTGGTCGACTTTCGCCTAACGTTCCCGAGGTTGCCAAGTTCATCCTTTTCACCCTTGGGGGAAAAGTGTCGGAGCACTTGCCATGCAAGGGATGTGACATCCGATGAATTTCTGGTAAGTGACGTGTTCGTATTATTGACTCATACCAGTTTGATCGTGATATGTTTTTTTGGGTATATATAGCCTATCAAACTAGGCATAAAACGTATGACGTGTTGATCCTTGAGATTGCCACATAAACTGTTCATTCTAACATTTTTCAAGTTTTAGAAATTCAATTTTATCATTTTTGACTTGCTTTTAGCAGTTCTATTAATCATGCAATTATTAATTCATTCTACATTTTTTATGAAATGCTCGACAAGAATTAGCTGGTTTAGCAGAAGTTAAATTTTAATTCTTTTAGCTAATTTTTCTGAATTTATGTCTTTTAATTCAGTATCATAAAGAATTAAAACTTGATTATTATCCTCTTGTGAATTCACCATAGACATATAGTGATACATAGTACTTCGTGAAATTTGCCCTTCGGCTACAACGATAATTATTATTGCAGTAACATCCTTTCCTAATGTATTGAAATAAATAGATTTATATGCTTCCATTTTCTCTTTTAATTCAATTAGTCTCGACCTACTAAAACTAGATTTCATATATTTAATTTCAACAATTATATCAGACTTAGAAGGCTCTCTATTTTGTAGAATCAAATCATATTCAAACTTTGCAATTTTTTTATTCTTTAAAATTGCATATTTTGAATTGTATAATTCATAGAATAAATTATAAACTCGGTCTTCAATCAGAACATATTCTGATATGTTACTCTTGTAAAAGAAATTTGGTTCAGATTTAATTTTTAAATTGTCTGCATTATCTATTTTATTTGAAACTTCTTTCTCATAAGACTCTTCTATGCTATTTACTTGATTTTCAGCAATTTCTTTTGGACTCATATCCTTTAATTCTTGTTCCAACTTATTGTTAATTAAAGTTTGGTTTCTATCAAGTTCTCGTTGTCTTTTTACCCACAGAAAAATACCAACAAGGATCATAAAAATCCCAACTAGTATTGATAAAATGAAATAAATACGTATGTTGCTAATAATAAACAATAAGAGTTCTTCTCTTATAATAGTAAAGTTTTGCGCATTCTCAGATAAACTTGATAACTCCATTCTGGCAAGCATCCAACTAAATGGTTCTTTGAGAAAAAACCAAGCGATTACAAATGGTGAGATGATTATCATTATTCCAACTGATGAAATAAATTTATATAAGTCTCCATATTCTATCTTCATGTCTGCGCTCCTAAATTTAATTTTTGCTAACGTTCCCGCAGTTTCCGACGTTCTTTTCTTTTAACGCCTTAGCGGGAAAAGTGGCACAAGGCTTGCCTCGCAAGACTTGTGACATTAGAAGGAATGTAGGAAATCAACGTGTTGGACTAAACCGCTAGCGCGGTGACTTCTAAAATCTCTTTTTCCTAGACACACAGCTCTCTATTTAGATATTCTTATTCTATCTAAAAGAAAAGGCGCTATTTTTTATGTCTGAATTATTATCTAAAATGCAAATGGATATGGAACTCAGAGGTTTCAGTCCAAAGACGGTCACGGTTTATCTCAATGGTGTTAAAAAGATTTCAAAATTTCACAACTTACCACCTGAGTATCTCACCTATGATCATGTTCGTGAGTTTTTACACGATGCCATCACTTCCCGTAAGCTTAGTCGTTCCTATGTAAATTCAAATTATAGTGCTATCAAATTTTTCTTTGAAACCACTCTTAACCGAGAATGGGATATGACTAACATCCCTAGAGTCAAACAACCATCTAAGCTTCCAATTGCTTTAACACCTGCACAGATTCACACACTGTTTGACTCTGTCACAAACCTTAAACATAAAACCATGCTTGTAGTCTGTTATTCTGCTGGGTTGCGTGTTGGGGAACTTATGAACCTCAAAGTCTCCGATATTCAGTCTAATGCGATGCACATTCGTGTCAGAGATGGCAAAGACCTCAAAGAACGCTATACGCTGCTTTCAAAAGCGCTCTTGAGCTTTTAAGACTTTATTACAAGCAATACCACCCTAAAGATTATCTCTTTCAAAGCTTTTCAAAAGACAAACCTTTGACAACGCGTACTATTCAAATGGTATTTAGGACCAAGTGTGATCTCTTGGAATTTCCTAAAGAAGCCACGATTCATAGTTTAAGACACAGTTTTGCAACACATTTACTGCTCTCTGGAACCAATGTTGTCGTTATTCAAAAACTACTTGGTCATTCTAAACTTTCAACGACCACTGTCTACCTTCATTTAACCACCGCTGACCTGACTAAAGCCATTAGTCCATTTGATAGTTTGGAGGTTTTTAATGCCTAATCTCCAAGATGTTTTTATGCGTTTCTTTGATGACTATTGTCAAACTCACAAGCCCACATATGATCAATATAAAGTCATGAATGCACTTATGGCTTGTCGTACTTCAAAACTTGGTGAACATAATAATACATGCTCAAATTGTGGTAAAACTTCTATTGCTTATAATTCTTGTCGTAATCGCCATTGTCCACTTTGTCAGTCTTTCAAAAGAGAAAAATGGCGTGTTGATCGTAACTCTGAACTTTTAAATGTCCACTACTTCCATGTGGTTTTTACTGTCCCGGAAGAACTCAATCCAATTTTCTTTGCCAATCAAGCTTTGATGTACAACTTGATCATGAAGACCGCTTCTAAGACACTCTTGTCACTTGCTGCCGATAAAAAGCATCTAGGGGCTCAAATTGGTCTAACTGGTGTACTACTTCACACCTAGGGGCAAACACTTTCTTATCACCCACATGTTCACTTTATTGTGCCTGGGGGTGGACTTTGTACTAAAACCATGCACTTTAAAAAAACCCGAAAAAATTATCTAATTCATGTTAAAATACTCAGTCGTGTTTTCAAAGCTATTTTTATGGAAGCCTTGAAAAAACTTTTTTATGAAGGCCAACTACAAGATTGGAATACAAATGAATCTGCATCCGCTTCGGACTTTCAAAATAGAATGGATGCTGCCTATTCAAAAGCTTTTGTAGTTTGCGCCAAAGAAAACTTTGACTCACCTACTCACGTAGTTAACTACTTATGTCAGTATACTCATCGTGTAGCCATTTCTAATCACCGCATCCTCAAAGTCACTGATGATCACGTCCTTTTTAGATATAAAGACAATAAAGACTCCGGAAAGACCAAGCAAATGACACTTACTGGCACAGAATTCATACGCCGGTTTTTAATGCATATACTGCCTCCTGGTTTTGTGAAAATCAGACATTATGGTATTCTCGCTGGCAGAAACAGACCTACAAAGCTTGCGCACTGCCAGCGCATTATGAAGATCATACCTTCTAAAAAATCAAGTGATTATACTGCATTTGAGTTTCTAATCAAATTTATGCGCCTTGGTTTCTCTAGATGTTCAAAATGTCCTTTAGAATCTTCTAATACTGTAACGCAAGAGGCTACACCACATATCGGTGCAGGTTAAGCTTTTGAAACTTAATAGATTCTTACACGTCCAAATGATTGAATCCACTTTCATGGGGAGGGGGAATCTATGTCATTTTATCAATTTTCCCATGAGTTCACAATCTCATTTTTACCTTTTATAAGGCGTTTATTCTAAATGTGTTCTTAAAAAACAAAGAGCAGATCATTGGATACCCAAAGGTATTGGTGACGCGGCTTCGCTAGGCACAATGTTCCTAAATCACAATTTTTGCCTACTTGAGGCTTATTTTTTTGTGTGATTTAGAAACATTACTTTATGTTAGACGAAGTTTTATGAGTTGCCTTTATTTAATATTCAAAATGGCTTGATTCAATATTGTTATATTAAAGGATTCACTTTGTCAACATAAACCATATTCTTGTGCTACCACTATACATTTTTATATCGCTTTCATTAATCTCTATTCTATCAGGTGTAAAGTCAGTAGCAGAGAAAGAAAACTCTGGATTTTTAGATTCACTCCTTATATTAAATCCTGAAATCATATCCTTATGTCCATTAAATTCTATAAAGTTGATTTTGCTAACTGGAATTGTAGTTATTTCTTGATTCAATTGTCTATATGAGATACGTATCTTATATATCTCATCATACTGCTGAACTTTTTCTTTAACGTCTAACAATGTATATTCCATTTTAATTTCTCCATTTCTACAATAATTAATCTATTAAATCAAGCCATTTCAAATATTTTTTCATAAAATTTTGTCTAACGACTGTATTCCCGAAACACTCCTATTTCAATTCAAAGCCCCCCTTCACCCCTTAAAAACCTCCCGAACATTCCACTCAATGTACTCAGGCTCAGGGTAAAAACACTTCTCAACTGGATGTCGAATCTCTTTGCCATGATATCTCATGAGCCAATCATCGAACCCATAAGTGCCATGTGCACGTTTTGAAACAATCACTTTTTTATCATTTGCTATGGTGAAAACGCCTCTATCATATAACTTATGATGCATTGAGCAAAGTGCTACACCGTTATCTTCACGATCTGGTCCACCTGCTTGATGCCATTTTATATGTGCGGCTTCAACGCCTACTAACTGGTTTCCCAGCCTTACATTGAACCCACATACTGCGCAACTGTGATCATAAGCAGATAAAATGCGTTCTCTGAACTTCGCATCACGTTTTCTGACCTTTCGAGTAATATAATCAAATTCAAGTCCCACAGCTGATAAAATATCATCATGCATTGAAGGCTCAAAATGAGCATCTAAAATAGCTTCTGTGGTTTCTCTTATTAGGGCTTGATTTGATTTTAGAAGCATGGTTACCTCTTCACTAAAACCGCCCCTAATTTGATTTTGGATTAACCAATTGTTCTTAATCTCTATATCTTTTCTTGCCCTATCCAGTTGCCAAATGCCATCATTTGTTAATCTAACAAAGGGATGCTCTGGATGATAGGATTGCCTATTCGGTCCAAAATCTTTTAACAATTGCTCCAAAGGGTCTCTTATCTCTTCATATGAAACCAATTCCGTTTGACCATTCTTTATCCGTGCCAGCGCAAGCAAAATAAGAAGGGGTTTATGTGGTGCTCTCTGTCCCTTCTTCTTCCAAACTTTAAGATGATCTATAATTGTTTTAAATTCCGCCGTATTCATAGACAATACCCCCACGATACTGTTATGTATAAATTCATATCACTTAACTTTATGTCATTTTCTTAATCTTTATTCCCAATTTTCCCAGTTGATTTATTATATCACAGCCACTACTTGTGAGCACCCTATTTTTCCGAATTTTCACACAAAAACACCCCCATATCCTCTTCTGATACAGGGGTTCATAGCAGCGCATGAATCCACTCACACATCTTTTCTCAATTCAGATCAAATCAATCTTTGCCTTATCCTCTAGCTTGTGATACAATGAGGTGTAAAATAAACGCTTGCCCGAGCGAGGCTAGTATTTCTTCGGAAATACTAGCCGTTTTTATTATGGCTTTATTAATAAATTTCGTTTACTGAAACCGACTCAACATTTACTTTTTAGTCAACACGGTATACCGATTACTCCCACCACGTTTAGACCGATACATCGCTTGATCACTCCTTGTGATCCACGCCTTAGGCAAATCGCCTTTTGCATAAGGGCTTATACCGATACTTACGCCTACTGTGAGCTTCAGATCTCCCACCAGAACTTCTTTACTGACGATATTGATCAGTTTAAGTGCCAGAGCTTCAATTTCTGCCCTGCTTTTATGCTGAGCTAAAATTAAGAACTCATCACCACCAAAACGTGCGATCACATCACTATGCTCTAGCGCCATACGTAACGCTCTACTGATCGTCACCAGAATCTGATCTCCAACAGGATGCCCATAAGTATCATTTATAGGTTTAAACCCATCAAGATCAAGAAATAATAAATATGCAGTTTCATCCTGAACATATGTCGTAAACCGTTCAATAAAAGATAAAATATACGGCCTGTTATAAAGTCCTGTCAATTCGTCCAGTACGATACGGCGTTCAAGCACTTGATTGCGCTTATCTGTAGTAACAAACCCTTCAATTACAATCAGTGAAAAACACCATGCCACCACAAGTCCTGCAAAAGGAATATAACTGTATTCATTGGGATAACCAAATTCCTTAATTAAAGCAATCGCAATCGCTGCACAAGCCGTTAACATTAAATAAGAACCCTTAGCACCATCATAAACCGCCTTGATAAGCGATAAACTAATAACACCGATACAAATCACACTGAGGTATTTATAGGGCAAAAAAATCAAAGTATATAGCCGATTATCCACTAACATTGTTATGCCCACTAAAACGAGAATAACGATCATAAGACCCTTTTCTAACACCTTCAGCTTTTCATAATGAAATAATTTTAAAATAAAGAGACAGAACAAGGGCAACAATAAATACCCCGTGGCATACTCCAATCTAACTAAGATATTCCAAGGGATGCTATCTGTAAGTTGATGAATAAGGCGATCCACAATTAATAGACTGTAAACACTCATACAAATACTGATAAGTGCAAAATACAGACTCTCCAAACGCTTCCGATGCATCACAAAAACACCTAAAAAGAAAACACCTATGATAAAAAAACACGCAATAACAAAGGCAGATAAAAATTGATGTCTTTGCCATTTTTGGATGACCTCATCGTAAAGACCAATCCCGATAGAGTTCCAAAATCCCCCTCTATAATAGTCATCGTTTGATATTTCCATGATGATTTCAGCATGACCTTCACGATCTGAAATAAAAGCACCGACAACAGGTCGCCATTCAGGGATTTTCCGGTTTATATCCCCATTTTTTGCAACTCGTTTACCATTGATATATAAATTATAGGCTGTGACCTCATCATAGATAGAAAAGCCATAAATTTCATCTGGATCTAATCCTGTGAGTTGTCCTCTATAAACCCCCACCCCATAAGGTGAAAAATTAAGATCTGCATCGTTTTCCCAGCTATGTGGTACGGATTTGAGTATACCTTGTTTTGCTTTCAAATTTGAATCATATCTGGCATCTGGATAAAACCGCCATAAACCGGTCAAATTAATAGGTTCCCCTTGCCACTCTGAAAGATTCAAAGTTCCATTGACTAATGGAACATGCTCCACCAAACGATAAACGTGTGAATCCATCCAAAAAAATGACATCAATACGACTAATCCCAAAATAATAATGTAAATTGTCAATCCTTTTCTTTTCATCTATTTAGCTCATACCTCTTCTCAACTAAAACCCGTCCCCACATCTCTTGAGAAGTTTCTTCCACCATTTTAAACCCTTCACGTTCATACATTGATGATGCTTTTTCCTGATCAGAAGTTGTCAAAAGCCATACTTTTTTATAATCCATCTCTTCACAAAATTGCATTGCTCTTTTAAAAAGTTTCTGACCAAGGCCAATGCCTCTAAATTCTGGTTCTATTAAAAACCATCTGAGTTGGGCTTCGGTGTCACTGTACCCTAATATAGCAACATTCCCAACGATCACACCGTCTTTTTCTGCAATAAAGAATCGATCTCTCTCTTTGGAATGTCTCAATGTAAAGTCATAAAAAGTTTTGCAGACGTATCCTTCAAACTCTAAATCGTATTGACATTCTTCTTTATAAATTTTAGCGTGTAGATAGGTTAGATACCCCAAATCTCCAGCATTCAAATTTTCTCTTATGGTTATACGCTCGATAGCATTAATTGAATCCATGTGCTCGCCTCCTTATAGCAAATGAGTAATCTACGTTTTAATCATTTTACTACAATGAAACGCGCATAACAACTTTTGTAACGACTATTTCCTTTTTATATGTATGTTGTTCCCTAATATATACCTATACAGCAAAAAAAGCGCTTTCATCTTTGTGAACAAACGCTTTCATATGCTTTACCCAGTGTTGGATCTTCGTAACTGCTTTCACAGTCAATTTCCTCTAAACACTCAAAGAGATAATCTTCTAAAAATGGTGATTTTACTGGCTTTGAATCTGATTTCACCATGTAGATTTCAAGATAATCCTCTAAAAATTTCATTTCCTTCTGCCACTGTGGTACACTCTTTTCGTCTGTTTTCTTCATCGTTTTTTTACCTCTCATCTAAATTTCTTTCTATATATAATCATTCCATGGGGTCTCCCAAGGATAGATTTCAATAACGCCTCTATAAACCATAGCTTCTGTAATCACTTTACAGGCATAAATTGAAGTTTGAATCGCATAGATCAAATCATTTTCATAAGTTTTAGGATTTTCAACATAGTTTTTTCTAGCCATCATCAATTGCTGTCTTATACCGCCTATCTGATGCGCCTCAAATCCGCTATCATCCGCTTTAAAGAGTTGAAATTTCAACATTTTCTTTAAGACAAAGTGAAGCTTAATTTCATAAATGCCGTGTTTTTTTATATTCAACGAATTTTGAATTATCAAACATATGTGGCGTCTTATTGAACTGAGGGTCCACATCTGGCATGATATTTCCATAGACGAACGCGACTCTATTGAGTTCATAAAGTGCACTAACCTCTTTGAAAATTAAATCCGCCATTGTAATATGCGTTACAAAATTCATACATTGCCCCCCCATAGACCGTTGATCCTAAGACCAATATAGCAAAGCAATATAAAATCTAATTATAGTTTATGTAAATTTGTGATGAAATATTTGTTGTGCCGCTTTTTATTTTTTATAGGCTAATGCATTTACCAAGTAAATCTTAACTAAAAAACACTCTCAATTCCAATATTTCCAGAATTGAGAGTGTTCCTTTGATTGTCATACTAACCTATCTTACGATTTCATCTAGTGTTTATATGCCAAACATATTTTTATATTTTTCCCATCTCGTTCTTTTTAACCATCATCTCGAACCTCAAATATGATCCATTCTTCATCCATCAATACAATAATCCCATCAAGATATTTTGCATAAGGTGCATCCTTAAAGGGGATGTTTGCCTGACCATTATGTCAACGAAGCTTTAACATGGATTAAAATGCATTGAATTTGAGTTTTATATAACATAAAGCATCTATCTAATATGATAATTTGAAATTCTACTAATGGCAGTCACTTATACAAAAATAATTCTGTGGTCTAACACAAAAACAGAGAGCCCTCACGGAATCTCTCTGTTTCTACATAAAAAATTAACACGATTCATAAATGACCCAAGTCAAATACGCTCAAACCAAGTCGTCACGCTTTAAAGGTTCTCACCATTAGTCGCAATGACCTCTTTATACCAATTAAACGATTTCTTTTTATAGCGCTTTAGACTGCCTGTGCCATCATCATTTCGATCCACGTAAATGTAGCCATATCGCTTTTTAAGTTGTGCTGTGGACGCACTGACGATGTCTATACAGCCCCATGACGTATAACCCATAACTTCAACGCCATCTTGAATGGCTTTTTTAACCTCACTGAGATGCGCCTTCAAGTATTCAATCCGATAATCATCTATAACAGTTTGCTCACCACTTTCCAGTGTGATGAGTTCATCCACTGCGCCCAGTCCATTTTCTACGATGAATAGGGGGAGTTGATAGCGATCATAGAGCTTATTAAGTGTATATCGAAGCCCTTGGGGGTCTATTTGCCAGCCCCATTCGGATGCTTTAACATACGGATTTTTATACCCTTTAATCAGATTCCCGCCAGTGGACGCACTCAATTCTGGATGTGTGGTTGCACAACTGCTTGAGTAATAGCTGAATGAGATAAAATCAACGGTATGCTTTAAGAGGTCTAAATCCTCTTGAGTGATATCAAGCTTAATATTATTTGCCTCAAAGTAATTCAAAATATACTTTGGATAATGCCCTCTCACGTGAATATCTGCAAAGAGATAGGTCTCACGATCACGCAGCATTTTGAGGATGATATCATTTGGATCTGGTGTCAATGGATAAAGCGTCACCCCAAGTACCATACAGCCAATCTGAGCATTTGACATCATCTCATGTCCGATCTTAGTGGCAAGCGCACTTGCCACCAATTCATAATGCGCCGCTTGATAAAAATCTTGCTCAGTCAATGCCGATTTAGGCGTATTGATTCCTGCACTCATAAAAGGCGCATGAAAAAGTGAATTGATCTCATTAAAAGTCAACCAGTACTTTACTTTATCCTTATAACGGTTAAAGAGAACACGGCAATAGTTTTCATAGAAATCGATCACCTTTCGGTTTCTAAAACCATCATAATGCTCGGATAAGTGTAGTGGCATCTCATAGTGAGAAATAGTGACTAGAGGTTCTATCCCATACTTTAAGCATTCATCGAATAGATCGTCATAAAACTTTAGACCCTTTTCATTTGGAATCGATTCATCCCCTTTTGGAAAAATCCTCGACCATGCGATGGAGGTTCTAAAAACCTTGAACCCCATCTCTGCAAAGAGTTTTACATCGTCTTTATAGCGATGGTAAAAATCAATACCCATATGTTTTAAGTTGTCTTCAGTTGGCCTTTCTGTGCGATCTTTAACAAGCCCTCCTGGGAGAACATCTTGTACTGAAAGACCCTTGCCCTCTTGGTTGTAAGCGCCTTCACATTGATTTGCTGCGACAGCACCGCCCCATAAAAAATCCTTTGGAAATCCAATTGACATTGATTACTCCTTAAATAATTTGAATAAATGCATCTAGTGCATTGACATTTTTGCTCTTCGTTCTGATTTCACTATAATCATCATGATTGGTGATGACAACAGGCGTAATCACATCATAGCCTTCTTTCTTGATGCCTTCGATATCAAAAGTAGCGATTAAATCACCTTTTTTAACAGCATCACCATTCTTTTTAAAGACTTCGAAGTATTTGCCTCCTAATTTGACAGTATCAATCCCTACATGGATCAAAATTTCTGCGCCTGTGTCTGCTTGAACTGCAATCGCATGTTTTGTATTAAAAATCGTTACAATCTTACCATCAACAGGTGCAAGAACTTTACCTACTGTAGGGATGATTGCTGCACCTTTGCCCACGATACCTTCTGAAAAAGTAGAGTCATTAACTTCTGTAAGTGCCACAGCTTTACCCGTAATCGGCGCCAAAATATCTTGAGGCCCATGACCTGAAGTTTTAAATACAGTTTCTACCGTTTCAGTTGATTGCGCCTCTTCTGGATCTTTATAGATCACCATTGTGATGATAAATGCTGTCACAAGACTGATCACCGCTCCTATACAAGCGAAATAAAAACCATTCATACTATCGCCACCAATATAACTTGGAAGCGTTAATAAACCCGGTGAACCACCAGAGTAGTTTCTAACTTTAGTAATACCCATGAAGAGACCACCGATACCACCACCGGCCATTGCAGCATATAGAGGTGTTTTATATTTCATGTTGACACCGTAGAGTGCTGGTTCTGTGATACCACAGACTGCTGTAATACCAGCAGATGACGCAAGTTGTTTGATCTCAGCTCTTTTACTTTTAACACTGACTGCTAAAGCTGCACCACCTTGCGCAACGTTAGAGCCAAGCATCCCTGGATAAAGAAGTGTATCATAGCCAAGCGTCATTCTGTTATTGATCGCAATCGGAATAATACCATAATGTGTCCCTGTCATAACGAGTAATGGTGAGAAGATCCCTAGAAGTGTTGGTGCTAACCAACCCACGTGTTCGTTAATTGCGTTCATAAAGTCTGCAACATAGCTACTTAAAATATAACCAAGTGGTCCAATGACAACAAGTCCTGCTATACCTACGATTAAGATACTTAGTAGTGGCTTAGTAAAAAATTTAATCGCTTTAGGTGAAATTCTATCTGCAAAAGGTTCCACATAAGATAAGAACCATACGATCAAGATAATCGGTAAAACAGATGAAGCATAACCTGCATTACTGATTGGTAAAAAGAATAATTTAATCGCTTCACCAGATTCCTTAGAAGCTGAAACCATAGCAATAAAACTTGGATGTAGCAAGATACCGCCAAGCATCATTGCCAAATAAGGATTACATTTAAATTTCTTAGCAGCCGAACTTGCAAGGAATATCGGTAAGAAATAGAATCCTGCATCTGCCATGAAGTTAAGAATTTGATAAGCTTGTGCATCTTTTGCAACAAAATTAAAAGTGACTAATATGGCTAAAACAGCTTTAATCATACCCGCTGCTGTGATTGCTGGTAAGATCGGCGTGAAGATACTGGTCAAAGTATTGATCAATCTATCCAGTGGTTTTTTATGACTTTCATCATCACCCTTTAACTCATTGATATCTGCTATTTCCATCAACGGCTTATAGACACTTGCCACATCACTGCCAATAACGATTTGGAATTGACCGCCCTTTTTAACGACACCCATAATACCGGGTACGTTTTTAAGCTCCTTATCTTTGGCCTTGCTTTCATCTGCTAAATTGAGTCTAAGCCTCGTCGCACAGTGTGTGATCCCTGTGATATTATCGGCTCCCCCTACTTTAGCTAAAATCTCTTTCGCTAAATTTTGATAATCCATTTAATAGCCTCCTTAAATTATATTTAAAACCCGCTTTCCAACATCATTCACCTCAAATCATGTTGTCTGTATTCAGGTTTTGTTTCTAGTTCATATCTGTGGTTAGAATTTCAAAAAAAATACCTAGAAAGTAAGTGTCTGACCACTTACTTTCTAGGTATAGCCTGCTTAACCAGTAACAATCCTAATTTAATGATATTCTTTTGATGTGAACCGTTAGATAAACGAGTTCTGTATCCGTTAAAATCTTTGAAAAATGACCTTCTATATATTCCCTAATTTTCAGAGCACATTTATACTCTTTTTTATATTCTTTCTGAATGGTTTTAATGAGTTCTTCGTTATCATCCTCTAAACTTTTATTGCCGATGATGCGTTGTGCGAAAAACTTCAAATGTGTTAAAAACCGTTCATAGTGTATGGATTCTTCATTGAACTCAATATTGAGTTGATATTTGACGATTTGAAGTATATTTTGGATCATGCCAAGCATATCCGTACTTTCCATCACATTCCCCATCTTTTGTGAGGCACCAACTAAGTGAAGTGCTATATAACCAGCTTCGTCTTCTGGCAATCTGATCTTTAAATGTTCTTCAATAATATTGAGGGCTTCAAGACCCACTCTGTATTCCTTGCTATAGTACTTCTTGATTTCCCATAGTAAGGCATTTTTTAAATTAATTCCCTCTTCATATCTTTGGATCGCATAACTGAGATGATCCGTAAGTGCGATATAAATATTGTCGTTAATTTTACAGTCCAAAGCCTTTTTCGCATAACTGACAATTGCATTTGCCGTTTGGATATGTTCATTGGGAACACTTGATAAAAGCTCTATCAGTTGATTGGATGTCTTTTTATCCTGTATTGTATAAATTTTTTCTATAAGTGAAGTTTCAATAGCATCCCCAGGTTTTTTCTTAAAGCCCAGCCCACACCCGATCACCAGCACCTCGATGTCATTGTCATTGTGTGAGCGTACTAAATTGTTATTAATCACTTTTTCAACAACCACAGTCTATTCCCTTCATATTAAAATAGCAATTTAGATACAAAAAAGGCAGTCCTCCCCTAGATGCACAGCACCAAGTGGTATAGCCTGCCTAACAGTAACAATCCAACTCGTCTTACAATGAAATATTATCATAATCCATATATGTTGTCAAACATACATTTCAATTTTTGTTTAAATAATAGTACAAAACTCCAATATAATCTACAGAAAAACTTTTACCGATTCACGTATTTTAGACCTTTTTATCTCAAAAATACTTTCTTTTCATAAGTGAGTTTTTCTATCATCTCTGGTATAGGCTCAAATCCAATACCCGGTTTTTCAGGGACAGCAATCATTGAATCTGCGTCTATCACCATCGGTGGATCAATAAGATCCTTTTCATAATATCGCGTAGATGCAGGCAAATCTCCAGGGAATTTATAATTTGGAAGCGACGCAATGGCGAGATTATGTGCTCTTGCAATCCCAGTATCCAGCATACCACCACACCAAACAGGAATATCATAACTTGCACATAAATCATGTACCTTTTTAGCAGCTGTAAGGCCACCTACTCTAGCGACTTTGATGTTAATCGTTTTGGTACTGCCAAGTTCAATCGCCTTTCTTGCATCTTCTACAGAATGAATGCTCTCATCTAAACAAATTCTCGTTTTTACAGCCGCTTGAAGTTTCGCATGATCCACGATGTCATCATGACCAAGAGGTTGCTCGATCATAATCATATTGAGCTGATCCATCTCTTTAAATAAGTCTATATCCTTTAAAGTATAAGCAGAGTTTGCGTCTGCCATCATCATGACATCACTATGATGTTGTCTCACATATCCAAGATACTCGATGTCCTTGCCAGGCTTAATCTTCATTTTGACGCGTTTGTAGCCTTGATCCATAAACTTATCTACAGTTTCAAGAAGTGCTTCTTTACTGTCTTGAATACCGATACTGATACCCGTCTCTACTCTTTTTCGAGTTCCGCCTAAAGCCTTGGATAAAGAAATGTTGTTTTCCTTGCTGTATAAATCCCATACGGCACAGTCCAGCGCTGATTTTGCCATCATATTTCTTCTCACATGATAGAACATATCATAGAGTTCTTCAGGATGCGTGATTTCGTCATGGCTGTAGAGTATTGGAATCAGAAAATCCGATAACATATGCCACGCTGTCTGAGTGGTTTCTTCATTATAATATGGATGGTTGAGTGCTGAGCAATCCCCATAGCCCACATGATCTTTGCTGTGTACTTCCACAAAGATAAAATGTTTATCTGTCATCTTCGTCGAACTTATTTGAAAGGGCTTTTTAAATTTAATTTTCATTTTTCTAAGAATAATCTTTTCAATCTTCATTTTTGATTTCCCCCTTGTTATTTAGTATTGTTTACTGGCTAAAACGTTGAATTTAGTCTTTAAATTCATTATCTAAAGATATCTCTACTCACCATCATTCTCTCTATGGCTTCCTCATCGACTTCGTATTTAAAACCGTTAGTCTCATCTGGAACAATTAAGGTGCAGTTTTTGGTGATCTTCACTTCTGGAATTGTAATGTCTTCTTTAAAATAACGGTTACTCCCAGCGATATCATGTGCAAGCTTAAAGTTGGGCAAACTTGCAAGTGAAATGTTTTGAACGCGACCGATTCCAAGTTCAGTCATGCCGCCACACCATACGGGCACATCTTGTTCCATACAGAGATCATGAATTTTAATAGATTCTGAGATGCCTCTGCATCGACTGGATTTGATATTGAGGATTTTACAACTGCCAAGTTCAATAGCTTGACGAGCATCTTCAAGACTCTCGACGCTTTCATCAAGGCATATCGGTGTCTCTATAGCTTTCTGCAAAACAGAGTGATCTATAATATCATTCTCACCCAGTGGTTGTTCAATATAAGCGAGATTAAATTCATCAAATGCTTTAAAAAGTTCTATATCTTTAAGGCTATAAGCCGCATTGGCATCCACTGTTAAAACGATATCTGGGAAAGCTTTTCTCACCCCTTTGATCACTTCAAGGTCTCTGCCCGGTTTAATCTTTATTTTCGTCCTATGATAGCCTTCTGCAAGATAATGGTCTATTCTATTTAACAAATCTTTTAGAGTAGGCTCTATCCCGAGACTTACCCCCACTTTAACTTCATCATAGACACCGCCGACAAGTGTCTTCAAAGACTTGTTTTCAATTTTAGATTTAAGATCCCATAACGCATTTTCCACTGCGGCTATGGCCAGATTATTGCCCTTAATATACCAAGTCTTTTCTATAAAACTTTCTGGTCCTTCGATCTCTTTATGTAGGATTATAGGAATCAGAAAATTTTTAATAATGTGATGGCATGTGCCATTATCTTCTGGACAATAAAAAGGTCCAAAAAAAGCTTTACATTCGCCATACCCCACGTAGCCCTCAGCATATATTTTGATGATTAAAGCATCACGCATTAGAAATTTGGTGAAACTCGTTTCAAATGGATGCTGAAATGGATTATTTACTCTTATAATATCAACTCTCTCGATAAACATGTTGCCCCCTATTATTTAATCTTCTGTAATGGTCATCTCTTTTTCTCTATTTCTAACTGTTCAAGTCTACTCTAGCACTTTAAGACATGACCATATAGCTTCTAAAAACTGTCTTAAACTTATCTGAATACTCAGAATATAAAAAAGTAGAGAACATGCTCTATATCACCGATTAAATTCAGTGTTCCTAGAGAAAGTCTCTACATTAATATTAAGTAGATTAATCATTTTAGTAATTTGTCCACTTTAATTGAAGATTGCTTTTATAAGCAATCTATAAAGAGTTTACCTCTGGACTCACACGAACGTCTATGATGAAAGAGGATTCACTCTGAAATGCTTCGTCTAGTACCGATTGAATTTCAGAATTCGATTCAATTTTACGACCTGGAATGCCATAGCCTTCACCAATTTTCACGAAATCTGGCGATATGGAAAAATGAATCCCAAAGTGACTCTTCTTACCATATGCATTATCCTGTAATTCTCTTACCATACCCAAAAGATTGTTATTAAGAATGATGACAATCACTTTATGTCCAATTTCCGAAAGTGTCCCAAGCTCTCCTAAAAGCATCTGAATACCAGCATCCCCCATAACTGAAACCACCATTTTTTCAGGTGCAGCGAGCTTAGCACCGATTCCAGCAGATAAGCTATATCCCATAGTGCCTAAACCACCAGAACTCAAAAATTTTCGATTTTGAGAGTACTGAATATTTTTTGCCGTCCAAATCTGATTTTGACCGACATCTGCAGTGACCACTGCATCTTCTGTTAATCGCTTGGATATTTCATTTAAAAAGTGCTTAGGATCTACATGATCAAATGCATTTAAAACCTTATTTTCAATTTCTTCTTGCTGAAAATCTAACGTATCTAACCAGTATGCTTCATCATTTGGTTTTATTTTTTCATTAATATAATCTAAAATCGTCTTAGCGTCACCAACTACTGGAATTTGATAATTAATGATTTTCCCGATCTCACTAGGATCGATATCAATGTGTATGATATTCGCATCAGGTCTGATTAAACTAAAGTTTTTAGTAGCACGGTCTGACATACGTGCCCCTATGACGATGATCAAATCTGCATTTTTAACGACCTGTTCACAGATATCATCGCCATGAGAACCTAAAACACCCACATAATAAGGTGAATCCATCGGGTACGAACTAATCCCCATAAGTGTGTTGATGACTGGAATTTTTCTGGTCTTAGAAAATTGAGTCAAGGCTTCTTTTGCCCCTGATAAAAGAACACCGCCACCTGCTATAATCACTGGATTCTTAGCTTCATTAACACGTTTAATGATCCTTTTAAGCTGTCCAGAATGTCCAATAACGGTGGGATTATAACCATTGATCTCAACTTCCTTGATGTGCTTAAACTCGATATCTTCAAGCTGAATATCACTTGGAATGTCTATGAGTACTGGGCCCATTCGGCCTGTTGTGGCAATTTTGATCGCTTTTGCCATTACCATAAGGATATCTTCAGCTTTTGTCACTAGAAAACTATGCTTCGTAAAAGGTTCTGTGGCTCCTAAAATATCAACTTCTTGAAAAACATCTTTCCCCATAAAATCCCGACGTACTTGCCCTGTAATTGCAATGAGGGGGATAGAATCCATATACGCTGTGGCGATACCTGTGATCATGTTAGTCGCTCCGGGGCCAGATGTCGATATACAGACCCCAACTTTCTTAGATACACGTGCATAACCACTTGCCGCATGGACTGCCGATTGTTCATTTCTTACCAATATGTGCTTTAATTTAGAACGCCTCAATGCCTCAAAAAAGGGTAAAATCGCACCACCAGGATAACCAAATACAGTATCGATCCCTTCTATTTCAAGACATTTAATCATTGACTCTGCTACATTCATATCTAATCAACCTCACTTAATATAAATCAAACTAACTGTTAAACCTTGCAAGTCCAGTTAATCCAGTTCTAGCCATCTCACTAACACCATAAACTTTCATCATATCCACAAATGCATTTATCTTATCATGATCTCCTGTGAGTTCCACAGTGAGACTCTCTTTTGCTATATCGATGACTTTACCTCTAAAGATTTCCACAACCTCAAGTATTGAAGGTCTGTTCTGCTCATTTACCATGACTTTCACTAAAGCCAGTTCTCGATAGACAGATGTTTCGGGTTCAAGTTCAATGATCTTGATGACATCAATCAACTTTTGGAGTTGCTTCTTAATTTGCTCTACAATTTGTCTGTCTCCTTTGACAACAATGGTCATCCTTGAAATTTTAGGATCTTCTGTTTCGCCTACGGACAAGCTTTTAATGTTATAGCCTCTTCTACTAAATAGCCCTGCCACACGACTTAGTATCCCTGGCTCATTTTCTACGATAACGGACAACACATATGGATTCATCTTCTTCCTCCCACTTCTCAAATTTCAGTCTAATAATTCGTCCAATAGATATAAAAAACCCCGCACTCATAAGCAACTGCTTATAAGGACGGGGATAATTCCACGCGGTACCACCTTATTTGTCTCAATTTTGAAACCTCTTAAACTTGACTTAACATCAATCGTCTATAACGGGACTGACCGACAAGTCTTACTATCACTTTCAGACTTGTAGCTTAGGAGTGAGCTATAATTTATAATCGTACTGGTTCACATCAACCACCAGCTTTCTGAAACGCTTTATAAACTTTTTTTCTCCATCTCTGCTTTTGAGCTTTCGAAATTTGATTATTGTATTGAATTATAACAATGATAAAAACGACTGTCAAGGTGTTTGTTAATTATTTTTAATATATTGTATCTCTGTTGTTTGTCTCTATCAATTTTGTGCGTCATCAACGCACACTTAATTATGGATTTTCTTTCTTTTTTGCGCGCTCACATATTCCATATAAAAATAAGCACTGTCTTTAGGATAGCGTTTTAAAGTTGAATAATCCACATAGAAAAGCCCAAATCGCTTTGAGTAGCCTTCTTGCCATTCAAAGTTATCTAAAAGTGACCATAGGAAATAGCCTCTTATGTCGCCCCCTTCTGCGTTGATCGTATGAATCATCTCAAGATGTCTTTTAAGATAAGTGATCCTCTGCTCATCATGAATTCTAAAGTCTCTTTCCACACGATCTGGATAGGCAGCACCGTTCTCAGTAATGTAGATCGGTAATTTTGTAAAGTCTGTTCTGATGCGTTCAATCATGGATTTCAGTGCATAAGGAATAACTTCCCACCCCATATCTGTAACAGGGACTCTAGGCTTTCCAGCTTCGTAACCAATACCACCTGCTTTTGTCTTAATTAATCCCCTTGTGTAGTAGTTAATCCCAAGAAAATCACAGGGCTCTGAGATTGTCTCCATATCATGTGGATGTAGTTTAAGTCTTCCCCTTGTGAGCCTGTTGACCATCGTCATGACTTCTTTAGGGTACACCCCTTTAAAAAGTGCCTCTAAAAATAATCTATGCGATACGGCATCTGCAAAATGAGCGGACTTATAATCTGCTTGTGAAGACGTATCCGGATAGAGTGGTGTCACACTGAGGACAATGCCAATCTCTCCTGCCATGTTCATCTCTCTAAATCGCTTAACGGCCTTTCCATGCGAGAGCAAAAGATGATGCACTGCTAAGAAGCCTTCTTTGACACGCTTATATCCAGGCGCATGTAATCCAAGTGTATGCCCAAGTATACCACTGCAAAAAGGTTCATTATGAGTGAACCACATCTTGACACGATCCCCTATTTGATCGAAGAGATAAGTGGCGTATTCTAAAAACCAATCCACACATTTGCGATTTGTCCAGCCCCCTTCTCTTTGGGCCCATATCGGTAAATCCCAATGATAAATCGTTAGGCATGGTTTAATCCCCTTTTGCTCAAGTTCACTTATGAGATCAAGATAAAACTTAAGACCTTCAGGATTGGGTTTATGCTTTTCTGGAAAAATGCGTGACCATGAAACTGAAAACCGATAGGCATCCACACCAAGCCAGTCGATCAAAGCCACATCTTCTTTATACTGATTATAATGATCACAGGCTATTTCACCTGTGTGACCTTCAAATACTTTGCCTTTAATCTCACAAAAGGGCTCCCAAATAGAAGGGGTCCTCCCGCCAGCATCTAAGCTCCCCTCTATCTGAAAGGCACTTGTGGCAACCCCGTAGATAAAAGGCATCGTTTGCGGTTTAACGCTCTGATTTGCTTCAATTCTTTGCTTATACCTTAACCTTTTAGTATTCTTAAATCGATAAAGACTTTTTTTTATTTTTTGTTTATAGAGTATTTTTCTCATGATGACCTCCCTTTGGGATTTAGACTTCACTTTGTTCTTACCCTTTTTGAACTGGCTTATCCATTTGACGTAACATCATACTACTCAGATCATTATACTGCTTAGATTATTGTACTGCTCAGATCATTGTATTTTATCCACTAGATAGTTGAGATAATAATTGATGGCATCGTTAAACTTACGGATGTCGTATCCCGTTATGGTCTCAAGTTTATTAAGTCTATAAATAAGTGTGTTTCTATGAATAAAAAGCTTATGTGCTGTCTCTGAGATGTTGAGATTGCATTCAAAAAAGCTCATGGCCGTTTGTTCAAGCTCTTCATCTCCTACACTTTTGAGCTGCTCTTTTAAGACTTCTGATAAAATAGCAGACGGATTCGTTAACTCTCTCATAACAGGATGCTTCAATCTTTGAATTAATAAAGGCAACACTAACCCCTCATAGGTGACTATTTTTGTGTTTTGTTTTAAATGTCGCCCCAGTTGCATTAACGCTTCCAGCTGATGATAGCCTTCATACAGTTCTGAAAGTTGATGAATCGTATTGCCCACTGCAATTTGAGCGCTGGTATAGGCTTCAGCTTCAATCATGTCCAGTAAATCTGTCGGTGCAAACTCTGTATCTGTTACAAAGATCACAATTTCATTTGGACTCATGCTCACCTGATACATTGCTCCAAAAGCTGAACGAATGACTTCCTTCACTTCGTCCTGATTTTCTTTATACAGGACACGCCATAATTTAATCGGTAACGGAAAAGGCTTATGATAATGCTTATAGGCCTCAGCATCTATGAACAACTGAGATAATGGCATTTCAGTTTCAACTGTACTCGTCCTGCACGCCTCATGTAAAACAAGCCCTTTTTGAACCCACGCGATCACAAATTGCGTTTCTAATTCACTCAACGCCTTATGTACTAAGAGATCATAGTCATCAAAATTTGAAATTCGAACATAGGACATAGGCTGATCTTCTTCAACGATCTGCTCTTCAGTCCTTATTATTTCGATTTCACATTTCAATATGTCTTCAAGTTCTTTACACAAATGATCAATCATTACGTCACCTCTTATAAAAAAAAGAATTGTCTTCTATAACAATTCTCTTATCATTTCTATTCATTCACTTTATATTATACCTCTTTATTCTAACATAATCCAAACTATAATAAGTTACAATGCGGGAGGTTTGTATGCATCAAATGCACTTTAAATCATAAAAAGGATTCGTGAACAACTTGAAGAACAGATTCTAACTTTTGGACTGAAATCTGTCCCGGTGCTGATGTTTGGCCAATAGCACCGAACGTCAAGGCCGATCCAAATATTTCACCGCTCATTCGGCTAATGACTCCCAAAGCAGACATAGACATCGTGACTATCGGGCAATCCGTATGCTTTTTATGCATCTCATTTGTTGCACTTAATAACGTCAGAACATCATCTGCACAAGTGGGCATAACTGCTATTTTTAAAATATCAGCTCCTAGTAACTCCATCTTAAGGAGTCTTTCAATAAGCACTTCCTTGGGCGGTGTTTTTAAAAAATCATGATTTGATGCCACCACAGCTACCTTATGTTTATGGCAGTGCTCTATAATCTCACAGACAACTTCATCTCCTGAGAACAATTCCACATCAATGATATCTGTAAGACCACTCTCAGCAATGGCTTTATTAAGAATAGTATAATCAGCCATAGCAATCGCTTTTTGGCCACCTTCCTTTTGGGTTCTAAAAGTTGTGATTAAAGGCATTTCAGGTAAACGTTCTCTAATTGCCGATAAAGTCTCTAACACTTTTTCAACACTGAGAGCATCTTCGTAGAAATCTATACGCCACTCTACCATCTCTATTTTCTCATTTTCAAATGAGATGATACTATCGAGTATTGTCGCTTTTGTCTTGCCAACTATTGGAACGACGATCTTAGGCGTGCCCTCGCCAATTGCAACACCTTTTATTTTAATCACATTTTTCATACTTGCCTCCGTTTTGCGATTCTACTTAGATTTTACTTAGATTCCCTTAACACTTATAATCTGTCTTTATAAATATTCGGTAATACGCGATCTAACTTAAGATGCATCAATTGCTCAACTATTTCTAAACCAATATCCGTGACACTTTTCCCATCTGTATCGATGGCAATATCAGCAGCTTTCTGATAAAGTGCCATACGCGGATTTAAAATACTCTCGATTTTTCCGATTGTCATATCATTTTTTAAAAGTGGTCTGGTATTTTCAGCACTTACGCGCTCGAGGATAATCTCAGGGCTTGCCTTTAGCCAAACAATGACACCATTTTTCTTTAAATTATCAACGTTCTTTTCATTGAGCACTGTACCACCACCGCTACAGAAAATGATGATATTTTTATGGTCACTCATTTCTTCAACCGTTTTGAACTCCAATTCTCTAAAATAAGCTTCACCATGCGTTTCAAAAATTTGTGCTATGGTCATACGTGTTCTATCCTCAATCACTTTGTCTATATCGATTTGGTCCATTGCGAGCATCTTAGCGAGCTCTCGTCCTACTGTTGTCTTTCCTGTTCCCATAAATCCTGCCAGTACAATATGATATGGGAAGAGATATCTTGATTGAATCCGCCTACAGCTCCTGAGAACATGTGTGTGAATATTCTTTATTTCCCCTTTAAATTCAGCTTGCTCCACATAGTCCCCAATTCGATGAACAACTTCTTTTTCTCTATCGCTATTAAAAATGGGCACTCCCATGTCTTTCTTTTCATACATAATTTGTTTGATGATACTTAGCCTTTTTTCAAGGATTTTAGCGAGTTCTTGATCACACTGATCCACTTGCGAGCGTAATTCTACCAATTTCTCCATCTAGATCCACCTCTTTCAGTAATGGGTTACGATTTTCTAAAATAACACACCTACAGTCTTACTTATACTCAAGTCTATTTATAGGTAATAAAAAAAGGAGTTTCTTTTTAGAAACTCCTTCGGGTTGTACCTTTTATTATTATGATCCGATTAAGTTTGCTCAAAGATAACATGATTTGAGACTTATGAATTTGTTGTATGAAAAATAACCAGGGCAATAAAAGTAAAAACCCCAGTTAAAAAAGTAATAATATCTATTAGATTGTTTTTTCATCCACTCTAAATTCATCATTGTAGTCACCTTAATCCATAATAGCCATGATATTATAAGCATTATAGGCTAAATAATCGCTCGCTGTCAACCGTTTTTTATCAAAAACTCTAGGTTCTAGTCTTCTTGACACATAAAAGTTCTCGATATGTCTATCAGTGTAAAGGGTCCGCAGTCAAAACTAGGCTGCTTTCTGATCATCTGGTAATATCACTTCAATTTTACCTTTTTTGTAAAGATACTTAGTTGAAAAAAAGGTCACTGGGAGCGCTACTAAGATGATCACCCCTTGCATTCGAGATACAAGCATTGGCGAAAGTAGATATAGAACTATGACTAAAAGCACGGTGATTATACCGCCTTTAAGCCTTCCCTTTGCCAAAATGCCGCCACCAAGTTGCGGGCTGATTAAACTCAATGAAAAGGCTCCAAAAAGTGAAGGTAAAATATAATGACTTGCTGTCTGCATGGTCGCTGTGGTAAGCAGAGGTTTTAAAGGCACCATTAAAAGAGCCCCTAGCGCCATAACACATATCGTCACAATAGATGAAGTGGCAACAGAAATTGCAGAGATCACATCCCCTTTTTCTGTACCGGGTTCTACATTTAATACCTTAACGCCGTTCATGGCAACAGGTAATTTAAGATTCATGACATTGCCAGTGATTAGAGTCAGATAAATGGATGACCCCAAAACAGGTGTATAGGATAATACTTCCGTTATCGTAATCGGTACAAAGATCGCTAAAAGCCCAATAGACGCTTTTAATATGGTCCCTACACCCGGAAATAAACCTGTGTAAAGACTCATGATAATTGGAATTCCCATCATCACCATAATTGCGCCAAAGGCACTTATACGACCAAATCTATGAATTGAATTTAAATATTCTTGAGTTGTTTTCATTTTTACCCCCTAACCCAGTAAGTTTGTCCAAAACACGGACGATATCATTGCTCCTAGTAAACTCAATGCCAAAATAAAGTTATTGAGCCATATGAGCTCAAACTTTTTCACAAGCATTGAAAGAATCAAAGCAATACCTAAACTCGTGATGAAAGTTAAGAGATTAACACCACCACCCATGAGCATTGGCACTAAGAAAACGATGATAATCGTCAACATAAAGGTGCTATTGCCAAGTGCACCCCATCTAGAATCCTTTTGTTTCATAGCCATTGTGCCCATCTGAATTTTCTTTGAAAAAAGAATAGATACGATCAAGCCACCTAATATACAGAGACTCATAACATACATAATGAGCATAAAATCCATAGAAGTTGCACTTGCAAGTTCATGTCCAGTTGCTTTAAGCGACATATCTGCTGCCATGATTTCATATGCCACTGAACCGATCACAGACAGTCTAAACCAAGGCCAAGGTACCCCAAGCATCGTCACCAAACCAAAAAAACCTACCACTATGGCAATCGATGGGACTACACTAAATGAAACAGAAGCTTTAATGACATTTGAGAGTTCTGTTTTAGTAAATCCAAGATTCTTAGCTCTGTCCCACGATTTTTTTAAGAATAAAATAGCAACCCCTAATACATAGCATATTCCTAAAATAACCAGTAGATAAAGAACCTTATTTTCTGAAATTATCGTCATGTTACCCCCCTTATTTTTTATGTGTCTTTTTATCTATTTTTCATTGAGCCAATCATATGCAAACTGTGCATAAATCGCAGTGCCCTTATAGATATCTTTCTGATCAAATTTTGTTTTAGGATGATGCATTGGATAAGCATATCCCTCTTCAGAATTTCCCATGGATAACGAAATCATAATACTCGGCACTTTTTGTGTCACAAAAGAGAAATCTTCAGACCCCATTATTTTTCCCCCAGGCATCGCCGAAGCCATAGGGATGATAAAAGATTCCCCAAAATGATTACCGATCGTTTGATACATTTGATTGACCAATGCTTCATCATTTATAACCGAAGGACACCCTTTGATATATTCTGTCTTTGCAGTTGCTCTGAACAATGCCGCTGTACCACTTGCAATTTCGCCGATTCGACCTTCTATAAAAGTTCTTGTTTTTTCGCTGAATGTTCTAACAGTTCCCTTCATACTAGCAGTATCTGGAATGACATTGAATGTCGTCCCCCCTTGCATCACACCTACTGTGACCACAGCACTTTCTGCTGCTGGTATTTCTCGACTTAAAATCGTCTGCAATGAGAGATGAATATGAGAAATAATATTGAGTGGGTCTACAGCATTTTCTGGCATTGCGCCATGTCCACCTTTACCGTTAACCACGATCTCAAAGGTATCTGAAGCTGAACTTGATGCGCCTGCACCCGGTACTATAAAATAACCTGAAGGTAAAGGCACCCCTGTGGTCACATGGATCATCATAGCTGCATCTACTTTAGGGTTTTCAAGCACGCCCTTTTCAACCATATATTTTGCACCCTGAAGGGTTTCCTCTCCCGGCTGAAACATCAATTTCACAGCACCGTTTAACTCATCTTCACGTGCTTTTAAAATTTTTGCGGCACCGAGCAACATCGTCGTGTGAATATCATGTCCACACGCATGCATAGAGCCGTTCGTTGATACAAAGGGCACATCTGTCTCCTCTTTAATCGGCAACGCATCCATATCCGCTCTTAAAAGTATTACTTTGCCTTTACTTGGATCACCTATTAGTGCTGATAATGCAGACTGTCCATAGTCTGTAACTTCAATGCCCATTTCTTTTAGTGCTGTTTTGACATAATCATAAGTTTTGGGTAATGCCATACCAAGCTCAGGGTTTAGATGAATCTTTTGTCGATGCTGTAGTAATTCTTCCTGTAAAGCTTTTGCAGATTCTAAAATGGAACTCATGTCAAACCTCCTATACTGTTTTCATTTCAGCCTTTAAATATTTCTTTTAATTAATAAAGACATTTAAAGACGTCTTTTGTTGTTTATTTTTAGCAGTATACCATTCGCAGAATTATCTGTCAATTGCTTTTAGGACATTTAAAGACGCTTTGTGTTTTTTTCTGATTTATTAATTAAAAACCTTGTGAGTTGTCTGAAAAGCACTTACAATCATATTATGAAGGAGGTTATTTTGTGAAATTAAAAATTGGTTTTATACTCAGTCGACCTCTTGTGCCTTTTCTAAACGAGCTCCTACCAAACGTTGAAATTTATTGCGAAATCACACAACTTGTAGCTGACCATAACAGTGAAGTTGAAAATTTATATAAGACCCATGTCGATGAAATGGACTGCTTCATTTGTAGCGGTAGTATCTTCTACCATGCCTTGACTAAAAAAGTAGGCTTCCCAGCTAAACCTTGTTATGTCATAGATGATTTTGAAGGGAATTTAAATGACATTTTCTTACGTTTATTGCTCAACGATCGACAAGTTGATTTTAAAAGAGTTTTTATTGACACAGCCTGTTCTTTCAATGACTATTTAGGGCTTAAAACTTTTTTAAAAGAATCTGACTGGCCTCATTTTAATAGTGTTGATGACAAGTATATCGATATAGAAGAACTTACGAATACAACATTAGCACAGCATATAAAGCTTCATGAAGAGGGCAAAATCGATCTGTCGATTACACGTTTTGGGACGATCGTGAAAATACTGGATGATCTTGGCTACAAAGTCATCTATATGTATCCACCAAAAGAGTACCTTTTTAACTTCATAATGCAGATTGTAAGCAGCTTTCAGCTTAAGCAATCAAAATCACAACTTTCTGGTGCCATTGTCCTCAATATTCATAATGTTTCATCAGAGCGCAGAGAAACCATCACTAATGAACTCAACGCTTACTTTATGAACTTGGCCCAACTCAATGGCTATGAATTTATATTTCAAATTAACTATGAAAAAATCGAAATTTTGACTCTATATCGTGATTTAGAGATTTTGACTAAAGGCTTTACAGATTCAACTGCATTGAAGACATTTATAGATCAATACGAAGAAAAAATCATGATAGGCATTGGCACAGGTAAGAATATTTATTCCGCTAAAGTGAACGCCTATAAGGCCCTTGATTACTCCAATAACTCATCTGATTTATACTTTGTCAACGAGGAAAACACCTTATTAGGGCCTATTGGTGCTGATGATTCCATAAGTATAGATAGCATTCCCAATGAACGCATCCAGTATTTTTCAAATAAATTTCATGTGGATCATATGAATTTACAAAAGATCGTTGCTTTGACAAAACTTAAAGAGACGACTAAAATCACAGGATCAGAACTCGCAGGTTATCTGAAAATTACTTTGAGGAGTGCTAATCGCCTTATTAATCGCATTGAAGAGCATGGCGGGGCAAAATGCTACACTGAAAAACGAGGGGAAGGCAGAGGGCGTCCTAAACGTTATTGCGAAATGATTTTTATAAAAGATTTGTAAGTATAATTGAATTGTAACAAGGAAAAAAGGGCAGTCCATTAAGGTCTGTCCTTTTTATAAGGTTTATATCTATATGTGAGTGAGGGCTTAATTAATGTGATGCTCAAGTATGAATCTCAATTCAGCCACTAGATTTAGTATAAAATTGATTTTTCAGTTTCTTTATCAAAGAAGTGAAGTTTATTGGAATCAAATGTGATCGCAATTTCTTGATTAAATTCAATATCTATATTGCTATCTTCTTTGGCTATATATTGTTTGCCTTTGTAACTAAAGTATACATTTAGATCACTACCTAGCAACTCTGTAACTTCAACCTTAACTTTAAGACCTTTACCTGACGTTTCAACTTTAATGTCCTCAGGTCTAACACCAAGAATAATATCTTTATTGATGTACCCATTTTTTTTGACTGTTTCAGCCGTTTCAGAAATAAGGTCAATTTCAGTGCCATCAATTTCAACCACAACTTTGCCATTTTTTTCAACGAGTTTTCCATTCATAAAGTTCATTTGTGGTGCACCTATAAAACCAGCAACAAACATATTTGCAGGATGATTGTAGATTGTCTTCGGTTCTGCAACTTGTTGAATGTTCCCTTCATTCATAACACAGATTCTTGTCCCCATTGTCATAGCTTCTGTCTGATCATGTGTTACATAAATAAAAGTAGTTTGAAGATCTTTATGAAGTTTAATCAGCTCAGCTCTCATCTGAACTCTCAATTTAGCATCCAAGTTTGATAGAGGCTCATCCATAAGAAAGACTTCTGGTTTTCTAACGATGGCACGACCAAGAGCAACCCTTTGTCTTTGACCACCAGATAACTGTTTTGGTTTACGATCTAATAAAGGTTCTATGCCTAAAATTTTAGCCGCTTTTTCGATACGTTCTTTAATTTCTGGTTTAGGTGTCTTTTGAAGCTTTAATCCAAATGCCATGTTGTCATAGACAGTCATATGTGGATATAAAGCATAATTTTGAAATACCATTGCAATATTTCTATCTTTTGGTGCAATATCGTTTACAACTCTGTCGCCAATGCTCATTTCACCTTCAGTTATTTCTTCAAGTCCAGCAACCATTCTCAAACTTGTTGTCTTACCACATCCTGATGGCCCTACTAAGATCATAAATTCTTTATCTGCAACTTCAAGATCGATGCCCTTTACAGCTTGGAAACCATTATCATATGTTTTTTTAATATTCTTAAGTGTTACATTAGCCATATTATCCTCCGTTCAATATTTCATCTAGTCGTATTGACCGCTCTTTATTCACTATCCTCATTATAACGAAACCCCCAATAAAATGATATTGGAGGTCTATACAAAGTTTGTTGTATGATTTGTACACTATAAAATTTGTTGAACCGCATAGAGCAAAAATCCCAAGATATAAACTGATGAAAATAGTACAAAATTCTTCACTGCCAGTATAAAAGTGTCTGACTTGACAGGATGCTTCACAAACTGCCATGATTTAACTCTAAGAATTGGAAATGTTGCCAGAGAAGCAACTTGTATTGGGGGTAGCGCCTCAATCATAATGCCAAGAACTACGGCTGCATAAGCACCATAAACTGCCCAAAGATAAAGTTTAGTGGCTTGTTGTTCTCCGATTAGTATCGGCAGCGTCATGCGCTTATTGATTTCATCTTCTTCCATATCACAAGTGTTATTGGCAAGCATTATATTAGAAATCAAAAACATCATCGGTAAACCCACCACGATAATATTTACGATTTCTCGCCAATTTAAAAGAAACATTGCTTCATTAAATGTAAACTTATACGCTATAATACCAAGCGGTACAATATGAATATACACAGATAACCCCACGATTACGATCCCCATAAAAAAGCCGCTCACAGCTTCACCCATAGGTGTTCTTGAAATTGGAACAGGCCCAAAGGAATAAAGAAGACCTACTAAAAATGAGAACATCCCAATCCAAAGAACAATCCAATCCGTTTGAACTGCTAGTATGACCCCTAAAAAAGCACCGATAGCAACAAGTGTAATAATGATTCCCTTCGCATGTTTTGCAGTGTAAATGGCTTTAGCTATGGGGTTGTGCTCATCATAATGAAAGCCCTCTTTCAATACAGCTTTTTTATAATCCATATAATGATTGGCAGATGTCGTCGCCATATCAATCATCAGCAGTGAAAAGAACATCAAAAGTGCGTTGGTGATGTTAAACCGATGGTAGCGTGTAATCGCATACAGTGTCCCTACGAGAAAAGGGAAAACACTTGCTACCTTTGTTCTTATTTCAACAAGGTCCAAAAATGCTTTTAGTTTTTCAATTTTTATTTTTTCCAGTTGTAATTTTTCCATGTGAACCCCCTTTATTTATGCTCTATTCTATTTATACCCTTCATTTCAGATGCAACCAATTAATTTTTTGATATTAATGGTTATATGTGTTGCTTTTGCCGTTAACCCTCTCTATAATGGGTATAGTCTCTATATAACACTTACTGAATGCAATCCAAACGGATTGCGCAAGGATTACGAAGGTAGCGAAGCGGACTGAGTATGCGCTTTGATTTAGAGATATACTCATATTTATTATAACTAAGCGGAGGTAGCTATGCGTCTTATACGAGACTATTTTATGACCACACTTGGCGTGATTATTGTTGCCGTTGGTATTTGTTTTTTCCTAATACCTGCAAATCTTGCCACTGGTGGTATTACTGGACTTGCAATGGTAATCAATCATCTGATTCCAAGTCTTCCAATCGGTATCATACTCTTAATTTTAAACGTTATTTTATTTGTGGTAGGCTTTGTTGCCATAGGACCTCAATTCGGTGCAAAGACGATCTATGCCAGCTTTCTACTCACTGGGGTTATCTACATCTTTGATACCTTCTTTAAGTTATCAGGACCAATGGCAGATGACTTACTCGTCAATCTCATCGTTGGTATCTTAATCCAGGGCATAGGCTTAGGGATTGTTTTTAATCAAAATGCATCCACAGGTGGCACAGATATCATTGCAAAGGTGCTCAACAAGTTCATGCACATTGATATCGGTAAATCTCTTTTAATGGCTGATTTTGTAGTGGTTCTTTTAGCAGGGTTAACTTTTGGTCTTAACTTAGGGATTTACGCCTTTTTAGGCATCGTTTTTAACGGAGTGATTATTGACAATGTCATCGAGGGATTCTCAGTGAAAGTAAGCGTTTCTATCATTTCAAAAGAATCTGATAAAATACAAAAATATATTGTTGAAAATATTGAGAGAGGTGCTACAATATATACGGCTAAAGGTGCTTATACCATGTCAAATAAGGAAATCATCACTTCTGTCATGGGTAAAAAAGAGTTCATCAGACTCAAAAGCTTCATAAAAGAGATCGACCAAGATGCTTTTGTTATGATTTCCAATGTCCGAGAAGTCCTCGGCGAAGGTTTTTATAGTTAAATTCATATATTGAGGGGTGCTGTATGCGTAAGTTTGGTCCATTTATGTCACTAAGTTTAATTATATTATTAAGTTTACTCATCTTTTCAGGGTGTTCTGGTGTTTCTAAAACTGAGACAAGTTCTAATGCTGTATCCGGTGAAGAACCAATAATCTCTAACGAAGTCTCTAGCGCACCAAATAAACTAGAAACTGCTGATAAAGATTCTGAAAATGACACCTATGCTGTATTTATGAGCAAATCTCCAAGCCTATCAGATCTTGCATCTTACATTGATTCAAATATTTCAACGGCTCCTGCTGAGCTTGCTGATCAAATGTTACAAGATTGGATTGTGATGTTAGATTTATCTTCTTCTGAACGCGATATGGTTTTTTATGGTCATGATTCTGAGCTTTATTTTAATGCGCTTTACGATGTCGCAAGTTCCCTTTATCAAACTTATGGTTCTACGCTCTTTATGGGAAGTGAAAAAGAAACCGTCGCTGCACAAGTTAAAGACACAGATGTTCAAGATTATCTCAGTGCACTTTACAAAGAAGGATACGGTTTAATGTCCTCAGAAGGGCTGTTTTACGCTTATCCCGATTATATTTATATATTAGATCACTATGGCAAATACACTTCAAAATCACTTAATCAATATCTTAAGGTCATGACGACTGAGCTTCAAGAACCCCTTTTCGCCGAAGAAACGCTCAATGTTTCTGTGGAGACACTCTTTGAAAGAACCTATTATTATGAGACTCTATTCGCTTCAACTTTGGATCTTCACGAGCAACTTCGCATGAATTTAGCAGGTCTCTTAAATATGTGTTACTACAGACTTTTAGTCCCATCATCTTATGATATGCTAGATGATGAGCACCACGTGTCTGAAAACCTTAAAGCACTTTATCAGGAAGGGGCCTCTCATACTGAAACACCTGATACAGCCGCATTATGCGTGGAAATGCTCTCCTTTTTTAAGGCAAAAAATGATACCCTAAATGTATTTGAAGATTCCAGTATTTATGAGCATGCAAATCAATATTTTGAAAACGGATTGGGCACTTCACTTAATGTTGGAGAATGAGCTTCTATAAATTAGACTGAGATCACAGATTTGCTGGCAATTTTAAGACCTGCATGCTATTTTATACTTTACAAAATAGCGAATATCTTTTATAATGTATGAGGATGTGCCGTCTTAGCTCAGCAGGTAGAGCAACGCCATGGTAAGGCGTAGGTCGAGAGTTCAAATCTCTTAGTCGGCTCCATTTTAACAACAGGCTTCTAGCGATTTGCTAGGAGCTTTTTTATACCCTCAAAATAAGATTCATAGACACTTCATGTATGGACAGTGTAAGGCTTGTCGCCGGTTCCAGTAGATTCTACACAAAGGGATACTTTTTAGAAGACAATAGGAGGTCGTTTTTTATGTTTAATATTAAGTGGTATTTTACAGGCAGTTTTGCTTTTCTATTTGCTATCATTGGATTAATTTATGCGTTTAAGTCAAAGCAAAAAGGGAGTCAAATAATGTCATTTTGCAGCTTATCTTTTGGTTTTTTAACTGTTTTAGAAGAATTAAAGATGATATGGACTTGGTATAATTATGGCGAAATGGTAGCATTTAAGACAACACCAGAAATTATTTCAACACTAAATATTTTTTGGTGGGTTTTATTTTGTATTAACTTAATTAGTTTATATATATCAGTAAAGAAGAAATAGAAAAGTGCTGTTGCAAAACTAATAAATTAGTTAAGCGACAGCACCTTTATTAATCACGATTTTTTAATACCACATAACATCCAAGTACAATGAGAGCCAAAGAAATTCCAACTGAAATTTCTACACTTGGATCTGAGAGATAAGATAAAGGACTTGGCTTCCAATCTGGTGTGACACCGTAACTGAAAATATAAATGAACCTTAGAAAATAGAATTCAAATGACAGACTAAGACTCCCTAAACTAATCATAGCAAACCCTAAGATTTTATTCATAAAATTCTCCTTTATTTAAAACAATTTTAGTATTTTAAAACTCATGCGTACACACCATCACAATTTCGGGTTCAGTGCTACTATGCCTCGAAACAGTAATGAATGGATCAACCTTTACAGAATAACATTTTTTCTTAATATGTAATTATATTTTTTTGAAATCAACATCTATAATTCTAAAAAATGATATCTTAATTCTTCAACATTTACAATAGATTAGGCCTATTTGGAATGATTTACGTCCTATTTAGCACTTATATCAGATAAGATCACATATTTTATATTTTATGTAATTTATTTTTTTGAATTTAATCTACTTGGAAAATGAACGCTTGAAAAATAAAAATTAAGTTACTACTCCTAACACATAAAATCATAATATGCTGAATATTATCCCTGTGCAAATTAACCCACAACTGTACCTTACACAAGAAATGTATCACCACTCTAAAAGCATTAGATAAACTCTATATTAAATTTCATGTCCTCACTCATACTTTTCTTCCATACATGTCAAAAATGGTGTACACTTAAAAGCGGCTAGTATTATAATAGCCCATGCCAATATTTAAACCATCAAAAGGAGTTTACAAAAATGATCCGTATAATCGAAAAAATCCCCTACTCTGCACCCACTATTATTGAACTTGAGGCGACGAGCATCGCTGATTTAGAGCGTGCATTTGATACGAAATATACTAAGTTCAGTATTAGTGCTGATCTTTATTTACTCATTAAAGCCAATGAGGATTATGAAGAAACTAATCTCATTTTAGGCGATCAAGTCATTGCTGGTACAGTTTATGTGGTAAGAGGCACTCCCTCTGAACTCACAAGTGTTACAGATGAGGATTTGACTACTTTTAAATCCTTAGCGAGATTTATTGAATTTAACTAAGTTTGATTAGAGTGTCAGAAGTCCGTTTCACTTTATAAAAAAATCAATCGTTTTCTATATCTATATAGACATTAAGTATTAGTTTCTAGCGATTTGCTAGAAACTTTTTAACGCTAAAAGTGCATCCTTTTTACACAAAGACATAAAACAATAAAACATAAAGGACTTTATAATATGAAAAAAACAACCCGCTGGATAAGCTTAATCATCACCACGATCGTCATTGCCATAACCGTTTTAGACAATGTTACTGATTTAGGGGCTTCTTTAATTTTTTCAAATTTAATCCCCAATAATTATGAGACTGTTCAGATAGAAATAACACCCGATACCATCGTATTAAATGGCAAATCCTATGAAATCGTCGAGGTAGATGGTGGCGATCAATCAGGCTCAAGACTTCCAAATGTGGCTGTTAATATCGGATTTGGCGATAGGCAGTATTGGGGATTTACAAATGAATACAGCCAGCTTGTATACGTGTATGCCAGTCAAATCACCCTTCAAAATGACAAGACAGAACCGGTACTCTCCACAGGCAGATATTATAGTGATGAAGCAAGAGTCCCTGGTACAGAACGTCCCGATCTTGATCAAGGACATGTTATCGCCGATAGTCTTGGTGGCGTTTCAAATGCCTATAATATAACCCCTCAGGACAGTACATTAAACAGGCATGGTGATCAAGCTTATATGGAAAAAGCCATCCGTGATGCAAATGGCTGTGATGATTTTTTTGCTTCAATTACTTACCCAAATCAATTCACACAGATTCCAACTCAATATAAAATTCAATACCAACTTAAAGGTCGAAAAATCGTTGATGAATTTAAAAATGTAGATCCAGATGAAGCAAATCGTGCGCTTAATTCTGAAAGTAGTGCTTTAGAACAAACAGGGTCATTCGATGAACAAGTAGAACTTGCAAAAATAGATACAAATCAAAACGGCCTTGTGTCTATTGCAGAAGCTAAAGCTGCTGGTTACAAGATGCCGATATACGCTGATCACTGGCTCTATAAATATATGACTGATGCCGATGGCGATGGCAAAGTGGGCAAATAAGAGCCTTATTTACTTGAGTATTCAAAAGGCCCTCAATTGTAATAAATTTTTATTACAATTGAGGGCCTTCTATGTTTCACTCATTCCATTAATGTATAATAATTATGACGAAAGGAGATAAAGGACTCATGACTCGATTGTACAACCATATTACTAAAAATAAGCAAATGTATTCACTGCTTGCACTCTCTTTAATGGTTTTGAAAATAGAAATTATTGGTGTGCCCCTTTTATTGATTCTGCTCATCATGGATTTTAAAGCAGCCGAATCTAAATCAAAATTTATATTAAGCGGCTTAATCACTATCGCTATATTAGGCCTCCTATTTCTACTGCTGTTTTTTGGAGCGCCTGCCCTTGATCATTATCTGTTTACACATCAACTTTACCCTTACTAATTTACATATTTCAAAAAAGACTAAAAATATTAGCAGGAGGCTTAAAAATTGAACAAGACACAAAGAGAATTTAGACGTAAAATGAAAGAGCTTGAAAAAGAAGGGCTCGTAGATAAACAACCTCGTAGAACACGTAGTATGAGACGTACCAGTGGATTAGGTATCTTAGGGACTTTATTTATCGCTTGGAATCTTTGGGCGATGTGCACTTGGTTCTTTCCGGGATTAGCCTTTAGAATTTCTTATGGCGTCCAATCTGTAATCCATTTTGTGCTCTCTATTTTCCAATAAATCAATTGTAGTGAAAGGGGTCTTCATGATTAAAACACTTTATGTCAAACTCACACACCACCCGATCTTTGAAGTAATGGGGATTCTCTCAATAAAGCCAAAACAGGCAATTTTATTGGTGCCTTCAGATGTTCATCTGAATTATGATCCTCAAAAGCTTCTAAATTCCGTTAGAAAAAGAAGTGACGCAACACTGTTATTACAGACCATTGATTTTTCAGATCACAATAGAGTCCAGCATTTGCTTGCTGACATTCAAGATCAAGATGGGTTTCTTTTGAGCAATATAGACACGATCGATGATTTAGGCCTCTATAAAAAACTCTCTGATCATCATAAGCATATTTATTTTATCGAATCAGATGGTGACCTTTGGCATTTACAGGATTCAAAAGTTGAAAATATAGCAACTGAAGAACTCAAATTAGATGATTTTTTTGAAAGCATTGGTGGACAAATTATTCATGATGAAAAAAAATTTTACGTTCATAAAAGCTATAATACCATCCTGACTTGGATTGATAATCACTATGAAGCTTGGACTTGTGTAAAAAGGATTTTAAGAACGCCTTATCTGACAAAATCAGTTGCCGAATCTGCTTCTATATCCGTCCAGAATAAAATCACAAACCCTGCTGATAAAAAAGCTTTTCAACTTTGGTTAGATTTCCTTCACAGCGAAAATATCATTCATATTAAAAGGACTGCTTCTAAAATAATCATTCACTTCTCACACCATCACTTTAAAGAATATTTTATGAAATTTGGAATGTGGTTTGAACACATGATCTATACTTTGATTAAAGAAAATCAGCTTTTAGAAACCCTCAACACAGGCGTTCTCTTCTCATGGGATACTAAGCAAAACCTTGTAAAAAATGAACTCGATGTGGTGGGAGTTTCAGATAATAGACTGGTAATCATTTCGTGTAAAGATACGACTAACATTAACGAACACTCTCTCAATGAAATTGCCCTCTACACAGACGAACTTGCAGAAGAGTCTTCGATTAAAATTCTCGCTACAACGATGCCTCTAAATCAGGCACATCTTCTCGCACGTGCAGAAACACTTGGCATCCATTTACTTCATTACAGCGGTGATGGAGATGCCTTCATTCACTCGTTAAAAGCATTATTATAATCCCTATTATTTTAATCAAAAAGCTCTATGATCATCCATTCGATGCATAGAGCTTTTTTTTAATAGATTACATATGCTGTTGCTTGTCCAGGAACACTCAAAGTCATAATCGGTGGTGAAATAACATGTATATACTCACCCACTGCGATGCTCGTGTTCATAAAAGTATACTGTGTTTCACCATGCACAATCATTTGATCTTCAAGCCCTTCAGACTTTTCTTTTGAGGATAGTGTAATGGTCAATACACCTTTTTCATCTACCTTTGTATCCTGAATATAGCCTTCATAAATCGCCATTTCTCTATCCGAAAACTTTATGGCTTTACCTTCAACACTCAATCCTATGCCTAAAATATCTGTAAAAAACTCAATTGGGACATAAGTTCTACTTTGATTGATCACTGGCGCATGACTGAGCTTGTAAGGTGCCATTTTATTTTTAAAATAACTGTTCTTATCAATATATAGACTTGTAAATTGAACACCTCTTATAAGGTCTACTGATTTTGTCTTAGCATTCCATTTTACATCAAACCCTATTTGATCTAATATCGGTTTTGCTGGCATCATTAAGACACCATCAATCAGTTTGACAGGTTCTTCAAGTGTGATCACATGATCTAAATAAGATACGCTGTAATGATCCAGTGCATCTTGCATCGTTGCTGATGAAATACTATCTGTATTTTCAGTTGAATTAGTCTCTGCAAATGTAAAAATACTTTGAGATATCATTATCAGTCCCGTTATTAGTAAAATTATTTTCTTTTTCACTGATCCTCCTGTGTTATTCATAATTTTATGCTTGAGTTCCCATTACGCAATTACAATTTTGTAATATGGGCATGAATAAGACTAAAGATCTTTTGGTAATAAGGTGACGTTCTTGGTACCAATTGTGTACGCGTCAATTTATCGCCACCATAATGACCATACAAACATTCAATCTCTACTGCTTCCTGCTCATTATCAACAAGTGCTTTAAAAGCATTATAATCACAGGCAACTATACTGTCTATTTCTTCTGGTGTTAAAGGATCGGGCTTAAAAGTGTCTGTAATTAAAAGGTGTACTCTAGCAATCTCTCGATCATATCGGTCTCTCGTTTTAAAAACATCTTGAAAATTGGTCAAGTAAATAAGTTGATCATATGAGACGTCGATTCCTAATTCTTCCACCAACTCTTTTGTACTGTCATTTTTTTCATCACTGCTATAATGTCCTGTACATGAAGCATCATATCTTTTGGGAAATTGCGCCTTCGTTTCGGCTCTTCGTTGTAAGATCACTTGATGCTTACTTCGATCATATACCCAGCAATGAAAGACATAGTGCCACTTGCCATTTCTATGAACAATATGACGTTCTTCTTCGCCTATCCATTTATAGTCTTCATCATAGACATTTAAGTATTCTGCCATCTCATCACTTTCCCCTTTTAATCGTTACGTTGTCTAATCTTCTTTGGGTCTAGTGACCTTCACAAGGTTAATGCGCTCTTCAAATGAACCTCTTAAATCCGCTTTTGTACGTTGGATGCGATCCATCTCTTCTTCGGAAACATTATGCGTTAAGTGTAAACATCTGATAACTTCTAAAATATCGGCAAGTTCTTCAATACTTTCTGAGTCCAAATATTCATGCACTTCTTCCACGAGTTTGTTTTTTAGTGCATCCAAATATTCCTTCTCGTTAAGTTTATTGATCTCATAAAGGGCACCACTTTCCGCAATCAATTGCGGGATTTTATCACGTACTAACTTATTATAATAAATTGTATTCATCATTATTCACTCCTTAATATGTATCCTGTGTTCTATTTTAATTAATAGACTCATTTTATTTTAACGCAATTTCTCAGAACTTGCCATAATAAAATTATAAACAAATACCAATTCGCTCTACCCAGACATTTAAAAAAAACCCCTTCTATCAAGAAGGGGATAAAATACTTTATCTTCAAGGATCTTAAATCGATTTCGATGTTATCTATAAAAGTGCGTCACCCTCATCCCAATCCACTGGACATAAGCCACCGGTTTGTAATGCTTTCAAAACTCTTAAAGTCTCATCTACACTCCTACCAACATTTAGGTCATGCACAACACTATATCTTACTTTACCTTCTGGATCTATGATGAAAAGACCACGAAGTGCAATCCCCTCTTCTTCAATAAGAACGCCATAATCAGATGATAATTTTTTAGTTAAATCTGAGCCTAGTGGGAAATTTAATTTGCCAAGATCACTATTTATCCATGCTTTATGTGAATGCTCACTATCAATACTAACACCCAACACATCTGCATCTAAAGCTTTAAAGGCGTCATATTTTTTTGAATAAGCTGTAATTTCAGTTGGGCAGACAAATGTAAAATCAAGTGGATAGAAAAATAACACGAGCCATCTCCCTTTATAATCATTTAGGGATACTCTTCCAAATCCACTACCATCACCTAGAGCTGTTGCTATATTAAATTCTGGTGCATTTTGTCCTACAATTCTTTCCATTTTTTATTTCCTCCTCATACTTTTACAATTAAGGTGTAACCCTTTTCTAAAAGTATTATATCACACTTTGTAATGATTACAATATGATTTTGATTATCATTTAAGGAAGTTTCGAATTATACTCTGTTTAATGCATTAAAAAAACGCCTATCGTCTGTTGACTATAAGCGTTTTATTAACGTATCCATTACTCTTTTTCTGCTACAAATTGTGTTGGCTCATTTACTTCTTCGTCTTCTGTTTCTGTTTTCACTTTCGGATGTGAAACGGATACAATCACCTGATCTTGATCATCGCCATGATCATTTTGAACTTCTAAATAACTTGGAATTTTCAAATCAGAGAGTAAGATTGTATCGCCAACAGATGCACCTGATAAATCATATTCGATATCCGATGGACTTTCATCTATAGGGTATTTACAGTCAATTTCATGTGTCGTTTGTTGTACAACATAGCCTTTTCCTTCAAGAAGTTCTTTACCGATAATATGAATCTGAATTTTAGCATGAATTTTATCGCTTGCTGAAACTCTCAAAAGATCAAAATGCATGATTTTTTCAGGTGTAAGTATTTCTCTTTGAAGATCTTTAATGTATACTTTATGTGTCTTCCCTTCGAATTCACATGGAAATACAGCACTTTGACCCATTTTTTCATACGTTTTATGAAATTCTTTACGGTCAACCTTAATCTTCGAAGGCTCAATGCCATTGCCATAAATCACACCTGCTACCATTCCTTGTTTCTTCACTTCTTTGTTCGATTCTTCTCTTAAAATTACTTTCATGATAAGACTCCTTTCAATATAGGTTTACATAATTGATACCTATCTCTCTAGTATACCCTATTTTAAGCCTAAATACATGTTTTTTATAAATATCGCCAAAATTTTAACCGTTATTAATAACTTTACTAACTTTCCTTATCCTTCCTTTGATCGGTTTATTTTGCAGGGCTTTAAGGACGTAAGCTCCTTTATCATTGAGGATTTCTACATATGTTGAAATATCCATTATGTTGATGATGCCAATATCCGATGCTTCTATTTCTTCTAAACTACAAAGTGTCCCCACTACATCCACAGCTCTCATCTTTGTTTTCTTACCTGCATTGATATGAATTTTTAAGATGCCTTCGTTGACCTCGACACCTTTTATCTCTTTTGGTTCTGGTGTGATTAACCTTTTTTCATCAAAAGCTTCTTGAGCACTTAAAACATCAGCTTCACTTGGTCTATCACCTTGAGGAATCTCCGCATCAATATAGGCATGTACTTCCCTAAGTAATTTTTGATCTGCTGGGGATACAAAAGTGATCGCCTTTCCAGAATTGCCAATACGGCCTGTACGCCCTATGCGATGGACATAATTCTCACTCTTGTTTGGCACATCATAATTGATGACAAGTTCTATTTGATCGATGTCAATACCCCTAGCGGCTACATCGGTTGCTATTAAATACCTAAATTCCCCTCTTCTGAATTTTTCAATCACTTTAATACGATCCGTTTGCTCCATGCCACCGTGTAATTTTTCTACCATAAAGTCTTGATCCATTAAAGTTCTGAAAATGTCATCCACCTTCTGCTGTGTATTACAGAAAAGAATTAAGCTATCTGGATTCTCAGTAATCAAAATATCTTTTAAAAGTGCTTTCTTTTGATTTTCTTCTACTTCTATACGATACTGTAAAATACGATCAATCACCGGATCTGTCGATTCTATTTCGACCAACACAGGCTGACTAAGCTGTGTTTCACAAAGTTTTTTAATATTGTCAGGCATAGTCGCAGAAAGTACCACTGTAACACGCTCTGAGGGGAGTTCATTTAAAATGGCTTCTACTTGCTCAAAAAATCCCATCTTAAGCATCTCATCCGCTTCATCAATCACGAGGTATTTAAGCATAGACGTGTCCAAAGTACCACGTTCTATATGATCCATTACTCTGCCTGGGGTTCCCACCACCACATGTGTCTTTTGTTTGAGTTCTTTTTCTTGGAAGCGAAAAGGAGATCTACCATAAAGTGCTGATACCTTGATACGCTTAAATCGGCCTAGGTGAAAAACATCATCTTTAACCTGTATAGCGAGCTCTCTTGTGGGGGTTAATATAAGTGCTTGAGGTTTATTCTCTTCCCAATCCACAAGTTCACATATGGGAATTGCAAAGGCAGCGGTCTTACCACTGCCTGTTTGAGATCTTACAATAACGTCTTTGCCATCAAGGACCAAGGGCATGACACTTTCTTGAACTTGTGTTGGTGCCTCGAATTTCATCAGTTTAACGGCTTTTAGAACTGCTTCGCTAAGTGCAAAATCATTAAATTTCATATTTGTCATTTTATACTCTTTCTTCTCGTTAGTAGGTCAGTAGTCCATTTTGGACAAACCCGCTACTATGTGCTAAGTCTCTTTTATACCGGTGGTTGATCTAGCGCTTGTGTTTGAACGACCATGTGTGGATACGGAATTTCAATCCCCGCTTTGTCAAATGCTTCTTTTACCTCTTCTTGGGTCGTGAAAAAGACATCCCAATAATTTTCTGTAGCTACCCAAACTCTTACCTTAAAATCCAACGAACTGGCACCATGATTAGCAAGTCTTACAAAAGGCTCTGGGGTCTTCAATATCAGCTCATTTCGCTCAATGACTTCTAAAATCACTTTTTTAACCATTTTAATGTCGGAATCATAACTTACACCAAATTCAAAATCAACCCGGCGTTCAGAATGCTCACTATAGTTAATTAGTGAGCTATTTGCCAAACCACTATTCGGAATAATGACTGCTTTATTATCCGGTGTGGTGAGATGTGTGTAGAAGAGACCAATATCTCTAACGGTGCCCGCATGACCATTGCCTTCAATATAATCACCAACTCTAAAAGGTCTAAGGAAGATGATGAGCACACCACCCGCTAGATTAGATAGACTGCCCTGCAAAGCTAAACCTACTGCAAGACCTGCGGTCCCTAAAACGGCCACAAAAGAAGTCATTTGGACACCAATCTGCAAGACCGCTGTGATAACCACAAGTCCTTTAAGCCCCATTCTTATAGCCGAACTCAAAAATGATTTAAGTGTTGGATCAATTTTGATAAAATTTTTACCTCTATTAAGTCTATAGTCAATGAAATTAACGACTTTAAACCCAATGATTAAAATGAGTATGCCAGATAATGCTTTAAATCCCAATTCCATTAATGTCGTTTTGAATGCTTCTATAGTGCTTACAGCAAACATCATATCCCTCCTCATATTTTTGAAGACTTTCCTTTAATCATACTTATATTTTTTCTTAGATGATTTTAATAAAGAAGCGATTTTATACTATGGTATTTCGGTATCATATTTTCAAAAGTACACACATATTTAAATCCAATCGCATCCAGCAACTGCAAATTTTCATCATGTAAAGTTCCAATATGCTCAGGTGTATGGGCATCACTGCCAAGTGTGATGACTTCTCCTTTAAGCGATTTATAAAATTTTAAAATTTCATCGGATGGGTTATTACTCATTAAGTTATATTTAAAATACCCACCAGAATTAACTTCAATCCCTTTTTCATTCTGAATTAAATGTTTAAAAATCATTTCAATTTGATCAAAATAAGGTCTAATAGGTTCTGCTTTTAAGGGCTCCCAGTATCTTAAATATAAATCTAAATGCCCTAAAACATTAAAATCATCTAATTGTATCACACTTTTATAATATGCATCGTAATATTCTCTAAGTGCTTGTGCATTCGTCCTCGTTTTAAAATACTTCTGGTTATAAAGGTCTTTATAATCAACTGTGTGAAGCGATGCAATGATAAAATCAAATGGATATTGCTTTATGAGAGTGTTGCATCTCTCCCCTAGATGAGGTTGAACACCGAGTTCAACGCCAGCATGAAGTTTTATTTTACTATGGTATTTTGCTTTGAGTTCTCCTATGGTCTTGAAGTACAAATCAAGATCAAAATCCCAATCTTTTGTAGTACCATCTTCATCATAATCATAATCAATATGATCTGTAAATGCCAGATGTGTGATGCCCTTATCTAAAGCAACTTTTACCATATCTTCCATTGGTGCTTGGGAATCCATAGAGAAACTACTGTGTGAATGAAAATCTATTTTCATAATATGCCTCCTTGAATGCTATCATTGTATAAAACTTCACCTCAAAAAACAACAAAAAATAATCTCTAATATAAAAAGAACGCATAGACCTTTTTTGAAACACTAGACCTACACGTTCTACTTTATTGTCTTTATTTATAGTACTTGTCCAATATGCCTATGATCTCTTCGATCTTTTCATCACCATTGTCATTTTCAAACGCTTCCTTAACACAAGTTTGCATATGCGTCTTTAGGATATTTTGATTTGCTTTTTTTAATAAGGCTTGTGCTGCCAATATCTGCTTTGAAATATCAATGCAGTAGCGATCATTATCAATCATTTTGATAATGCCTTCAATTTGTCCTTTTGAAGTCTTTAAGAGTTTAAGGACTTCAGATCTATCTTTAGACATTATTTCACTTCCATAACTTCATAGCCAGCATCTTCCACAACTGCCTTTAAGACTGCACCATCAATTTCTGAATTCATAGTGACAAATGCTTTTTTCTCATCCAAATTAACTTCAGCCGTTTCAACACCTTCAATACCATTTAGTGCTTTTTCAACTCTCATTTTACAATGGCCACAGCTCATACCTTCGATTAACATTTCCTTTTTCATTTCATTGTCCTCCTGATTTTTAATTTTAGTTTCATCCCTCACTATTTCTAATTGATCATCATTTTTATCTGCATGCTTATTCGCATTACCCTCAAATTGCACATCTACTTCTTCTTTATTTTCATCTTCATCTCTAAACGAATAAGTCTCATAAACTTCGGTGACGATTTTATGATGTGTTTTCTGTTCTGGTTTAAAGCTTCTCAATCTAAGGGCATTTGTAACCACTGTAAATGAACTTAAGCTCATGGCCGCTGCTGCAAACATTGGATTTAATTTAAGACCAAATGATAGGTAAAAAACACCTGCTGCAACAGGAATCCCTAATATATTATAGAAGAAGGCCCAAAAGAGATTTTGTTTTATATTTCCGATGGTTTTACGGCTGAGATCAATGGCCGTTACCACATCTCTCAAATCACTTTTCATAAGGACTATATCTGCGGATTCAATTGCGATATCTGTCCCATTGCCGATAGCGATGCCAATATCTGCAAGTGCAAGTGCTGGAGAATCGTTGATACCATCACCAACCATAGCTACTTTTCGACCTTCCGACATTAATTTCTCCACAACTTTTGCTTTTTCATGTGGGAATACTTCTGCATACGCCTTGGGAATTCCAAGTTGTTCTTGAATGCTTGCAGCGGTCTTTTTATGATCTCCAGTGAGCATAATCACTTCAATTCCTGCTGCCATAAGAGCGTGAATTGCTTCTTCACTATTGGGTTTTGGGATATCCATCATACCGATAACGCCAATAAGATTCTGATTTTTAGCCACGAACATTGGTGTTTTTCCAGAAGTCGTCAACTGATCAAAAGCTTCACTGTACGCATTCATGTTGATCTTATTTTGATTCATAAGCGCTTCATTTCCAATGAGCCACTGCGCATCATCCAACTTCGCTCTAAGTCCTAGTCCCGAAAGAGCTTCAAATTCGGGTACCTCAATAAGCGATATATCCTTTTCATCTGCAAAACGAATAATCCCCTCTGCAAGTGGATGTTCTGATTTCTGTTCAATACTGGCTACAATTTGTAACAAGTCATCTTCAGACATTTCATGCGAAATCACATCCGTCACCGAGGGCTTACCTTCTGTTATTGTCCCTGTTTTATCAAGCACTACAGTGTCAATGAGATGTGTATTTTCAAGTGCAACACCACCTTTTATTAAAATACCATATTCCGCACCTTTTCCTGTGCCCACCATAATAGCTGTGGGGGTTGCGAGTCCAAGTGCACATGGACACGATATGACTAAAATAGTAATCGCTATACTCATCGAAAATACAAACGAATAGCCAAGTAGCATCCAAACTGTAAAACCTAATAAGGATAACCCCAGCACCACTGGCACAAAAATACCACTGATCTGATCGGCGATCTTTGCAATAGGGGCTTTCTTCCCTTGAGCTTCTTGTACGAGTTTTATAATCTGAGAGAGCATGGTGTTATTCCCCACACGCTCTGCTTTCATTTTAAAATAACCACTCTTGTTGTGACTTGCACCGATAACTTGTGCACCAATCCCTTTTGAAACAGGAATGCTCTCACCAGTTAGCATGGATTCATCTATGGCTGACTCGCCTTCCACAATAACTCCATCCACCGGAATAGTCGCACCCGGTTTTACGATGAGAATATCATCCAGTTTAACATCTTTAATATCGATTTCATATTCTTTGCCTTCTTTAAAAAGAAGTGCTGTTTGAGGAGACAAATCTATAAGTTTTTTAATGGCATCCGATGTCTTCGCTTTGGCTCTTGATTCAAGATATTTGCCCACTGTGATCAGCGTTAAAATTACCGCAGCAGATTCAAAGTATAGATCATTTACATACATCATGGTCAGTGCCATATCATGTCTAATGGTTCCAAGTAAAATTTGACTCAGTGCAAAGAGACCATACAAGATCGCTGCTAGAGTACCTATCGCAATCAGTGAGTCCATGTTAGGATAACGCTTCCATAGCGTTTTAAAACCTACTATATAAAAACTTCTTCCCATATATACCACTGGTAATGTGAGTATGAGTTGTAAAATACCAAAGGTTAAAGGTGCTTCTTTCATACTCATCCATGCCGGTAATGGCAGTCCAAGCATATGCCCCATTGTAATGTATAATAAAGGCACCGTAAATAATAAAGAAATTTTTAATCTCTTTTCAAAGGCTAATTTTTCCTCTTGATGCTTTTGCTCAATTTCCATTTTAATTTCATCAATGGACATCTCTGCGCCATACCCTGCCTTCTCCACCGCTTTAATGATGACATCTGAGTCTAGCCTTGCATCGTCATATAAAACTTCCATGGTATTGGTAATTAAATTGACTTTAACTTCCCCAATCCCATCAAGCTTAGAAACACTTTTTTCTATAGCGAGCGAACAGGCAGCACAAGTCATACCACTGACATTGTATTTTTCACTATTCATTATAAGCCTCTTTTCTGATCTTATTTTATAACTGTACTTATTTTCGGATAAATACTCGATTTAATTTAACTAAATAAGCCACACCCCAGGTGGGGTGTATTTGACTTTATTATATCGCTTGGGAACAAGTTTGTCAACTTCAACTGAGAATAATTATCAGTTTACATTGAGCCCATTCTATGGTAGTATCTGTATTAAATTATCGTTGAAAGAAGGTGTCCTTTGTGAGTCGTCATGAAATTTTAGAGGCTAAACGTTGTCTCAAATGTAAAAAGCCACTTTGTGTTACGGGCTGCCCAGTCTCCACAAACATTCCTGAGTTTATTAAGCTCTTTGAAGAAAATCAAATTATGGCATCTGGTAAATTGCTCTTTGAAAACAATCCACTCTCGGTGGTCTGTTCTCTTATTTGTCCACATGAAAAACAGTGTGAAGGTCACTGTGTTCTAAATAGAAAAGATCAACCGATCCACATCAGTTCTATCGAAAACTATGTATCTGATTACTATTTAACCGTTATGGATTATCAAATCGCCGAAAAGAAAGACCAAATGGTTGCTATTATAGGTGCTGGACCAGCTGGACTTACCATTGCGATGATACTTGCCATTCAAGGTTATCACATTACTATTTTTGAAGCTAATGATAAAATTGGCGGTGTGCTCAGATACGGCGTGCCAGAATTCAGATTACCAAATTCTATATTAGATCGATTTAAAGAAAAACTCGTTGCTCTTGGCGTCCTAATTAGACCCAACACATTAATTGGTCCCAATATTACGCTGGACAATTTGTTCGAAGATGGTTATGACGCTGTTTTTATCGGCACTGGGGTATGGAAACCTAATAAACTCAAAATAAAAGGGGAATCCCTTGGCAATGTACACTATGGCCTTGACTATCTTAAAAATCCAGAAGTCTATAATCTGGGGAATGACGTCTGTGTTATAGGTGCTGGCAATTCCGCTATGGATGTGGCACGTACAGCATTAAGACATGGCAGTCGAAATGTCAGCATCGTATATCGTAAGGATTTAGAAAGCATGCCTGCCAACGAGCATGACCGTCAATACGCACAAGCAGACGGTGTTAAGTTTGAATTTCAAAAATCGCCAATTGAGCTCACCCCATCAGGTCTAAAATATATTGAAACTTCATCCTACACAGATGAAAATGGCGCAATCAAGTGGATAGAGCACACTGATCGACAAGGCTTTATAGCGGCAGATTCCATCATCATTTCTGTTAGTCAAGGCCCACGCGATAATATCGTCTCTAATACGAAAGACATTGGGACGACTAAATATGGCCTTGTCATTACAGATGAAGCAGGACGTACCACACGAGAAGGTGTCTTTGCATCTGGCGATGTAGTCACAGGGGCTAAAACAGTGGTAGAAGCGGTTAAATATTCTAAACTCACCGCAAATGCTATTGATGCATATCTTGTAGCTCAAAAAAATCAAAATGCATAGAACCTGCTCTAAATAATCGCCTCAATTCTACACAATTTTACAACTTAAAAAATAGAAAAAGCTTCTGAGAAAGTCTATACAACTCTCTCGGAAGCTTTTTTAAGTTATTGATCTCTATTTTATCTCATACGCGATTTGTTGCTCTCGTCGAGATGTTCTTTTTTTAACTGCTCTGAGACTTTTCTGCTGTTCACGCCAACTGCAATACTCAATATAACACAGAAAATTAATGGGATTAAAAAGCCGATGTCGTGCACTGGACTTATCGAATAGAGATACCAAAAGCTGATTCCAGTCGCTAAGATCACAGCAATCCACCATCTAGCCGTAACCAATCCTAAAAGGCCTATGACAATCGCTATAAACGGCAACACTAGTACTAAATAATAGCCAAGTCCTTTACCGTATTGTGAATAAGAAACAACGGCTACTATGCCTAATAAGATTAACAAGCCTATGCTCGTTAAAAGAATCACTTTGTTTGCTGTCCATTTTCTCATCATAGCTTTCATCCTTTTCGCTATTAATGGATATTTTATTTCACAACGATATTATAAATCTTACCCGGTACAAAGATCTCTTTTACGATCTTCTTGCCTTCAGTAAATTGAATGATTTTAGAATCTGCCATTGCAAGATCGTGTGCTTCTTCTGCTGTTGCATCAATTGCAAGTGTAATTGTAGATCTCACTTTACCATTGATTTGAACTGCCATTTCAACCACATCATCAATAACTTTTTCAGGATTGAACTGAGGCCATTTTTGATCGACGATCATACCCTCATAGCCTAAAATTGACCACATTTCTTCTGTCATATGTGGTGATACAGGATTAAGCATGATTAAGAACGTCTTCATTTCAGCTTCATTGATATGATCTACTTTTTTGAACTCATTTAATAGGCTCATAAGTGCTGCTATTGCTGTGTTGAATTTAAGTGTTTCATAATCTTCAGAAACTTTCTTAATTGTTTTATGCATCAAGGTCTCAAGCTCTTTTGAATAATCATCACCTTTAACAATGTTTTCTTGAAGGTTCCACACGCGGTCAAGGAATCTTCTACAGCCTTTAACACTGTTATCTGACCAAGGTACACTCTTCTCAAAGTCACCAATGAACATTTCATACATTCTAAGCGTATCCGCTCCAAACTCTTGAATGATATCATCTGGATTAATAACATTGCCTCTTGATTTGGACATCTTCTCATTATTTTCTCCAAGAATCATGCCGTGAGATGTACGCTTCGCGTAAGGCTCTTTTGTGTTAACAGCGCCAATATCAAATAAGAATTTATGCCAAAATCTTGAATAAAGTAAGTGAAGCGTTGTATGCTCCATACCACCGTTATACCAGTCTACTGGCATCCAGTAGTTAAGTGATTCCATGCTGGCAAGTGCGTCATCATTAAATGGATCACAGTATCTTAAGAAGTACCAGCTTGAGCCAGCCCATTGAGGCATTGTATCTGTTTCTCTATGTGCAGGGCCACCACATTTAGGACAAGTGGTTTCAATCCAATCTTTCATCGTTGCAAGTGGTGATTCACCATTATCCGTCGGTTCATAGCTTGTCACTTCTGGTAATGTAAGCGGAAGCTCTGATTCTGGAATTGTCACCCAACCACAAGTTGGACAGCTCACAAGTGGCATTGGTTCGCCCCAGTATCTTTGTCTTGAAAATACCCAGTCTCTAAGTTTAAAGTTGACACGTTTCTCACCAAGACCTTTTTCCTCAAGGAAAGCTGCAATCTTTTCTTTTGCTTCTGGCACCCTTAAGCCGTTGATAATATCAGAATTAACAAGCACACCATTTGCATTATCCGTGTATGCACCTTCTTCTACATTGCCACCCGATACAACTTCTATAATCGGCAAGTTAAATTCTTTTGCAAATTCCCAGTCTCTTGTATCATGACCAGGTACCGCCATAATTGCACCTGTTCCATAACTCATCAGAACATAATCAGAAATCCAAATTGGTATTTCTTGTTGAGTTGCAGGATTGATTGCACGAATCCCTGCAATTTCAACACCTGTTTTGTCTTTGTTCATCTCAGTTCTTTCGAAATCTGATTTGCGCTTTGCTTCTTCTCTATAAGCATTTAGTGCCTCTAAATTTGTAATTTGATCTGCATGTTCTTTAATAAGTGGATGTTCAGGGCTGATTACCATGTAAGTTGCCCCATAAATCGTATCAGGTCTAGTGGTGAAAACTCTAAGAACTTCCCCTGTTGTGGTTTTAAAATCAACTTCCATACCAATAGATTTACCAATCCAGTTTTTCTGTTGAATTTTTACACGTTCAATATAATCAAGATCATCAAGATCATCAATTAATCGGTCTGCATACTCCGTGATTTTAAGCATCCATTGTGATTTAGAACGCTTCACAACTTCACCACCACATCTCTCACAGACGCCACCAACAACTTCTTCATTTGCAAGTCCTACTTTACATGAAGTACACCAGTTGATATCCATTTCCTTTTTATAAGCTAGACCATGTTCAAATAGTTTAATAAAGATCCACTGTGTCCACTTGTAATAATTAGGGTCAGTGGTATTGATTTCTCTTGACCAGTCAAAAGATAAGCCAAGACTTTTTAATTGTTCTTTAAATCGAATGATATTTTGTTCTGTTACAATCGCAGGATGAATGTGGTTTTTAATCGCATAATTTTCTGTCGGCAAACCAAAAGCATCCCATCCCATGGTATATAAAACATTATAGCCTTCAAGTCTTCTCTTACGTGCGACGATGTCAAGTGCTGTATAGGGTCTTGGATGACCTACGTGTAAACCTTGACCTGATGGATAAGGGAATTCAACTAAAGGGTAATATTTAGGCTTTGTAAAATCACTGCTCGCTCTGAAGCAATCTTTTTCATCCCATTTTGCTTGCCATTTCTTCTCGATGGCTTTATGCTGATAATCGTGCATAATAAATCTCCTTCCTATCTTCTCTTGATGTATTTTGCTCTTCAAATCTTTACGTTTTGAATCCATTCCTTTTAAGCATACTTCTTTAAATACAAAATTGCGAATTTATTGCAGAAAAAAAGCCCTTCGTTTAGAGACGAAGGGCTCGCGTTACCACTCTAATTGATACTTCATAAAAGTATCCACTCATTAACCGATATCGAGGTTATCCGTTTGACACTACTGAGTTCATGTCAACAGCTCCAAGACGAGTTCAGACTTTCTTATAACCACTTTTCACCAACCAGAGGCTCTCTATATATAATACAATCCTACTACTTCTCTTCAACACTTTACATTATGCCTTGTATTATAATATAATCTCAGGTTAATTTCAAGTCAAGAACACATTTCCTTATGCCATTGGCGCATATTTTTCTACATATCGTACGACTTGTTCTTGAGATAATTTAGTCGCATCTATGACCACCATTGAACTATCGCCTTCCCCCATAAAACTAACCGGTTCAATTTCCTCATACTCTTCATCCACATCGTTAATAATAGTCACTTTGATATCAGTTCCGCCATCTCTATATGGCACCACATTGTAGCCTTTACCTTTCAGTGTTTCCATAATATTATTTAACCCCGTTTGTACAGCTATTTTCATAACGCCACCTCCAAAATATAATATTAGATATTTACCCAAATCTCACTCTTAATCACTGGAATGCAAAAGTTTTTGTGTCTATTTTTTAACGTTTCAAATTTTTTGCTTTTTTCTCGTTCCCCCTTTTAAAATTACCTGTAACTTTAGCTAGAATCAGCTGAACATCGTATTCTGAAGCATATTCAAGCTTTTTTAAAACTTTTTGACTCGCTTGATCTTTCAAAATCATGACCTCTTTGCCATACCAACTGATGAAAACTTTGCCATTCTTTGATACTCTATAGTCAAAGAATCCTTCTTCTAATTTACCTCTTGCATCCACAGGAGTCATTATTCACCTTCCCTTATAACCAAAACATCCTTTTTGCCCTTGCTAACCTTTTTTGATTTCTTGCGAAATTCCTTTGATTTGGTGACAATATCCATATCATATTCTTCTGGATAGAGCTCATCCGATTTTATATGGAGCGATAACCTTTTGTGATTGATTTTTAACTTTTTACCCATGGCTTGGACTGTTATATCCCCCCTTTGATCTTCTGTCTCCACGACGATACCAGTGCGCTTCATTGTGTGGATATAAACTGAATCACCTATTTTAAATTTAGATGGCTTTCGTTTTATCAGTTTAGTTGTCATTTGAGGTTTAATCATCGGAGGTTCGGGGATTTCTACTTTCCTCTCTTGTTTTGTGGTTAAAGCTACTTCTACTTCTTGTTTATGCTTATACGCTTCAAGCTTTTTACTAAAAGTTTGGTCTTCCTTTACACCGTTAGCTTCTTTTTTTGTTTTATAGGATACTTCGTGAGCACGCTCTATAAGCTTTTCATCCATCCCTAATCGAAGTGCAATTAATAAGGCATTGCTATCTCCCGATTCTCCTATGACCAGTTTGTATTCTGGTTTTAAAGACATCAGATTAAAGGCCATACTGCCATTTAAAAATAATGGATGGCTATTTGCAAAATCTTTTATTTCATTGTAATGTGTTGAAGCAAGTATTGTGGCCGATTTCTGACTTAGTGCTTCAAGTACTGCAATTCCAATACCCATACCCTCAGTTGGATCTGTTCCAGCGCCTATTTCATCTAAAATAATCAAACTATTCAGTGTGGCATTATCAATGATTTTAATGATATTCGTGATATGCGCTGAAAAAGTGCTTAAATTTTGTTCAATACTTTGACCATCACCTATATCACAGAGCACTTGATCATATATAGGCAGTACCGTGCCCTCATCACAAGGTACATGCAATCCAGCTTGGGTCATCAATACAAACAATCCGACCGTTTTCATTGAAACGGTTTTACCCCCTGTATTTGGACCAGTTATAACCAAATGCTTTTTAGGGGCTTCAATGGTGAGATTAAGGGGAACTGCTTTCTCTTCTAATAGAGGATGTCTGCCGTTGATAATTTGAATTTTAGGCTCTTGTGTTATAAAGGCTGAAATGCCTTCCATTTGTCTGCTTAACTTACCTTTTGCAAATATAAAATCATAGTGTGTCATCACTTCATAATTGAGCTCTAACGGTCTCATTTCATATGCAATTTGATTACTCAATGTCGATAAAATTCTATAAACTTCTTGTTCTTCATCGCCTTTGAGTCCTGTTAACTCTGCTTGTAGTTTTTGTACTGCAGCAGGCTCTATAAAAACAGTCCCGCCTGATCTTGATCGATCTAGTACGTTGCCATTAAAAGATTTCTTATGCTCACTTTTAATGGGGACCACGTACCGGCCATCTCTTTGGCTGACAACAGCATCTGTAAACATATGTTGATAACCTGAACTGGTTAAAAATTGGTTTAGCTTTTGCTTTATGCGGTCTTCTATCTCACTTATTTTCCGCCTGATCTTATAAAGCGTTTGCGTGGCATGATCATCCACTTGTCCATGTACAATTGCATGTGCTATGGCCTCAGAAAGATCTTTCAATTCGGAAATACCACTGGCATAAGTGACAATTTGCGGTGCGACGATCTCCTTATCCTTCATAAATTTAGTCATCCGCTGACAATCTTTGAGAAAATAACCCACTGATTCTAACTCTTTTGGTCTTAATATTTCTTGCCGCTTAAGCTTTTCTAAAGCATGTCGAATGCCTTCAAGTCCATTAACAGGAACACTTGTATTCATTTTTAAAACTTCATTTGCCTCGCTGGTTTCTTTAAGATGCCTTTGAATAAGAACTGGATCTGTCATCAGTTTAAGATCCTCTATTTGAGTTTTCGCAGCTTCTGAAATAGCTAGCCCTTTCAATTTTTCAATAATAATATTAAATTCTAATGCTTTATTCATGATCAAATCTCCTTTAAGTTAAAATTTACACTAAAAAAGGACGTAGAATCACATCTACGTCCTCAATCGCATACTTATATGCCTCTTTTATACCCTCACAACTAATTCATCTGATCTATCCTCATTTACCGTTTAAAGGATTCTCATTGTTTAAGAATCCCTGATCTAAACAGGGCTAAAACTGATCTAAATTTAATTTTGAGTACAAAAAAACCGTGCTTAGCACGGCAATCACAGGAATTGTAATGGTGTTCTAAACGAAAATGATTGGGTAAAATGGCTCGACAAAAAAACCTTTTTGGGTACCACTTTACTCACAATATCAAATTATTTGTTTAGAACCTGAACACTCATCAAAATACCTCTTAAAAATTCGACTTTTTATTATACATCTCTATTATACACAAGTTTTTCAGTCTTGCAAATAAAATATGATATAATAGAAATAATTAATCTAAATTACAATAAGGATGGGATTGAATGGGAAAAATTACTTGGAAACCAGGAACCATGGTATATCCAGTTCCTGCGGCTATGGTTACTTGTGGCACACTTGAATCACCTAACATAATTACAATCGCATGGACAGGGACGGTATGTTCCACGCCACCGATGACATATGTGTCTGTTCGTAAAGAACGTTATTCTTATGATCTAATCAAAGAAGGACAGTGTTTTGTCATCAATTTGACCACTAAATCACTGGTACATGCCACTGATTTTTGTGGTGTGAAATCAGGTAAGGATATTGATAAATTTAAGGTAACAGGACTTACACCAACGGCATCTACTAAAGTGAGTGCGCCTTCTATTCTTGAATCTCCAGTCAACATAGAATGTGTCGTCAAAGAAATCAAAGAACTCGGTTCACATGATATGTTTTTAGCTGAAGTTGTCAGCGTTAGCATTGACGATCAGTATCTCGATAAGACCGGAAAATTTAGACTAGATCTAGCTGAAATGATTTGTTATAGTCATGGCGCTTATTATGATTTAGGCAATCTGTTGGGTACTTTTGGCTACTCAGTCGCTAAAAAACCTAAGTCTAAAAAGCCGTCAACACGTCCATCTCAAAATGTAAAAAAGCAAGCAAAAAATTCATCTTCAAAGGCTTCAACTGTAAAAACATCTGCATCTTCTAAAAAGAAATCTAAAAAAAGACGACCTACAAAGTAGTGTCATCCTACGATTACCACAGCGGTTAATTTGGCTTTAATAAAGCTGACTGCTTCTTCAAAGCTTTTAAAGCTCTCGATTATACCATTGAGATGTAACATAGACAAATGTCTAGAAAACTGCTCATTGGGATCAATCAAGACCAAGTTTTGAGGTCGATAAGCCAATAATTTTGATAAATCAAGTACAAAACAGATAAGCGTATGGTCAATTGTTTCTACCTCAGCTAAATCCAAAATGAGATAATTGGATTTAGCTTTTCCATATTTTTTTCTCAGCATTTTGATCATGAGTTCATTTTGATCCATAATGCTCTTATTATCTAATTGTAAGTAATATATATATTGATCAATCTCTTTTAGTCTCATAGCACACCTCTCAAGGTATTTATACTCAATTTTAGAGAAAATAATCATGTAACTATTTCAAATAAATCATTGTTATTATATTGAAACGATTCCAAACAACTATTATAGTGGAGTGACGCATGCTTAAAACTAACCATTTTTATATCGATTTTATGAACGAGTGTTTTGTTGATCGCTTTGTCAAAGATACGCTTCTCACACACTTTGGCGATATTCACTTTCATTTTTCTACGATTACAGAAGATCAACGACCAGAATGTAAGCACGATCTATTCATTGGTCGATATGATCAATTCAAAAAAATTGAACACATTATAGAACTTAAAAACTATTATGAAGAAATTCTTTTAATTGATGTTCCTGTGGATGAATTTATTTTCAAACTTTTTTCAGAATATATCCAAATCACAATTTTAAAAAAACCGCTTTTAAATAATGAACTTTCCAGTTATCTATTCAATTATATGAATCGTGTTTTATACCATTCGGAGCATAAAATTTTGGATAATCTTTTGAAAAATGCACAGAATTCAATTGTTATAGCTGATCTTGATGGGAACATTATATATGCTAATGACTATTTTCAATCCTTGTGCGGTTATAACAATGCAGAACTCATTTCGAACTCACCACGTATTATTAAAAGTGACTTTCATGATGATGCTTTTTACAAAGCGCTATGGCTCACCATTACCAGTGGCCAAGTTTGGGAAGGCATCTTTATCAATAAGGGTAAAGACAATTCACTTTTTTATGAGGAATCTACCATTAGTCCTATCCGTGACAGCCACGGCAATATTGAAAAATATTTAAAAATCGGCAAAAACATTACCAGAGAAAAGCTGCTTCTCGATCACCTTTCTCAAGAAGTTAAACTTGCTCGGACTGTCTTAGATTCTCTTCTGCCACCGCCACTTAAAGATGACTTTTTACAGTTTGATTATCATATGATTCATTACAATGAAATTGGTGGTGATTTTATCTATTTTAATAAGACCAGTCCTACCACGTATCACTTTGCACTGATTGATGTTATGGGGCATGGCGTTTCATCAGCGCTTGTGGCAATTACATTGACTCAAATGTTTAAAGATTACATCAATTTTAAGTCTTTAGGAGACTCTGTTAATGCCATTAATAGATTGCTTTGTGATCTCAACAGTTCAGAAAATGATAGAAGTCTTTTCGTCACAGGCCTTTTTTTAGAATTTGACCTTCGTAACGATGAATTGAAAGTGATCAATGCTGGTCATCCAGACCTCGTCATTAAATTGAAAAGTGGAGAGATCAATCATTTAGATTCTAATAATATGTTGCTAGGTGTCCTAGAAGAAAATCAATTTGAATCTTATAAGTTGACCTTGTCCTCAATTCAACGTATTTTGTGTTTTACGGATGGCTTATTCGAAACAAATAATATGCCTTATGAAACTGCACTTGAGGTCTTAGATGAATCCATTACACATCTTGGCAATCAAAAATTTTATGAAGGCATTATGCATTCATTTTCTAAGAATCAACATATTAATGATGACATCACTATTTGTAAGATTGAGTTCCATTAGTGCCTTCACGACAAAATGAAAATTAGTGAAACATAAAAAGGACAACACTGGATTTACGATTCCAATATTGTCCTTAATTTATCAATATGTGATATTTACGAACAGGGTTACTTGACTTTATTTTTAAACTTAATTAACTCACGAATACCTGTTGTCGCATCCATTATATCGCTGATAGACATATCATAATTCAAGCGATTAATGACTTTTGAAATATACTCTGACATATCTACTTGTTCAAACCAAGGGGTGTCTTTAACAGATTCCGGTATATATGAAAGATTTGTCGTATAAACCTTATCTATAAAACCTTCTTCGTAAAACTTGTTAAATTTATCAAGTCCCTCTGTAAATAATGCAAAAGTAGTCGCAATAAACACTTTGCCAGCTTCCCTTTTTTTAAGTTCAACTGCAATATCAAAAATAGATTCTCCAGATGCAATCATGTCATCAACAATCAAAATATTGTTGCCTTTTACGTCTCTTCCAATGTATTCATGTTGAACAATCGGATTTTTACCTTTAACAACTTTGGAATGATCACGTCTTTTATAAAATAGACCAATATCACTTCCAATTACGCTAGAGTAATAAATCGCACGGTCCATAGCACCTGTATCTGGGCTAATAATCAATACTTTTGAAGGATCTTGAAAGGCTTCACTTTCTTCTGTTAAAAATGCTTTAACAATATCCAGTGTGGGATATAAATTTTCAAACGAAATAAGTGGAATTGAGTTTTGAATTGTTGGATCATGTGCATCGAAAGTGATAATATCGTTGACACCCAATTTTTCAAGTTCTTGAAGTGCCATAGCGCAGTCTAATGATTCTCTTCCTTTTCTACTGTGCTGACGAGAGGCATATAAAAGCGGCATTAGAACTGTAATTCTTCTCGCTTTACCAGCCATGGCAGACAGCACCCTTTTCAAATCTTGAATATGATCGTCAGGACTTTTACGGTTCTCAAATCCATGCATCATATACGTGCAACTGTAATTCCCAATATCCGTAACAATGTAAATATCCTTACCTCTTACAGATTCTTCAATAAATACTTTTCCTTCACCATTTGAAAAACGAATCTCTTGCTTTTTAATAATGTAGTTCTTCGGCATTTGAATCGTTTCTGTCTCACAGACTTGTCTCATTTTAACAAGGTAGTCATTAATGCTCTGTGCTAAACTTTCACAGTTATCCATGGCGATTATGCCAAGTTCTCCATATGCTACATGTTGGTAATAATCCTGTTTTTTCATTTAATCACTCCATTTTTGAGCCCTTGATGACCCTACTCACAAATTTTAGGTTATCCTCTTTCATTATTTTACTACCCCTTTATACCAGAACTCTGACATAAAAAAGGCTAAAGTATAAATACTTTAGCTATAATGGTGCGAGATAAGGGACTCGAACCCCTGACTTCTTCCACGTCAAGGAAACACTCTACCATCTGAGTTAATCTCGCGTGTTACTTCTCCAATATTATGCCATAAAATTCAGTCTTTGAACAGGGATAAATAGAAAAACTCAGAAAAAAATAATTCTGAGTTTTTTTATTTTAACCACAATCAGGCTTTAAATCTTGTACTGATTTACTTGTTCAAACAAATCAATCGCCATCTTAGAAAGATGCTCAGATGCTGCAGCAATTTCTTCTGAAATTGCTGTTTGTTCTTCTGTTGCAGAACTCACTTCTTGCGTACGCGCACTTGATTTAAACATAACCTGTGCAATATTTTCAACCGATTGATTTACGGAATCACCTAGTTTCTGTGTTTCCCCAATATGGTTGACCACATGTTTGATTGAAAACTGTGTATTTTCGATTAAAGCTAATATTTCAGAAAAGGCATTCCCAGCCACATCAATCGCCTGAACACCTGATGTAATCGCTTCGCTCTCTGCTTGTGTGAAGTTATTAGCTTCTTTAATTTCAATTTGAATCTCTCTAATAAGATTGTTGATCCCATTTGCAGAAGTTTGAGAATCCGTTGCAAGCTTTCTAATTTCCTCAGCAACCACAGCAAATCCTTTACCAGCTTCTCCAGCTCTTGCCGCTTCAATCGCAGCATTTAAAGCGAGTAAATTGGTTTGATCTGCTATTTCAGCAATTGTATCAGAGATTCGGTTAATTTTACCGGATTGTTCATTGAGTTTATTAATAACGTCTATTGTTTTTTCACTACTTGACTTTATTTCAGTCATCTTTGTCACAGTTTCATGAATAAGTCTCTGACTGTTTTCAGCTGTCTGCATAACATCATCTGCTTCCTTTGCAATTTTAAGTGTTTCGTTAGCAGAACCATCCAGTTTTTCTTTCATATCATCCACCAATACACGCGTATTACTAACGTCAATGGCTTGAGTTTCCATCCCTGAGCTGATTTCTTGTACTGCTACAGTTACATCTGTTGCTGCCTTTCCACCTTCTTCTGCTGATGAAGCCAGTTGTTGACTTGAAGATGATAAAATTTCAGAAGTTTTGACGATATCTGTTACAATGCTGTTAAAACTTTGGAGCATAACATTAAAGGCACCGCTTATCTGATCTATTTCATCGCCATCTTCCTTAAAACGATCTACTTTAACTGTTAGGTCCCCTTTAGAAGCATCAAGCATGACTGTTTTCATTCTATTAACACGACCGACGATGTATTTTGAAATGGCATAAGATGCAATTAATCCTACCAGAATCATGATCACACCCACTATCATTATGGACTTTTGCATTTTATCAACTGGCGCTAAGTACTCATTTTTAGCAGCATTTATGCTGATTGAATATTGATCAAATCCTGTATATAGATTTAACTTTGAAACATTAGAATAGGTATATTCCACTTTGTTAGAATTGCCTTTAACCATGTCAGGTAATGCCGCGTCTAATTCTGGGATTCCAAAATCACTGACATTCTTTTTCATAGCAAAGTCTGGATTTGGATGAATAACTATAAAACCAGTTTTATCAATCATGTAGGCATAGCCAAGTTCACCAACTTTTATACTGTTAATGAGTGCCACTGTTTTGTCCATTTTAACAGTAGCGGCAACATAACCAATAAGCTGGCTGTTTTTATTATTAATAGGAAATAAATAAACGCGAATAGGCGTATCAGAAATTTTGGAGACTACGATATCCGACCATACTGGTTTTCCCTTTTTAACTTCGTCAAAGTATTCACGAACAGATATATCTGCACCCTTTAAGGTACCCTTTTCACTATCTAGAATAATTTTCCCATTCGAATCCGCTATGAAGATACTTTCTAACAAAACTTTATTACTTTCTCTAAATGCAGATAAGTAGTTATTAATCTCTTGAGTCTCTTGAGGCATTAATTTGCTGGAATCAATATTCTTGATAACCGGCATATCTCCGATAATTTTAAGGATGCTTTCAACATTTGATTGATCTTCTTTTAAATTGGTTACCAAATTACTCAATTGTGTTGATAGGTTTGCTTCAACTTCGTTTTCAATAGCACGACTTGAAAACTTAAAACTAATTAAGTTAATAAATACAACGATCAACAATACAAGTAATCCTGTGCTCGCCATGAGCTTTGTCATTAAGCTTTTTTTCATAACCTTCTCCCATTTGCATTTTTATTGTAATACATAATATTGCTACATATTTTTATCTCAGTATGCAATATTTAGATTTTGTTTCCATTATGTACACATTATTCTGATATTTTTTTTGTGTATTTTTTAGAAACTCCCTATTAAATTATAACAAACAGTGAGCAACTTACAAGATTTTTGTGATTAAAATGACAAATATTATTAAATATTTATGAACTTTTCCCTTCTGTTTGATATACTCATATTGAAACACTCTTTATTAGATTGGATATGATTTTTTTAGTTTAGATTCTATTATTTGATATGATAGAATGACGTGAGTTAGATACTATTTTTTATTAAATTTTTAGGAGTATTTATGCTAGGTAAGCTCGTTCGTGAATTAAGGGGATTAAATATTAGTCAAAGAGAGTTAGCGCAGAAAATTGGCGTTAGTCATTCTTATATTAGTAAATTAGAATCCAGCTTAGACGCCACTGTTTCTGATGAAATCATCGAAAAATTAGCTTCTGTGCTTGAATGTGATAAAATAATGCTGTATATCGCTTGTGGTAAAATCCCTCCAGACCATTTAACAATTGATGTAAACGCACCTTCTATATACAAGGAAATTGAACATTATATCAGATCTAAGACCGCAAAAGTGAACTCATCTCTAGAAGAACTTGAAATCTTATTCAATGCATATAATCAATCAAAGATCATTACATTTTTAGTAAATTATGAAACGCGTACACTTTTTTACATGAATATCAGTGCTACCTTATTTCTAAAAAGACGATTTCCAGATCAAAAAATTGACCAAATAGTGGATCAATACATTGATGAAATTATGGAAAAGTGTTCTTTAGAAAATAGTACTTCAATTGTTTGTGACTGTGATTTGAGAGGCGAAAAAGCACTTGTCGACCTCAATTTGGATTCCTTCAAGTTCAAAGACCAACGATACTTTTTAATTCAAATTTTTGAAGAGCGCTCTCTAGATCGGTTTAACGAGTTTGCTTTTTTGAGTGCAAAACATTTTCAAGGTGTTTTTCAAAATTCACTAAATGCTATTTTTGTGTTTGAACGGACAGCTGATGATCACTACGGTGCGCTTATACACTTCAATCAAGCTGCCAGTGATTTGCTCGGTTATACCTGCGAGGAACTTTGTAACTTTGTTGGTCCAAAAGCATTTGAGTTACAATCTAGTGTATCTGCTCTAAGACTTCGTAAACTGATTCATAAAAAGCACGTTCATGACATTTCTGTCTTTAAAACTAAGAATGGGCTGTTTATTCCAGTAGAAATTTTTTCACATTTAGGTGTTTTGGGAAAAAACAACTTTATATTAATGTCCTGTTCAGATCTAAATCAATTCAATATGGGCAAAATTGACTTTTAAAATATAAATATTCATTATAACTATAATTTTGATAAAAAAAGAGTTCTCTATAAAGCCACCTTTTATAGGTCTGCTTCATAGACGAACTCATTTTTTATTTTATATTCTTAATTTTGTACCAGAAAAGCCTATATACACTCTACTCAACAGTTACTGATTTAGCCAAGTTTCTTGGCTTATCCACATCATTTCCTCTAATTGCAGAAATGTAGTAAGCAAGCATCTGAAGCGGAATAACCGCAAGAATTGGTGTCAATAAATCCAGTGTCTCTGGAATATAAAAGACTTCATCTGCAGATTTTTCAATCGCTCTCTTTCCTGCTTTAGCAATCGCAAAAACATGCGCCCCTCTTGCTTTGACTTCTTTAATATTAGAAACCATCTTTTCATATAGTTTATCTTGTGTTGCAAGGGATACTACAAAAGTATTGTCTTCAATTAAGGCAATCGTACCGTGTTTCAGCTCACCTGCTGCTATAGAAAATGAATTTATATAGGAAATTTCCTTAAGCTTCAATGATCCTTCTAGTGCTAAATCAGCATCTATACCTCTGCCCATAAAAAATACTTTTTCATTGTTGAATTGACGTGCTGCTAATTCTTGTATTTTTTCACTTTGATCCAAAATAGACTGGATCATTTCTGGCATCACTTTAAGTTCATCTACAAACGCTTTAATGCTTTCGTCACTCATATTGCCATTTAATTTAGCAAAATGAAGTGCAATTAAGTAGAAAGCCGTTAACTGTGTTGTAAATGCTTTAGTGGATGCAACACCAATTTCTGGTCCTGCCCATGTATAGAAAATATCATCTGATTCCCTCGATACAGAACTTCCAACGACATTGACAATACTTAAAACTCTAGCACCCTTTCGCTTAGCTTCTCTAAGTGATTGAAGCGTATCTAATGTTTCACCTGACTGTGATACCGCTATAAAAAGCGTATGCTCATCTATAAAAGGATCTCTGTATCTAAACTCTGATGCCACATCACATTCTACAGGAATCTTTGCAAGTGTCTCAAAAGCACGTCTGCCGACTAAGCCTGCATGATATGCAGTGCCACAAGCTACAATATAAATCTTGTTAATTTTCTTTAGATCTTCCGCAGTTATGGAAATACCTTCTAATACAATATTGGAGTTCTTATCCAATCGGCGCATAAAAGTTTCTTTAACACCTTTTGGTTGCTCATGAATCTCTTTTAATGTGAAATGTTCAAAACCTTCTTTTTCAGCGGATTCCATATCCCAAGTCACATTATAAATTTCACGCTCAACTTTTTGTCCAAATGCATTATAAATTGTCACTTTGTCTTTAGAAAGCTCTACGACTTCATCATTTTCAATCAACAGAATATCTCGCGTATACTTTAAAAGTGCCGGAATATCTGAGGCAATGAAGTTCTCTCCAGCACCGAGTCCAACAATTAACGGACTATCTTTTCTTACTGCAATTAGGCGATCTGGTTCTCCCTTTGCGATAACACCGATCGCATAAGCACCTTCCATTTTTTCAATAGCCTTATTAACTGCCTTTAAAAGATCCCCTTCATAGTAGTAGTCTATCAAGTGTGCAATAACTTCTGTATCCGTTTCTGATTTAAAAACGACCTTTTTATCATTTATAAGCCACTCCTTGATTTCCATGTAATTTTCAATAATCCCATTGTGTATTACTGCAATTGTACTGTTTTCATTTGTATGAGGATGTGCATTTACATCAGACGGTGCACCATGAGTTGCCCATCTTGTATGTCCAATCCCAAGGATGGTGTCCATTTTCATGTCCAAAGAATCCTGTAGATTCTTTAATCTACCTTCTGACTTGAATACTTTTATTTCATGATCTAAATTGATTGCAATTCCCGCTGAATCGTAACCTCTATATTCTAGTTTAGATAACCCTTCCATTAAGTAAGGTAACGCATTGTTGCTGCCTATATAACCTACTATTCCACACATAATTGTATGCTCCTTTGTCTATTTATTAGTTTACTGTACTCTATTCTGTAATAACTCATCTAAATCTACTCAATTTCTAATTTTTTTGATTTTTGGGTAACAAAAAAACACCCTATTAGGATGCTTATAGACGCACTTATAGTTTTAAATCAACCTACCAATTTTGTCTTCCAAATCGCTCTGGAGATTTGTATGGTATTTACGGTGTTGATTACACCGCGAGGCACCCGCCGAATTTTCGATTAACCTCGCCCTCGTCAACTGTAAACAGTTCTGGCGCTTGTATTAAGTTTTAAGGCGTATCATATTATCCCCTCCCTTCCACTGCTATTATAACATACGGTTTTTAAGCTTACAACTAAAAGCAAATCGGCCGCTTTTAGTTGCAAAGAATAAGATTTCACAATCAGCGGCTAATGCTTCCTCTAAAATATGGACATCTAATATTAGCTATTAGGGAGTCTAGAAACAACTTTTTTTATAAATAGGGTTAAATCTTTCATCATATTGACTTCTGAATATTGATCCTCACTCAGAATTCTTAAAATAGGACGTGTTGGTGCGCTTAAATTATTATCAATAACAATAGCGTACTGTCCCGTGCTGAGCTCCACAAGTGTTCCCGGCGGATACATATCTACAATTTGAAGCATATAGTTAATGATATCTGAATCCAATTTAACAGGTGCTGCTGAACGCAAAATTTCAACTGCAACATCCACAGAAATTCTATTATTATAGGTTCTATCTGAAACAATTGCACTGAAAATATCACATATAGTCACAATTCTCGCGAGCAATGGAATCTGATCTGAAATAAAACCATTGGGATATCCAGAGCCATCTAGTTTTTCATGATGTAGAAGTATGATTTGTCTTGATAGTGGGGATAGCTCAACTAATTCTTTAACCATATCATAACCATACTCTACGTGTTTCTTCATCTGTTCAAACTCTGAAGGTTCGAGTTTACCTTTTTTGTTGAGAATATGATCTGGTACCTTGGATTTTCCGACGTCAGATAAAATAGCACCCATACCAAGCTTTAACAACCGCTCTCTATCAATACCCATCTTCTTCCCGATCAGCATAGAAAGGATCATGACTTCCACTGCATGATCATAATGATACATTTCAGCACCCATTAATTCAGTGCTGTAGTATTTCTTGTCGTATTGACTGTATATTTCAGAAATTATATCATCAATTATCGCTCGTAATGATCTGATATGTTCTTCTCGAACTTGTTTTGGTTTCTCGTCATTGCCTTGATCATGAAGTTCATAAATCATTTTCATCATCGTAATCGCTTGTAATTTTAGAGTATCTGAAATCATAGGTTCAAGGACTATCCCCTTTGAAATATCATCTTCTATATAAACATGTCTAATATCTATTTGTTTCAATTTTTCAATCAGAGTGCTGCTTAAAACAGTATCTTTTTGAACCAATAATGCTAACTTGGAATCATAAATTGGTTTAGCAATTTTGATACCAGGATTAACTTCATTAATGTGTATTAATCTCATAATTATTCACAACCTTTCAACTAGTTCAGCGTTCTATCTGCGTATATTATTTACCCATATCCCTGTTATACAAACCATATTTGATCAAACACAATAATTATTGATCCTCTTTTTATAATTATATCACAATAATTATAATGCAAAGTTTAAGATTTTGTGAATAAGTTAAGGGTATACTATTTGTGACGTTTACGTTGAGGAGGCTCTCATGAAATTGAAATTTGTACATAGATTCTCTACTAAAATTAGTCTAATCACATTTATATTGCTGTTAGTTTCAACTTTTTTTATCATTTTTTACTTAAATGCTGCCATTCAGTCCAACATAAATGAAAGTATCGATCAAATTACCCATGATGATTTAGACCATGTACAGGCCTATTTAGAGTATTTTATTGAAAATAAGATTGTAATTTGTGAACTCATGTCCAAAAATCCAAACTTATCACAATTCCTTACTAAAACTGGCTATCTTAATAAAAATCATTCCCTTCAGACGATTGATGGCTATACAACTCTATTAAATGATATGAATCTCTATATTTCTGAAGACAATGATATACGCTCTATTTCTGTTTGGTCTAAAAATAGAAAGGAAATCTTTTATCAAGATGGTTCCATACTTAGTGATATTGATCTTGACAATAAAGGCGATATCTATTTTTGGTATGCCTATACGCTTCAACATGATAAAACTACTGTGTCATCTACATATATTGATGCTAACAGTGGGGACTATATTTTCAGTGTTTTAACACCTGTCAGAACATCAGACAAAATCATAGGGCTTGTAAGTGTCAATTTTAAACTTGAGGATTTTCCCTTTGATGATATTCGAGAAAACTATATTCTTTTAGATCAGGACTTAAATATCTTAATAACGACTGAGGCCTCTGCATTAAGTCATAATCACCTTCAAGAATATGACCCTTTGTTGAGTCATCAGCTTTCAAGTACCGATTCATCTAAGGGCATGCTTAATACCTCACAAAAACATACTTTTTACTATAAAAAACTACCTGAATACAATTGGTATTTGATTATAAATAATACCAATAGCACACTTATGAAACCTTTAAAAACAGCTTTAGTATTAACACACATCATGCTTTTTACATCAACTGTTGTTATATCTGTTATATTATTTTTGATTATAAAGCGGTCACTTCTACCTCTTGAATTGCTCTATCAAAATATATTAGAAGTTTCTTTTGGTAATTTTAATAGCCCTATCAGTACAAAAGGTTCTGACGAAATTGCTGAAAGTATTTACGCATTTAATAAAATGAAAACAAGTCTTTCAAAACTTATTCAAAATATAACACGTATTACAGCTACTATTCACGACTCAACTTCAGTTTTAGCTGATGATACATCTAAAGGTAGTAATGCCGTAGATGAAATTAGGACTATTATTCAAACAATTTCTAAAGATGCACACATACAAGTTGATGAAACTCAAAATGCACTTTTTTTGTCAAAATCTATTGGCACTAAAATAGATCAGATGCTTGACACTTCGATAGATGTCACAACGCGGTTGAGTATCACTACGAAAACAATGGCCTCAGCTCATGATGCACTTGATTTATTAGTACAAAATGCAATTGTATCTGAGTTATCAATTCGAACGATTATTCAAAGTTTTGATGATTTAAGTGTTTGTGTAGCCAACCTCATCCCCATTCAAGACTCAATTACTGATCTCACTAAAACACCTTCCTTAAAGAGGGTACAACCCGAATTATCTGTACTTTTAGAAAAAAGTCATCAATTTATTTATCAGATTTATGATTATACTTTAGAGATTGGAAAATCACTTGATTCTACTCGAAATATCACAAGTACACTTGATTTTTCAATTGAAGATGTGATTCTGCACTGTGATTCTGCTATTGATGCTCTCGTTGACGTCTCTGAAAAAACTGAACAACTCATGCTTGTTATCGATGGCATCGCTAACAGAAAAAATGTCATCACAGAATCACTTGCAAAGACAATTTCACATTCTGAGTCCACTGCTTTATCTGCTAAAGAAGTCGTTATCGCCATAGAGAGCCATACACTTGCCATGAAAAGTATTGAACACCAAATTAGCACACTCTATAAAAGCAGTATCAAACTTAATAATCACGTGTCGAACTTTACACTCCTTGAAAAAGATGAATAACTTGCTCTCTAGTAGATTAAAACATTATATGTTAGAATAAATTGAGGTCTTTAAAATTTGTTAAAGAGGTGTCTATGTATAAAGCAATTCCTTATGATCCATGCGATTTGGACTGTTATTATATTGATGTGAGGTCTGAAGCAGAATATGAAAAAGGTCATATTCCAAACGCAAAGAATTTACCCATCTTAAATAACAATGAGCGCCATATTGTTGGTGATCTATATAAAAATACATCTGTTGATGCAGCACGTCGAAAAGGTTTAGAATTCGTATCACAAAAGCTCATGATTTATTTTGATTCAATTCATGAAGTCATCGCTGAAAATCCTGATTTAAAGATTGTTTTTTATTGCTCAAGAGGTGGCTACAGAAGTACTTCTATTGCCTTATTATTAAAAGGTATTGGTATATCCGTTTCTTGGTTACAAGGCGGGTATAAAAGTTATCGTCAAATGGTTTTAGAGCATTTATCAGATCCTAATTTTTATCCTAAAATGCTTGTGATACACGGATTATCAGGCGTTGGCAAAACACATGTGCTCAAATCGCTAGCTTCTAAAAATCTCCCTGTGTTAGATTTAGAAGGCCTTGCTATGCATAAAGGCTCTCATCTTGGCCACATTGGTATAGAAAAATTACAAACCCAACAAAACTTTGAAAATCTAATCTTTGAAAAAATATTTAGGTCAAAAGATAAATACTGTTTTGTAGAGTCTGAAAGCAAACGCATCGGTCCCGTTTTCATGCCACAGCCACTTTATAACTGTATCCAAGATGGCATACATTCATTATTAAATGCATCCATTGAATTTAGAGTCGACCTTCTTGTAAAAGATTACTCTCTTTGTGACAACTTTGATTCGCAGTTACGCAAGGCTTTAATCAAATTAAGTGTCTATGTAAGCAAAGCTTTTTTAGAAGATTTAGAAGCTTTAATCCAACAAAAGGATTATGCTAAAATTGCTGAAAGACTTCTATTAGAATATTATGATCCCCTCTATAGAAAAAGTATTATCAAACATAATTATGCAAAACAGTTTGAAGTTTTAAGCATTGATCAAGTGTCAAATGAAATTGCAGATTGGTATGCTACATTTTAAAAAAGAGCACTGGTTAAAATCCAGTGCTCTTTATAAATCTAAATGCATTTTCATGTGCAATTTTTTTTATTTCAGAAGGCGTAAAGCCTTTTCTACTAAGCGCCTCTATTAGATTCGTGGTCTTAGATATATCCTCAAGCCCCTCTACACCAACATAATTTTTATGAATGTAGTCACAATAATCAAATCCCAACGCAACGGTCTCTATGCCTGCAAGATCAACCATATGAATGATATGCTCAATAAAGACTTCAAGATTGCGATTAGACATATCTTGATTTAAAAACGCCCCTACTGATGCCAATCCAACAATCCCGCCCTGCTCTGCAATGGCTTTGATTTGTTCATCTTTCAAATTTCGCTTATGTGGGCACAGCGCATATGCATTTGCATGTGATACCATTACCGGTTTATGATTGCATTTGAGCACATCCCAGAAACTGCGTTCATTCAAGTGTGCCAAATCTAAAACCATATTGTTATCTTGAATTTTAGAGACCATTCTTCTACCGAGCAAAGTTAAGCCTCTCTCCAGATCGCCGTTAACGCCTGTTGCAAAAGCATTTTGCTCATTCCATGTCAAGCCAACATGTCTAAGACCTTTTTCATAGTAATCGTCCAATGGCATAATTGAATCCCCAAAGGCTTCAATACCTTCAATCCCTATAATGACAGCGATTTCATCTTCTTGCCATTTTTCTGTTAGCGACTGACTCTCCAAAACAACCTTCATATTAGATTTAGGATCATTTCTTTCACGCTGAATCTGATCAAAGGCATAGTTTAGAAAATCTGCTGGTTGAACATTTGATTGGGCATCATTCCATACGACGAAAATAGAACCCCCAATATGACCTGCTTTCATTTTCTCATAATGCCTACTGTTAAAAGTATCCTTGTGTCCATTTAAATTTTGATTTGTGAGGTCATAAAATATATCCGCATGTAGATCGAAACATTTCATATTTTGACGTCCTATCAATTTAATTGTTTTTCAATTAAACTAACAAGCATACCAGCAACACTTTCTAACTCTTCTTGATCTTTACCTTCAATCATAACTCGAACAAGTGGTTCAGTTCCAGAGGGTCTAATAAGTACTCTACCATTACCATGAAATGCAGTTTCAACTTCTTTGACTTTTTCAGAAATAATAGGATCATCCATATAATGCTCTTTTTTTAAATTTGAGACTTTAGCATTTTTAAGAACTTGTGGATATACATTCATAAGACTTGCGAGTTCAGAAAGTTTTTTACCAGTTGCTTTCATGACTCTGATAAGCTGAACTGCCGTTAATAAGCCGTCTCCTGTTGTATTATGTTTTAAAAATATTATATGTCCTGATTGCTCTCCACCGAGTTCATAACCATTTTTAAGCATTTCCTCAAGAACATATCTATCGCCTACTTTTGTCTTAATTGTCTTTAAGCCATTCTCTTTTAGGGCAATGTCAAAGCCTAAATTGCTCATAACAGTAGAAACAACAGTTGATTTTGAAAGTTCATTTTCATCGTTGAGATATTTGCCACAGATTGCCATAATCTTATCGCCATCTACAACATCACCGTTTTCATCTATAGCAAGTAATCGATCTGCATCTCCATCAAATGCAAGCCCCACATCTGCCCCTACTACTTTAACAAACTTTTGAAGATCTCCCAAATGTGTCGAACCACAGTTTTCATTTATATTGGTCCCATCTGGTTCATGGTGAATTGAATAAACTTTTGCATCTAATTTATTGAAAGTTCTCGGTGCCACATCAAAGGCTGCCCCATTTGCACAATCCATGGCAATTTTTATGCCTTCAAAAGTCATGCCTTTGAGCGTTGATAATACGTATTCAATATAATCGTCCTCAGCATGAGGATAGTCCTTCACACTTCCAAGATCAAGACCTTGCGGTAAATCTATCGCATGATCACTTTCAATCAGACTTTCTATTTCATCTTCAAGGTCATCAGATAATTTGAGACCCAAGTGATTAAAAAATTTGATACCATTAAAAGCCACTGGATTATGGGATGCTGAAATCATAACGCCCGCATCTGCATCCATTTTTTTGATTAATTTCGCAATAGCAGGGGTTGGAATAACACCTACTTTAAGCACGTTACAGCCTGTTGATAATATGCCAGCAATCAATGCAGATTCTAAAAGATCTCCTGATATTCTCGTATCTTTACCCACAATTATAGTTGCATTCTGCTTTCCTTTTGTGATGGCATATGCCCCACATTGTCCTAATTGCATTGCAAGTTCTATTGTTAGTTCTTTGTTAGCAATGCCTCTAACGCCGTCTGTTCCGAATAATCTTCCCACTTAATTACCTCACCTTACTTTTTGTCGTTTCTTCAAATCTTATAATCCAAACCTGTCACGCTCTGCTAACAGTTACGCATATCTAATATGCCTTAAAACTTAATAAGATCTCTCTCTATAATCTTATTAAGGACTTTCTCAATATTAATAAGTTCAATATTAACCCTATTTTCCTCAGGATATTTATCAAAATATTCTTTTAAAAGTTTCAATATACGCTCTGCTTGACAAGCATCAAAATGATCGTCATAAAGTGCTTCTATAAACACAGGATCTATGGCTTCAGTATCCATCTTCTGCGACAATAAATCTTTCATATACCCCACTAAACATTGTTGTTCTTTACAAACCTCACAATTTTTGCACAGTTCGTTGACATTTTCTAAAATACGTTCTCGATAAAGCTTCAAATCTTGAGCTTTATGTTTTAGGGCAGATACCGAAACTTCTTTCAATTGTCTACTAAAAATCATAAATCTAAATATAGTCAATATACTGATCATAAATACGAGCAATGCCATAAAAGTCATGCCCATACTCTGAACATACTGTGATGTAAAAATCTTATTTAGTCCAAAGAACATAAAGAAAAGAAACGAGCCAAATTTGATCAAATGCTCCGGAATGCGATCTCCCACTTTAGCCCCTACAAAGATTCCAACAGAACTCACTACAATCATACCAAGAACGGTTCCCATTAAAGTAAATGCAGGATTAATCGCATCTGTTGCAAGTGTCATTGCAGTAAGTTGTGTTTTATCGCCTAATTCTCCCAAGAAAAATGCAATCCCTACTGTAATCACAGCACCATACTTTTTTAAACTTTGCTTGGCTTCTTCTTCCTCAACTATAGAGAGGGACAACAATCCGAACGAAATAAATAACACACCCGCAATCAGTTGAAGTGCATCAATCGGTATAAATCTATTCAACAAAGAGCCTAATAGTATCGCAATTCCATGATTCGCAAAAGAACCAATTGCAACCCCTAATAGGATTTGATTTACTTTATATCTTGTGGCAAACGCCATTGCCATTATTTGTGTCTTATCCCCCATTTCAGCGATAAAGATCAATAATAATGCCCTTAAAAAATCACTCATAATTCCCCCAATTAACAAAATCTCGCTTTCTTATTATCTCATATCTCTTTATTTATCTCAATCCTTATGTATACAATAATCATATTAAAAACATATTACGCTAATACCCCTTTCTTCTGCGCTTTAAAAATAAAATAATAGGATAAATCAAAGTTATACCTCTGATTTATCCTACTATTTTGGCTGTTTTTAATGGAAATTTATATATTAGATCCTTATTGACAGGTCTCTGTATACAATATTCTTAAGATTTTAATACTTCTGCACCTTTTTGGAGTGCCACTTGATTTACATCTAGTAGGTGAGCTTTACCTTCGCCAAAGATTTTCTTAAGTGCTTTCATTACAGAATCTACTTCTACTATTTTTGTAAGTTCAAGATACGCACCTAACATAACCATGTTAGCCACTCTTGAGTTACCAAGTTCAACTGCAATTTCATTTGCAGGTACATAATATGCAGTAATATCAGATCTTGATGCTTTTTTTTCAATAAGTGAACTGTTGATTAAAAGATTACCTTTTGTAGCAACATCACTTTCAAATTTATCTAGGGATGGTAAATTCATTACAATAGCAGTCGTTGCATCATTTGTAATTACAGGTGATCCTATTGTTCTTTCAGAAACCATTACACTACAATTCGCAGTTCCGCCACGCATTTCAGGCCCATATGACGGTAACCAAGAAACTTCTTTCCCTTCAAGCATTCCTGCATAAGAAATTAACTGCCCTATGAGCATAACCCCTTGACCACCAAAACCAGCGCAAATAATTTTTTCGTTTAACATCTTATTTTACCTCCTCTGGTCTTCTAAAGTTTCCTAATGGATAGTAAGGAATCAAGTTGTCTTGTAACCATTTTAAAGCATTTATAGGTGTAAGCCCCCAGTTAGTTGGACAAGTTGATAATACTTCAACGATTGAGAAGCCTTTTCCAGCTAATTGACATTCAAATGCTTCTTTAATGGCTTTTTTTGCTTTTCTAATATTCGTAGGTGAGTCCACAGAAACTCTTTCTACAAATGCAGCACCATGAATTGTAGATAACATTTCAGATACTTGTAAAGGCATACCTGAATGTTCAACTGTTCTTCCAAGCGGTGCAGTGGTTGCTTTTTGACCAATTAAAGTCGTTGGCGCCATTTGACCACCAGTCATACCATAAATCGCATTGTTCACGAAAATAGTGGTTATTTTTTCACCCCTATGTGCTACATGTACGATTTCAGCAGTACCAATTGAAGCTAAGTCACCGTCACCTTGATATGTGAATACCACTTTATCAGGATGAACTCTCTTAATACCAGTTGCAACAGCAGGTGCTCTACCATGAGAAGCTTCTTGCATATCACAATTGAAATATTCATAAGCAAGTACTGAACAGCCAACTGGTGCAACGCCTATAGAATCGCCTAATACATCTAATTCTTCTAAAACTTCTGCAACTAATCTATGAATGATCCCATGTGTACAACCTGGGCAATAATGCGTTTGCTTATCGGTTAAGCCTTTAGTTTTTTGAAATACAACTGACATTATTTTGCACCTCCAACTAATTCTTTAACTTTTTCCATTACTCCTTCTGGTGTTGGAATCATACCACCAGCTCTTCCGTAGAAGCTCACTGGCCATCTTCCATTAGAAGCAATTTTAATATCATCTACCATTTGACCCATTGACATCTCAACAGATAATAAAGATTTACAATCTGCTGGCACTTCATCAAAGGCTTTTTCAGGGAAAGGCCATAATGTGATCGGTCTAATAAGACCAACATTAATACCTTGCTCTTTTAAATCTATAATCGCGTTTCTTACAATTCTCGATGTTGTACCATAAGCTACGATAACAACCTCTGCATTTTCCATATTGTAAGTTTCGTATTTGACTTCTTTTTCTTTCATCATGTCATATTTCGCTTGAAGTTTCTGATTGTGTTTCTCAAGTTCTGCTGGATCAAGTGCAAGCGAGTTAATGATGTTAGGTTTTCTTTTACCTTTTGTTCCAACGGATGCCCAATCTTTAGCTGGTAATTCAAATCTAGATTTACTTTCTTTGAATTCAATTGGTTCCATCATTTGACCAATCATACCATCACCCACCATCATAACTGGGTTTCTATAATAATCAGCCGCATCAAATGCTTCTTGCATTAAATCAACCATTTCTTGTAAATTCGCTGGCGCATAAACCAATAATTTGTAATCGCCATTTCCACCACCACGGGTTACTTGGTTATAGTCGGATTGAGCAGGTTGAATACCACCGAGTCCAGGGCCGCCACGAACGATATTGACGATGACACATGGAAGCTCAGCGCCTGCTATATAAGTGATACCTTCTTGTTTAAGTGCAATCCCTGGTGAAGATGAAGATGTCATTACACGAGCACCTGCACCTGCTGCACCATATACCATATTGATTGCAGCGACTTCACTTTCTGCTTGTAAAAAGACACCGCCATTTTTAGGCATTTCTCTTGACATATACTCTGGTAATTCATTTTGAGGTGTAATTGGATATCCGAAGAAATATTTACAGCCCGCTTTAATTGCGGCAGCACCAATTGCCTCATTACCTTTCATTAATACCTTAGCCATTTAGTTTAACCTCCCTTAGTTACTTAATTGCTTAGTTATTAGAATCTTTCAACTGTGATAACAGAATCAGGACAGATCATTGCACAGTTTGCACATCCAATACACTTATCTAGTTCAATTACTGTTGCTGGGTGATACCCTTTAACGTTAATTTTCTTCGTATCCAATGTGACAATTTTCACAGGACACGCTGTCGTACAAAGACCACAGCCTTTACAAATATCTTCGTTGAACGTAACTTTACCTTTAGCAGCCACTATCGCCAACCTCCATTTCTTTTAATGTGTGGAAGTTTCAAATTTACATCCATTCTTCCCTCATAATCATCTGAATTGGGAATTTTTCACCTTCAATATCCTCTGGTAATTGGCGGGTAACCTTTTCCAAGGAACTGACGTATTTGATGGGAATATTGAGTTTATTTGACACTTCCACAACTAATGCTTGACCTTTTAGAACATCTTCTACAGATGTTTCTCTTAATAGGTGAGTATTATTTATCAGACCCGTCACCTTAACACCTATGGTGTCTTCAATCGTTCTAATATGATGCATAACACCCATTAAGTCTTGTGTTTGTTCTCTATATGCATTGACTACACAAAACATATCATATTGACCTTCTTCAAAATACGCTTTAAACCTTGCAAGGGCTCGTGCACCTACGGCATCACCACCAACATCCAATATAACTTGTTCATGCTCAGTTTGAAGAGGGGTTAAAATATTTGCGGAAACCATTGGTATATCCAAATTTGCATGATGACCTCTTGCACCACTTATGACTTTGATACCATTTTCCTCTAGCATTTCCGCTTTTTCTCTTGAACGAAAATATGGATTTACAATGTCTAAATCGCATAAGGTTACATGCTCGCATTCATTTCTAAGTGCCAAAGCATAATTAACTGCAAATTCTGTTTTACCACTACCATAATGGCCTATAATAATGCGAATCCTCTTATCCTTTTTTAGTTCCATATTCATTTCACCATACCACTTTTCTATATTTTAAAGTTTCAACAAAGAACGCCTATAAATATTTCTGTGCTTCTTCTTCACCTCGTAAGACTCTTAGGCCACCAAGTGCAAGTGCGCTCATTTCATCTTCACCAGGATAGATGACAACATCCGCTATAAACCCAACACTCTCTTTAATCCAATTTGTAAGACCTTCACCATATGCAAGACCACCCGTTAAGATAACAGCATCTACTTTACCTTTTAATACGGTTGCACAGCTTCCAATTTCTTTAGAGACTTGGTAAGCCATTGCTTTAAATATCAATTCAGCATTTTTGTCGCCATCTTCTATCATTTTAACGATCTCACGACCGTCATTAGATCCAAGATAAGCTACTAAGCCACCTTTACCCTTAATCATTTTTTTGATATCAGCATGTGAATACTCTCCTGAAAAACAGAGCTTAGAGAAATCGCCTACAGGTAAGCCACCTGTTCTCTCTGGTGAAAAAGGACCTTCGCCATCAAGTGCATTATTGACATCAATGACTCTACCTTTTTCATGAGCACCTACAGAAATACCGCCACCAAGATGAGCAACGATTACGTTAACGTCTTCGTATTTTTTATGATTTTCATCTGCATATCTTCTGGCAACAGCCTTTTGATTGAGTGCATGAAAAATTGACTTTCTATCAATTTCAGGCATACCTGAAATTCTTGCAACTGCTTTCATTTCATCCACAACTACTGGATCTACTATAAATGCTGGAATATTAAGTTGTCCAGCGATTTCACTCGCTATAATACCGCCTAAATTTGATGCATGTTCACCAAGTACACCTACTTTTAAATCTTCAAGCATTTGTGCATCAACAGCATACGTACCACCTTTTATTGGCTTCAATAAGCCGCCACGCCCCACAACTGCATTCAATTTTGTTAAATTGATGCCATTATCATTCAAAGTATTTAAAATCACATTTTTTCTAAAATCGTATTGGTCAAAAATTTTATCAAAAGGTTCAATTTCTTCATTTGAATGTCTAATTGTAGTTTCAAATACTTCTTTTTCATTATCATAAATTGCAATTTTAGTAGATGTAGATCCCGGATTAATTGCGAGTATTCTAAAAGCTTCCATATTTTCTCTCCTATCCTCACCGTATATCTTGTTTATCATTCATCAATCCAAACCCATATTTTGAGCTTGCAAATTTTTAAATCTCTTTAGATTGCTGACATTAACACACCTAAAGCAATTGAGTTTAATTTGGATTCATCAGAATCTGCTCTAGAAGTTAATACAATTGGTGCTTTCGCCCCTACAATAATCCCTGCAGATTTTGCATTGGCAAGAAAGTTAAGTGCTTTATAAAGAATATTATTGGCTTCAATAGTTGGTCCAACAATAATGTCTACATCACCTGCCATAGGATCTTTGATGCCTTTGATTTTAGCCGCTTCTTTTGAAATCGCATTATCAAGTGCAAATGGCCCCCCAACTTTACAACCTGTTATCTCACCTTCTTGGTTCATTCTAACAAGTTCTCCAGCATCGACAGTTGCTGGCATAGCAGGATTTACTTTTTCTTTTGCAGCGATAATACCGACATTTGGTAGTTCTATTTCAAGTGCTCTTGTAACCACTAATGCATTCTCTACAATTTGTTTCTTCGCTTTAAGATCTGGTGCAATATTCATTGCCGCATCCGTCACAGTTAAGATTTTATGGTAAGTTGGAATATCGAACACAGCCACATGGCTTAAAACGTTTCCAGTTCGAAGACCCACTTCTTTATTTAATACTGCTTTTAAAATAACCGCAGTATCCACAAGTCCCTTCATAACGAGATCTGCTTTACCTGTTGATACAAGCTCAACTGCTTTTAAAGATGCTTCTGCCATATCTTCTATATGAATTAATTCAAAACTTGATAGATCTAACTCAATTTCTTTTGCAATTACTTCAATTTTAGGCACATCTCCAACTAAAATCCCTTTTATAATGCCTTTTTCATAAGCAACCTTAATGGCTTTTAAAACATCATCATCTTGTGCACATGCTACTGAAACAATCTTTGGACCTTTGCTCATCGCAATATTTAATAACTCATCAAAATTTTTAATCATTGATTACAACCTCTTCTTCATATATTTTAGCTACTTCTTCACCATTGATTACACGCTGAACACCTTCATTTAAGGCTTGCATTTCGTCTTCACCTGGTTTTAAAATAACAGGTGCTATAAATGCCACATGCTCTTTAATGTAATCCGTTAAGTACTTAGAATACGCCACACCACCTGTGAGTACAATGGCATCAATTTGCCCTTGAAGAACAGTCGCCATAGCGCCAATCTCTTTAGCAATCTGATATCCCATAGCCTCAAAGATTAATTTAGCTTTTTCATCACCATTTTCAATCATCTTTAAAACTTCTCTTGCGTCATTTGTGCCAAGGTACGCCGTCATACCACCTTTACCTCTAAGCTTTTTCTTAAGCTCAGCATACGTATATTCACCTGAAAAACAAAGTTTTGCCACATCTCCCACAGGCAATCCACCTGTTCTTTCTGGCGAAAATGGGCCCATCTCATTGGCATTGTTTGCATCAAGCATTCTACCTTTTAATAACGGCACCACAGAAATGCCGCCACCAAGATGTGCAATTACAAGGTTTAAATCTTCTACCTTAACTTTTTTATCATTTGCGACACTATGTGCAATTGCTTTAATATTAAGTGCGTGTACAAGTGATCTGCGTATAATTTGCGGCATTCCAGAAACTCTGGCCACATCATCAAACTCATCCACAGCAACTGGATCAACTATATAAGCTTCAATGCCTTCAGATTCAGCAATTGCGCCTGCAATCATTCCCCCTAGATTTGAAGCATGCTCTCCTTGAATGCCAATAATAAGATCATTAATCATTGGTTTTGTTACTTTATAAGTGCCACTTGGCATTGGTCTAAGTAAACCACCTCTACCTACAACAGCTATTAATTTAGAAGGATCATAGTTTTCATCTACAAGCCATTTAACAATCATATCTCTTCTATATTCGTACTGATCTGTTACTTTTTCATATTTTTCGATCTCTGAAGTCTCATGCGCTAAATTTTCTTGAGCTTTTCTCTCATATCCTTCGTATACAGCAATTTTAGTTGACGTTGATCCAGGATTAATCACTAAGACATATTTCCTTTCCAATTTGATACCTCCAACTTTCTTTAATAATCTCTCACCTAATAATTACGCAAGGATGATGCCAATACACCCCATTTATAGTTGAATTTAATTAAATTATATGCACGCTCTGTAAGACCTACCATAGGCGCATTACAAATATTCTCAAATTAGAAATCTGATAAAATAAGCAAAAAAAAAAGACTGATTTATTATAAATCAATCTTTAGGTGCAAATGTTAGCATGCAACTAATTGCATTATTTTTTTGTAAGTGCAAACATTTGCACTCCTTTTTCAAACTACTTATCACTATCCATATCTTGATTAAGTTTTTTAAGTTTATAATATAAGGTTCTTAGAGATATGCCCAGCTCTTTTGCTGTCGCTTCCCGGTTACCATTGTTTTTTTCAAGTATGGTCTCAATATAAAACTTCTCAAAGGCTAAAACGCGATGTTCCAGTGTATTATCAGAACCAAGCATCTCAATTTTATGAACAGCTTCCCCAAAATTGTGATTCACATTTGTAATTCCCGTACTCAGTTGAGGCAAATGAAGTGCTGTTAATAGATATTCATGCATCCTAATATTGATCATCGCCCTCCCCACAAAGTTTTCAAGTTCCCTAACATTGCCAGGCCAATCATAAGATTTAATAATTTCAAGAACCGAATCAGAAACACGTTCAACATTACGCCCATATTCTTGATTAAATCTATTGATTAAATGTTTCACCAATAAACCAATATCTTCCAATCTTTCTCTTAGAGCAGGAATATATATAGGCACTACATTTAAACGATAATACAAGTCCTGTCTAAACAGATGTTCTTTAATGGCTTTTTCTAGATCCACATTTGTTGCTGTAATGATCCTAACATCTATAGGAATTGGTTTTGTACTCCCCACTCTTAATATTTCCTTCTCTTGAAGCACCCTTAAAAGTTTCGCTTGCGTATTTAGAGATAACTCACCAATCTCATCTAAGAAAATAGTCCCACCATTGGCTTTTTCAAAGAGTCCAATTTTACCTCCCTTCGAAGCACCAGTAAAAGCACCTTCCTCATATCCAAAGAGCTCACTCTCTAATAAATTTTCATTTATCGCTGCACAGTTAACTCTTACAAACTGTGCGTATTTACGGTTTGAAGCGTTGTGTATGGCATGAGCAAAGAGTTCTTTTCCTGTTCCACTTTCACCTCTTAAAATAACTGTGGCAGGCGTTTCTGCTGCAATTTTGGCTTTTTCAATTGCATTATGCAATATTTCACTGTTACCAATAATATCTTCGAATGTGTATTTAGCTTCTAGATTTCGAATAATCTTTTTAGCTTGATCCAATTGCCTATAAATCTCATTTACTTCTGTCAAATCATGTATTATTGCCACAGAACCTTTCACTATACCATTGACTATAATAGGCGCTGCTTCAGCTATAACATCATTTCTCTTAGGACCAACTTTTAAAGTCTTTCCTCTTACTGGTTTTCCAGTTTTGAGGACTTCTAAATGAACGCTTTCCCCTTCTGCCAAATCCACTGTGCAATCTTTGCCAATGATATCTTCACTTGTATAGCCCGTCATACGCGTATAAGCAGGATTTATTAAAATACCGATGCCATCAGAATCTACCACTGAAATAGCATCTTGAGTTGCATTGATTGTAGCTTCTAAAGTTTCTCTAATTTGATTAAGATTTGTAATTTGTTCTGCCAACTCTATCAGTTCAGAAATATCCCTAAATATTGCAACAGCACCCATAATGCCACCATCATCGTTTAATATGGGCATTCTATTCGTAATAATCGTTATGTCATTTAATTGCTGTTTTTGATTGAGCTCTGATATGCCTGTCTCAAGAACCACAGGTAATCGCGTATTCTCTACAATAATCTCCACAGGTTGACCAATTGCATCTTCAGCACTTATCTTTGTTAACCGCTCAGCAGATTTATTAAAAAGTGTGATCAAATTGTGTTTATCAATTGCAATCATCGCATCATGAGTTGAATCTAATATTTTTTCAAGTTCTTTTTCCACTGTTCACCTCAACTAAGACTTACTTTGTATTAATAATCTCTTCATATGATATTATTATAGCATTAAACAGCATGACCTCATAAAAAAAGCTCTAAGACATCTCGTTTTGAGATCTCTTAAAGCTCCTATGAATTATCCTGCTATAGCTCATAAATCTAAAATATCAATTTGGGCTGGTTGATCACTGAGTATCTTTATTACCTGTTGTCTCAGAGCTTCCTGTAGTCCCAGAATTTTCTGTGGCCTCAGGTTTACCCGCAGTATCTTTAGTTTCTGATTGATCTACAACATTGACATCAATATATACAGGGTCAACAATTATATCATTGAAATTATCTTGGTCAGAGACAATAACCTTCAATTTATAGGCACCTTGTTTATCCACATTACTGAAGTTCAAATATAAGTGAATATCATTTTTTGAGAGTGTCTTAATTTTGGATTCAATATCCTTAATTTTAACAGTCACCATTTGCTCGCTTTCAGCCAAATCTGTCATAAAGTTCTCTTGAAGATTTACTATAGGCAGATCTTTGGCAGCAAAAGTAAATTCTTTTGTCTGTAACGGTTCAATTTCTATTTCAACTTGAATTGGTCCTTTTGTCGTTGTCGTCTGAATGCCCTCTGGTAGATTTAAATCTTTTTCAATAATGTAAGTCTCATTTTCATCACCTTTTAGAGTAATCTTTTCTGGATTTATAATATCAATTTTATTTATTTTATCCACATCACCTTGAATCACGATACTCGACGGAATTGTCTTATATGAAACAACCTGATACTCATCCATTGGCTTTCCATCAACAATTGCTTGAAGCTCAACCGTTTTAGTTTTACCAAGCCTTAATGAGACATTTGAATAATTATTATCCAGTGTAATACCATTTACAATTTCGCCATCATAATTATAAGGCACTAGAGAAATATCTTTTGTTATATCTGACGTTATATTACTAACATTTATTGTGCCACCCAAGTATGCAACCGTGTTAACAATAGTCTCAGGACCACTTACTTTAACCTCATCGGGATTAACAATCATTGCATCTTGATAAATTGACGTTGCATAATCTCCAGTTAAGGTCACCTTCACAGGTTTTGGAAGCGAAACGATCTGATCTACCTGAAGGACAATATCACTCGGCAAAATTGTATTTATCATAACAGCTTCCGAGTTAATTGTTTTATTAATCGAAATGGTATTTGTACCTTTTTTTACACCTCTCATATCCGCCCATAAGTATATGGAATTTGAATTCAAATTAATCACATTGTTACGTCTTCCAACGACCTCAACATTTACAAAATAGTCATGTTGATTCATTATTTTCAAATTATTCTGATCAAGTTCTTGAAGATTAATCAGTTGGATAGGCACATTTTCAAATACTTTTGAAATTTCGGGGTCTACTTGATCCATCACGTATACCCAAAATAATATCGCAAGTACCAATGAAAATAACTTTATACCAGTATTATGCGAAAGATTTACTGTGAAAAAAGCTCTTGGTAAATTTCTAATCCATCTAATACCGTTAAGAAGTAAAGTTGAAAATGATTTTAAGGGCTTATTAGGCATCTATACCACCTCCAGCTTTTATCTCCTTCTCTTGACACAAAGTTGTGATCATAAGTTCTTTTAATGTTTTAGTGTCTAAGAATCGTTGCAACTTACCTTCAACTGCCATTGAAATATGCCCCGTCTCTTCTGACACAATGACAATCATTGCATCTGAACTTTCTGTCATCCCCATTGCAGCTCTATGTCTTGTTCCTAGTTCTTTACTAATATACTTATTTGCTGATAAAGGTAAAAGACAGCCTGCAGCCATCAAACGATTATTTTTTATGACAACAGCACCATCATGTAAAGGTGATTTTGGATAAAAAATATTCATCAGTAAATCCGCTGAAATTTGTGCATCTGTCACTGTACCTGTTTCGATAATATCATTAATACCAGTAGCTCTTTCGATTACAATTAATGCACCAATTTTTTTTCTCGACATAACGCCTGCAGCATCAACAATTTCATTAATCGACTTATTTAAATCGTCTAATGTATTTCGCCTATTAGTCATCAAAAAAATCTGACTGCGTCCCAAGTGTTCTAAAGCCTTTCTAAGTTCTGGCTGAAACAAAATCACCAATGCGATCAGTCCAATTGTAAATGTACTCTGTAAAATGTAATTAATCGCATATAACTTAGCCCATTCACTTAGTTTAGATACAATTAAAATAATTAAAAACCCTTTAACGAGCTGTTCAGCTCTTGTTTCTTTTATAAATCCCAGTATTTTATAAAATACAAACGCAATAATTAATATATCAATTATATATGTAATTCGTATTTCTGAGATTAGATCAAGAATGTAGGTCATGATAGTTTGAATGAATTCCATGTATGCCCCCATATAAAATTAATGTTCATTTATTATCAGTATACTATTTATTTTTAACTAATCCTATATGGAATTATATTCTTAATATATTTGTAATTCTTTTTTATAAAATGCCCATATTTAAACGTTTTTTTGGGACTTTTTACTCATATCAAATATCAATTCATACAAGTTTAGAATTTCATCAAGATGTTTATAACCTTCTAATTTACTCTTTAAATTTTGTTTGATTTGAATTTCTCTACTTATTTGATCAATTGGTTGATCATAAGTCTTTTTTAATCGACCAACTTCATCCGTAATCTCAAAACGTTTTTCTAATAATTTAAATATTTGACCATCTATATGATCTAGTTGATTTCTCAACTCTTCAATTTCAATTTCAAATAACACAATATACCTCCTCTATTTTTATCCCCTTATTTCCATACTCTATTTTTCTCATAAATAAAGATCCTCATAACATTTGTTGCCTCGTATAATATCCTCTATATGTTTCTATTATGTTTTAAAAAAAATTCTATCATTCTAAAAATCAAAAGTCAACAGTCTATTGTCAAAGATCTCTACAAAGTACTTAAATAATAATATATAAAAAAAACAGCGATGAAATTCTTCATCACTGCTTTTTAATGGTGCCCGGAGGCGGAATCGAACCACCGACACGGGGATTTTCAGTCCCCTGCTCTACCGACTGAGCTATCCGGGCATGGTGGGCATAAGTGGACTCGAACCACCGACCTCACGCTTATCAGGCGTGCGCTCTAACCAGCTGAGCTATACGCCCCAATCATGGGATTTTAGTAAATTGGCGGAGAGGGTGGGATTCGAACCCACGTGGGCTCACACCCTAACGGTTTTCAAGACCGCCCCGTTATGACCGCTTCGGTACCTCTCCAAAATCATCACTAAAATTGGTGCGTCCATAGGGACTCGAACCCCAAACCCCCGCCTTAGAAGGGCGGTGCTCTATCCAGTTGAGCTATGAACGCATATTGGAGCGGAAGACGAGATTCGAACTCGCGACCCTCGCCTTGGCAAGGCGATGCTCTACCACTGAGCCACTTCCGCATGTTGTTGGTGGAGGGAGAAGGATTCGAACCTTCGAAATCGCTGATAACGGATTTACAGTCCGTCCCCTTTGGCCACTCGGGAACCCCTCCATAAAATGTGGAGCCGGTGATGGGACTCGAACCCGCGACCTACTGATTACAAGTCAGTTGCTCTACCAATTGAGCTACACCGGCATTTGATACTTAAACATCAATAATAATTATCAATGTATGCATGAGCAACTCTATCATGTTACTCGTAACAATTTAATAAATTGTTAAAATGGCGACCTAGAACGGACTCGAACCGTCGACCTCCAGCGTGACAGGCTGGCGTTCTAACCAACTGAACTACTAGGCCATATGGTGGGAGTAATAGGGCTCGAACCTATGACCCTCTGCTTGTAAGGCAGATGCTCTCCCAGCTGAGCTATACTCCCATATGTCCGTTTTAAAGTTTCGGACAAACTATTGGTGACCCCTAGGGGAATCGAACCCCTGTTACCGCCGTGAAAGGGCGGTGTCTTGACCGCTTGACCAAGGGGCCATGTGGTTGCGGAGACAGGATTTGAACCTGTGACCTTTGGGTTATGAGCCCAACGAGCTGCCAACTGCTCCACTCCGCGATATACATAGCATTTCATGTTTTGGAAATTTGGTGCCGAAGACCGGAATCGAACCGGTACGATCGGTAAGGATCGCAGGATTTTAAGTCCTGTGCGTCTGCCAGTTCCGCCACTTCGGCTAAAAATGGCTCCAAGGGAGGGATTCGAACCCTCAGCCTATCGGTTAACAGCCGAGTGCTCCACCGTTGAGCTACCTTGGAACATAAACCAGCAACGTTCTACTCTCCCAGGCAGCTGCCCGCCAAGTACCATCGACGCTGGAGGACTTTACTTCTGTGTTCGGTATGGGAACAGGTGTAGCCCCTCCGCCATCATCACTGGATTTATGTTTAAGTCATTTTTTAGTTTTTAACTATGTCAGCAAGAACTATTTTACCATCTTTCAGACTAGTTGTCAACACTTTTTTTTGAATGTTTTCAGAAGCGCTTACTCATTGCAAACACTTCGTTTGCACACTCAAAATTGCATATATCAGATTAACCTTTTTTCGTTCTTTTGTGGTCTTAAACCTTGATTGTTTTCATGAGTTTTACACTAGGGTTCTCGGCATTTTGCTTTGCAAAAGCCTGTCACCCCAACGTTTTCACTTGTGAAAACTTGTCATTGGTCAAGTCCTCGATCTATTAGTACCTGTCAGCTGAATGCATTACTGCACTTACACCTCAGGCCTATTACCATATTATCTACATGGGATCTTACTCCATTAAGGATGGGAAATCTCATCTTGAGGGGGGCTTCGCGCTTAGATGCCTTCAGCGCTTATCCCTTCCAAACGTAGCTACTCAGCAGTGCTCTTGGCAGAACAACTGATACACCAGAGGTTTGTCCATCCCGGTCCTCTCGTACTAAGGACAGCTCCTCTCAAATTTCCTACGCCCACAGCAGATAGGGACCGAACTGTCTCACGACGTTCTGAACCCAGCTCGCGTGCCTCTTTAATGGGCGAACAGCCCAACCCTTGGGACCTACTTCAGCCCCAGGATGAGACGAGCCGACATCGAGGTGCCAAACCTCCCCGTCGATGTGGACTCTTGGGGGAGATAAGCCTGTTATCCCCGGGGTAGCTTTTATCCGTTGAGCGATGGCCCTTCCATGCGGTGCCACCGGATCACTAAGCTCGACTTTCGTCCCTGCTCGAGGTGTCCCTCTCGCAGTCAAGCTCCCTTTTGCCTTTACACTCTTCGCGCGATTTCCAACCGCGCTGAGGGAACCTTTAGGCGCCTCCGTTACTCTTTAGGAGGCGACCGCCCCAGTCAAACTGCCCACCTGACATTGTCCTAGATCAGGATTACTCATCATAGTTAGAATAACGTTATACCAAGAGTGGTATCCCAACAGCGACTCCATGAAGACTGGCGTCCTCATTTCTCTGTCTCCCACCTATCCTGTACATGATATACCATTATCCAGTGCCAAGCTGCAGTAAAGCTCCACGGGGTCTTTCCGTCTTGCTGCGGGTAACCGGCATCTTTACCGGTACTACAATTTCACCGAGTCTATTGTTGAGACAGCGTCCAAATCGTTACGCCTTTCGTGCGGGTCGGAACTTACCCGACAAGGAATTTCGCTACCTTAGGACCGTTATAGTTACGGCCGCCGTTTACTGGGGCTTCAGTTCTGTGCTTCACTTACGCTAACACTTCCCCTTAACCTTCCAGCACCGGGCAGGCGTCAGCCCCTATACATCATCTTTCGATTTAGCAGAGACCTGTGTTTTTGGTAAACAGTCGCTTGGACCTATCCTCTGCGGCCGGATTTAGCTCTAAACCTAATCCGGCACCCCTTCTCCCGAAGTTACGGGGTCATTTTGCCGAGTTCCTTAACAATAGTTTTCTCGCTCGCCTTAGTATTCTCTACTCTCCTACCTGTGTCGGTTTACGGTACAGGCACCTGCTCCCTCGATAGAAACTTTTCTTGACAGTGTGATATCAGCCACTTCGCTACTTAATTTCGCTCCCCATCACAACTTGTTCTTACAAAGAGCGGATTTGCCTACTCTTCAAACTTGTTGCTTGGACGCACTCAACCAACGGTGCGCTTAGCCTAACCTCCTGTGTCATTCCCTCTCTCAAACGGTTCTCGGTGGTACAGGAATCTTTACCTGTTGTCCATCGCCTACGACTTTCGTCCTCGGCTTAGGCCCTGACTTACCCTGAGCGGACGAACCTTCCTCAGGAAACCTTGGGTTTTCGGCGGACGGGATTCTCACCCGTCTCTCGTTACTCATGCCAACATTCTCTCTTGTGTGATGTCCATAGGTCCTTGCGATCCTACTTCGCCCCTCACACAATGCTCCTCTACCAATTACATTACTGCAATTCCATAGCTTCGGTAGTAAGTTTTAGCCCCGGTAATTTTCGGCGCAGAATCACTCGACTAGTGAGCTATTACGCACTCTTTAAATGTATGGCTGCTTCTAAGCCAACATCCTAGTTGTCTGTGCAATTCCACATCCTTTTCCACTTAACTTACATTTTGGGACCTTAGCTGATGGTCTGGGCTGTTTCCCTTTTGACTATGAATCTTATCACACACAGTCTGACTCCTGAGCATAAGATATCGGTATTCGGAGTTTGATAGTCTTCGGTAGCCGGTGAAGGCCCCTAGGACATTCAGTGCTCTACCCCCGTATCTCTCTTCTCAAGGCTAGCCCTAAAGCTATTTCGAGGAGAACCAGCTATCTCCAGGTTCGATTAGAATTTCTCCGCTATCCACATGTCATCCCAACCTTTTTCAACAGATATGGGTTCGGTCCTCCACTGAATTTTACTTCAGCTTCAACCTGCACATGGATAGGTCACCTGGTTTCGGGTCTACGCCACACAACTATACGCCCTTTTCAGACTCGCTTTCGCTGCGGCTCCGCACCTGAAGCGCTTAACCTTGCTGCATAACGTAACTCGTTGGCCCGTTCTACAAAAAGTACATGGTCGTTCTTTAACGAACTTCCATTGCTTGTAAACATAGGGTTTCAGGTTCTTTTTCACTCCCCTCCAGGGGTTCTTTTCACCTTTCCCTCACGGTACTATTCACTATCGGTCACCAGGTAGTATTTAGCCTTGGCAGATGGTCCTGCCTGCTTCCCACAAAGTTTCACGTGCTCCGTGGTACTCCGGATCAATCTCGACGTCTTCCTCTTTTCGCTTACGTGGCTCTCACACTCTTCGGCTCGTTTTCCCAAACGATTCTGCTAAAATTCAGACTATCTTTATCGACTGTCCACACCCCTTCGTCCGTAGACTTAGGTTTGGGCTCTTTCCCGTTCGCTCGCCGCTACTTAGGAAATCACTATTGTTTTCTCTTCCTTCAGGTACTTAGATGTTTCAGTTCCCTGAGTTCCCTTCCTATAACCTATGAATTCAGTTATGGATGACTGAGCATTACCCCAGCCGGGTTTCCCCATTCGGACATTTACGGATCAATGCTTGCTTGCAGCTCCCCGTAACTTTTCGCAGCTTACCACGTCCTTCTTCGGCTCCTGGTACCAAGGCATTCACCCTATGCTCTTAGTAACTTGACCATTGACTCTTTTACAAGTTTAGTCGCACATTTATCATGGTCGCGTTAGCGAGGGTCACAATAAATATGTTTTGTATAAAACGTTCTGACACGTTTTATACGGTTTTTGAATTTCAACTTTCATCCACCTACAACTCTCCTGCGCTTGTAAACAAGCACCATATCAAGCTGAGATTTTAACAAGTTGAAACTCAGTCGGTTTCTCTTCTATATGCAATTTTCAATGTACAAATTTTAGAAGGCAAAGCCTTCATTTCATGCTGTTTTTCAAATTAATGAGTTTTTTTAAGCCTTAACTCCGATGATGTTACTGTCGCGTAAGACTTCACTATCCGATCACTCGAATCAACTCTATTAACTTAATTTCGCCTTTAATAAATAAAAGCAATTGGTGGAGATTAAGAGACTTGAACTCTTGACCCCCTGCGTGCAAGGCAGGTGCTCTCCCAACTGAGCTAAACCCCCATGGGATTGATGAAAATCAAAATCACAAAGCATTCAGCATTTGGTTAAAATACCAACAACTTATAGTTTTTTAACTTACATCAGTTATATTAAGTTTCTTACAGAGTTCCATGTGAACTTTACAGTTTCTACACTTGTTGCCAAGTGCCATGTCACTCAAGTTCTCACAGTGCGAAAACTTGTTGCAAGACCCTCAAAATTGAATAGCGCAAACGTCTAATTCTCCTTAGAAAGGAGGTGATCCAGCCGCACCTTCCGATACGGCTACCTTGTTACGACTTCACCCCAGTCATTGATTTCACCTTCGACAGCTTCCTCCCTTACGGGTTGGACCACTGGCTTCGGGCGCCCCCAACTTCCATGGTGTGACGGGCGGTGTGTACAAGACCCGGGAACGCATTCACCGCGACATTCTGATCCGCGATTACTAGCAACTCCAACTTCATGTAGGCGAGTTGCAGCCTACAATCCGAACTGGGACTGGCTTTTTAGGATTCGCTCCAGATCACTCTTTCGCTGCCCGTTGTACCAGCCATTGTAGCACGTGTGTAGCCCAGATCATAAGGGGCATGATGATTTGACGTCATCCCCGCCTTCCTCCGAGTTATCCTCGGCAGTCTGTCTAGAGGGTTCAGCTTAACCTGTTAACAACTAAACATAAGGGTTGCGCTCGTTGCGGGACTTAACCCAACATCTCACGACACGAGCTGACGACAACCATGCACCACCTGTCTCTTCTGTCCCGAAGGTCTGTAACTGCTAAGTTACATTCAGAAGGATGTCAAGACCTGGTAAGGTTCTTCGCGTTGCTTCGAATTAAACCACATGCTCCGCTGCTTGTGCGGGTCCCCGTCAATTCCTTTGAGTTTCACACTTGCGTGCGTACTCCCCAGGCGGAATACTTAATGCGTTTGCTGCGGCACCGAGGTTTGACCCCCGACACCTAGTATTCATCGTTTACGGCGTGGACTACCAGGGTATCTAATCCTGTTCGCTCCCCACGCTTTCGTGCCTCAGCGTCAGTTACAGTCCAGTAAGTCGCCTTCGCCACTGGTGTTCCTCCTAATATCTACGAATTTCACCTCTACACTAGGAATTCCACTTACCTCTCCTGCACTCAAGCCCAACAGTTTCAAAGGCTTACATTGGTTGAGCCAATGCCTTTCACCTCTGACTTGCTGGGCCGCCTACGCACCCTTTACGCCCAGTGATTCCGGATAACGCTTGCCCCCTACGTATTACCGCGGCTGCTGGCACGTAGTTAGCCGGGGCTTCCTCCTAAGGTACCGTCATTTTTTTCTTCCCTTAGGACAGAGTTTTACAATCCGAAGACCTTCATCACTCACACGGCGTTGCTGCATCAGGCTTGCGCCCATTGTGCAATATTCCCCACTGCTGCCTCCCGTAGGAGTCTGGACCGTGTCTCAGTTCCAGTGTGGCCGATCACCCTCTCAGGTCGGCTACTGATCGTCGCCTTGGTGAGCCTTTACCTCACCAACTAGCTAATCAGACGCGGGTCCATCTCATACCGATAAATCTTTGGCTACTAGATCATGCGATCCCGTAGTCTTATAGGGTATTAATCACCGTTTCCAGTGGCTATCCCTTTGTATGAGGCAGGTTACCCACGCGTTACTCACCCGTCCGCCGCTTTCCATTTATTCATTCACCCGAAGGTTCATTCCTAAATTTCTCGCTCGACTTGCATGTGTTAGGCACGCCGCCAGCGTTCATCCTGAGCCAGGATCAAACTCTTAATTATAATCCTTAACACTCATAAATGAGCTAACTTCCATTTTCGATCCGAAGATCTATTTGGCTTTGTTTCCGTTTTCGTCTTTCGACGTTTATCACTTGTTTCTGTTAAGCAATTTCCATCATTAAGCTTTCGCTTTCCAACTTCCATAAGCTCAAAGAATTGCGTGTTTTAATTCATTTGCGCTATTCAATTTTCAAGGTCCTGTGTGTTGTCGTCGCTAAACTGTGAAGTGTTGCGGCGACTCATTTATAATATCATCAATGTTTCACATTGTCAACATCATTTTTTAATTTTTTTCTAACTTGTTTCAAACAAGAATTTTACATGAATCATAATTCTTATTTTATAAAAGTTCGTTGTTTCGTGCGGTCATCGCTGACTGCTTAGTTATAATAACATCATTCATTTTCACCGTCAACCCTTTTTATAAAAGAAATATAATTCAGATAATTCAAATTTATTATAGTCCGCTTCTACTTAATATATCTACATTTTCTCTTCCTATATATGCAGTAATTTATATGTCTTAATTTCTTTTTTCTTGTTTTCCAATTATTTGATTTACACGCGTTTTCACCTATACTCTGAAACATATAAAAACAGAAGTTGATTCTCAATACGCGCAAAATATATTGCTTGCATTACAAAATCAATTTCTGTATATGAGCTTACTTTATCTCTAAAATCTCAAATCTCGAACAAGTTCATTTATTGAGTTGTAATTATTTTCAATAAGATATAATTGAATTTCCTCTAATGTCTTCTTTGTTACTCTAGGATTTTTAAAATTAGCAGTTCCAATAGCAATTGCACTTGCTCCTGCTAGAAAAAATTCAATTGCATCTATGCTATTTGAAATGCCGCCCATCCCTAGTATTGGAATTTTAACTGCATCATAAACGTCATAAACCATTCTCACTGCCACGGGTTTAATCGCAGGGCCAGATAAACCTCCGCTTCCTCTCAATAAAACGGGCCTTCTCTTATTAATATCAATAACCATACCTGAAAGTGTATTAATTAATGATATACAATCAGCCCCTTCTTGTTCTGCAATCACGGCTATTTCCTTAATATTAGTAACATTTGGGGATAATTTTACTATGAGATGCTTTTTAGATGCTTTTCTAACTTTACTTACAACTTCTTTCACAACAGAAGGATTCGTTCCAAAAGCCAATCCACCATTCTTTACATTTGGACAAGAAATGTTGAGTTCCAATGAATCTACATCTTCATAAGATAAGATTTCAGCCATTTTACAGTATTCCTCTATATTATTGCCATTGATATTCGCTATAATCTTCGTGTCAAACTGACGCAAAAAAGGAATTTCTTCTTTGATAAATTTTTCAACTCCTGGATTTTGTAATCCCACGCTGTTGATCATTCCCATAGGTGTTTCAGCTATTCGAACCCCTTCATTTCCTTGTCGAGGTTCAAGTGTCAACCCTTTGACAGAGATTGCACCAATATCATTTAAATCTACATAATCTGCATACTCTCTCCCAAATCCAAAGGTACCTGATGCGACAGTTATGGGATTCTTTAATTTTAGGCCATTTAAATCCACTTTCATATCTACATTACTCATCAAAGATCACCTCATCTCCATAAAACATCGGTCCATCTAAACACATTCTTGAATGTTTGAATCCAAAATCTCCCTCTTTAGTTTTACAGGTACAAACCAAACAAGCCCCTATACCACAGGCCATCTTTTCTTCCATGAGTAATTGTACAGGCACCTTAAATTGAGCACATATCTTTTGTACACTTTTAAGCATAACCAAGGGACCACAAGCATAGATCATATCAAAGGTTTCGCTTTGATTAGCCAAAAGTTCCTCAAGAGGTAATGTTATATAGCCCTGTCTATAAGCCACATCATTTTCGGATACGGTTACTACTTCATCTGAAAAAGCGCTAAACGCTTCTAGCATATAGGGGGTATCTCTAAATCCAAGTAAGGTTTTTATATTTACCGAATCTTTCTTTAAAAATTCACCAAGTCCCTTTATAGGCGCAATTCCAATACCACCACCTACTAACAATACTTTTTTTTGATTCAAAGTATCAAAGCCATTTCCTAATGGCCCCATGATATCAACGTCATCTAATATCTTCAATAAACTAAGTTCTTCAGTACCTTTGCCCAAAATTTTGATCGTAAATTCTAAAGTATCCTCACCAATACCACTTACCGATATCGGGCGTCTTAAGAGCATTCTCTCAACATTAAAATTGAAAAATTGCCCTGGGCGCACTTCATCCATTTGCTTTGGTTTTTCAACTGTTATTTTAAAAACATCATCTGATACAAACTCTTTTTTGATGATTCTTACTGATCCCTGAAATTTCATTCAATGTCTCCTGTCTATAAGTTTTCGATATTTATAGTTTATCTATTGAATTATAATTCTACCAATATTTCTTTTGATCTCTTTCAAGTGCCTCATTAATATCATTTTTCATTTTAATCACAGCTTCACGAGCTGCTTCTTTATAACCTAGATTCGATTTTTGATACGCAAATATAATGCCTCTTGAATTGTTGACAAGAGCACCTAAGCCATCTTTGTTAAATGCCCCTAGTACATCTTGAGCACCGCCACCTTGTGCGCCATATCCTGGTACTAAGAAAATTGCTTTTGGCATTTGCTTTCTAAGTGCTACAAGTTCTTCTGGATAAGTAGCCCCTACAACTGCCCCTATCGGTGAATAGCCACTTGCACCACATATTTCATCATTCCATTCACTGACTATATCAGCCACTTTTTCATAAATGGTTTCATCTCCTGATTTTAAGTCTTGTAACTGTCCAGAAGTTTTATTGGAGGTCTTCACCAGTACAAACATACCTTTTTTATAGTTTTTGATATCCTCCATGAACTCAGCCATACAATCATTTCCTAGGTATGGATTAATCGTTGCAAAATCAGCTTCAAATGCACTGATCATTTCGCCATTTATATTCACTTTACCTAAATGTGCATTGGAATACGCTTTTGAAGTCGAACCTATATCCCCTCTTTTAACATCTGCGACAACAATCAATCCTTTTGATTTTGCATACTCACAGGCATCTTTGTAAGCAATCATGCCTTCTATCCCATATTGCTCATAAAATGCAACTTGTGGCTTCACAGCTGGTACAAGGTCATAAATAGCATCAATTATACCTCTATTGAATTCTATAAGTGCACTCGATACAGCTTTAAGTGTGTTCCCGTCATTTTTAAGATGTTTCTCTCGGATCTCATCCGGTAAACTATCAAATCTTGGATCTAATCCCACTACAATTGGACTTTTCTTTTGAATAATATTTTCAATCAACTTATCACTTAACATAACACACTTCCTCTTTTATATTTTTGAATAAACAACATTACCTTCATGTAACGTTTTTATAACTTCACCTTTTACTTTAACGCCTTTAAAAGGTGTATTTTTCCCTTTTGACAAGAATGTTGAAGGCTCTATAACCTCTTCCGCCTCAAGATCTATCAGTGTTAAATTAGCCTTATACCCCACTTCAATACTCCCAACGGCTCTCAGTCTGCCAATTTCTGCTGGCTTACAGGTCATCATCGCGATAATATAGTCTAAATCCATCTGCTCTTTTAATACCAGTTCAGTATAAGCAACTTGAAATGCTGTCTCTATGCCACTGATACCATAACTAGCATTGCCATACGTGGTTTCTTTTGAAGCAGTTTCATGTGGGGCATGATCTGTGGCTATGATGTCCACAAGGCCATTTCTAATCCCCTCAATCACAGCTCTTTGTTCTTCTATCCCTCTAATAGGTGGATTTACTTTTGAGTAAGGGTCTTTACTATTAATAAGTGATGTGTTCAATGCAAAATGGTGTGGCGCAGCTTCGCAGGTTACCTCTAATCCTGCTTGCTTGGCTTCCTTTATAGCTTTAAGGGCTTCGCTTCCACTGACATGTGCAACATGTAAGATGCCATTTGTCTCTCTACAAAGGCTAACATCTCTTTGAACAACTTTGTATTCTGCTTCAATCGGATATACTTCTTCTTTATATTGTGATGTTATCGTATGATCTTCTGAATGTGTAATCACAGGCACATTCATTTTTCGAGCATTTTCAAATGCAATTCGCATAAAGTCATCATTCATTGTCGTTCTGCCATCATCCGATATGGCAATTGCACCAGCATTGATCAATGCTTTATGGTCTGTCAAAACTTGTCCTTGAATATTTTCTGTAATAGCACCTATTGGCAACACACTAATCACAGCAGTTTCTTCAATACGTTTAAATAGATTCGCAATGGTTTCCACGCTGTCCAAGGCTGGTTTCGTATTCGGCATACATGCCACAGTTGTAAAGCCACCTTTTGCAGCTGCCATAGTACCTGTTTTAATCGTTTCTTTCGATTCAAACCCCGGTTCCCTCAAATGAACGTGTAAATCTATAAAACCAGGTGTTACAATTAGTCCAGATGCATCTATGACTTCATAATCTTCTTTTACATCAATACAATCTTCTATATGATCAATAAAACCATCCACAGCAAGAATATCTTTTCTATCATGGAGCTTCGTTTTAGGATTAATCACAATCCCATTTTTGATGAGTATTTTCACGTATTGCCTCCTTTTGAGTTAATCACATTTATCCTATTTTGAGTACAAAAAAACCCTTTTGCACCTGCAAAAGGGTATACTGACACCATAAATTCTATATAGTCGACCTTGCAGGCATCTCGTACCTGATTAAAGGTTATTAATTTTCTTAAATCTATCACACCTTCATAAGGTTGTCAATACTATTCAATTTTTAATAAAAAGTAATCATTTTAGACGTTGACGTTTTGAATCTGATTGTGATATGATTGTCTAAGAAAATTGAATAGCCCTTTAAATTAGCCCGAGAGGTTGAAAAGGAATTCGTATCAATGTTTTTAAAAAGCATTTTATATACCTTCGCGTCTCGCGGAGGTATTTTTTTATCACAAATAAGTTCCATACTTTAATCAGATTCTGTGAAATCAAAAGGAGGATAATATGAGACATTTAATTGAACCAGAAGATCTCACTCTAGAAGAAATAAGCGATTTAGTAGATATCGGTCTTGATATGTACGATAATCCAAGGGTGTATAACAAGGCCTGTGAAGGTAAGATACTAGCTTCACTATTCTTTGAACCAAGTACTAGAACCAAATTTAGCTTTGATAGTGCCATGATGAGACTTGGCGGTAATGTAATTGGCTTTGCAGATGCAAATACGAGTTCAGCTCAAAAAGGTGAAAGCCTAGCCGATACTGTACGTGTTATGGGGTACTATTCTGACATAATCGTTATGAGACACCCAAAAGAAGGTGCACCTAAACTAGCTTCTCAATATTCTAGAATTCCCATCATTAATGGTGGTGACGGTGGTCATCAACATCCAACTCAAACCCTTACCGATCTCATTACTATAAAAAAATATAAAGGTCATATTAATGGTCACAGTGTTGCCTTCTGTGGAGACTTAAAATATGGTCGTACCGTACATTCTCTTATTAAAACACTCGCACGCTTTGGCAATAAAAAATTCTATTTGATTTCTCCAGATGAATTGAAACTGCCATCTTCTTTAAAAAGACAACTTATTGAGAAATTTGATGTGGAACTCATCGAAGTGAACTATATGGAAGAAGTGATTGATGAAGTTGATATCTTCTATATGACACGAATTCAAAAGGAAAGATTCTTTAATGAAGAAGATTATTTAAAACTCAAAAACTCCTACAAACTCACTAGAGATAAACTAAAAAATGCTAAAGAAGATATGATCGTGATGCATCCGCTGCCTCGTGTAAATGAAATTGCATATGATGTGGATGAAGATAAACGCGCTGTATACTTTGAGCAAACTGAACTCGGTGTTTATGTTAGAATGGCATTAATCACTAAATTATTGGAGGTGGGTCCTTATGTTAGAGGTTAACGGAATTGAAAATGGTATTGTTATAGATCATATGCATGCAGGAAATGGTTTAAAAGTATTTAATAAATTATTCTCTGATACTGAAAATCCAGTGGTTTTACTCATGAACGTTAAGAGTGCTGTCCTTGGCCATAAAGATATCATAAAGATTGAAAACACATTCGAAGTTAATTTGAATCTACTTGGTTTGATTGATCCCAATATTACTGTAAACGTCATTCAAAATGGGAAATTAATAGATAAGAAAAAAGTAGAAATTCCCAAAGTCATCAAAGGTGGCATCGAGTGTTCCAATCCAAGATGCATCACTCACACGGATGATTATGCAATCCCTGAATTTAAACTCGTGGGGGCCAATGGTAGGTTAAAATACGAATGTTCTTACTGCGAAGAAATCACCACTTATAAATTATAGAACTATTATAAACAACACATTGAATACAAAAGCAAAAGAGATGGTCTTTCGACCATCTCTTATTTTTTTACTATTTTCTAATATATTAGTTAGTAAACCCAATAATTAAGTTAGCAAATGTGATTAAAATTAATACTGGTGCCACATACTTAGTTAAGAATTCAAAAATACCTGCCCAAGAGTGTGATAATTCACCACTATTCGTAATTTCATCGTCCACATCATTTTTCGTCATAATCCAACCCACAAAGATCGAGATAAAGAATCCGCCGATTGGTAATAATAAATCGGATAATTCGATCATCCAGTCAAAGAAGCCAAACCATGTAACTGTTCCTGCTTTAAGAAGTGGTAAAGTGAAATTGATTGTTCCATTTGTTAACGATTCAAAAGCTCCTAATACTGTGATAGCAACAGCTGCAATTATAGTAGCTTTTTTACGATCCCACTCTTTGTCCTCTACAAAATATGCAACAACAACTTCAAGTATAGAAACTGAAGAGGTTAAAGCTGCTACTGATAACAATACGAAGAAAAGAATTGCAAACACATAGCCACCAGGCATTTGATTAAAGACATTCGGCAAAGTGATAAAAACAAGACTTGGTCCTGAACCTGGTGCAATACCAAAAGCAAATACTGCTGGGAAAATTGCAAGACCTGCTAAAAGAGCAATCCCTGTATCCGCAAGGGTTACTTGAAGCGCAGTAACACCTAAGTTCTCTTTCTTGCCAATATAAGAACCATATGTGATCATGGTACCCATACCTAAAGAAAGTGAGAAAAATGCATGTCCAAGAGCTGACATAATACCTGCAGCTGTAAGTTTCCCAAAATCAGGTTGAAATAAAAATGAAATTCCTTCTCCAGCACCTTGTAATGTAACTGCTCTAATGTCAAGAATCACAATGATAACAAGTAGCAAGGGCATTAAAATTTTAGCATACTTTTCAATACCATTTTTAACACCACCAAGAATAACACCTGCTGTTAAGATCATAAAGATCACTTGGAATAGAATTGGCTTCCAAGGATTTGAGACCAAAGCGCCAAACATGCCTTCTAATGCCTCTGGGCTCTGCCCAGAAAATGAATTCGTCACTGCTGAAAACACATAACTTAGAGTCCATCCTGCAACGACCCCATAGTACGACAGAATTACAAAAGCAGTTATAAAACCTAACCATCCTGTTAAAAACCAAGGTGTATTTGGTTTTAATTTCTTGAATGATGAAATGGCATTTGCTTGTGCTCTACGTCCAATCATAAATTCTTGAAGCATAACTGGTAAACCAATAAGTGCGATACAAATTAAATAAACGAGAATAAATGCAGCTCCACCATACTTTCCTGTAATATATGGAAATTTCCAAATATTACCCAATCCTATCGCTGATCCTGCTGCTGCAGCGATGATGCCCATCTTAGATGAAAACCCATCTCTTTTTTGAAGATTTTTGTTTTCCATAAATCCCCCTCCTGATATATTGTTGATCGACGTTCTAAGAACCCGTTCTTTATCAAAACCACAATATCTACTAAATTTTAATTCCCCAACTTCTAAATATTGTGTATTTATCCAAAGGACAGAGTTCTCAAAATGTTAATAAAGTGTAACAGAAATTAGAATATCTTTCAACATAAAAGACGAACTTTACGTTAAAAATCATTTTTATTTACATTTTATTAACATATTCAAATTTTAGCATAATCATTAAAATTAATCAACAAATTGTCAGACTATTCCGATTTATTCGTTTTTCTTCAAATTAATTCAAATTTATTTATCCTTCACTATTTTTTCTGCAATTTTTATACCATCCACACATGAACTTGTAATGCCACCGGCATATCCAGAACCTTCTCCACATGGATACAACCCTTTTATATTAAAAGATTCTAAAGAAGCACTATTTCTCAGTATTCTAACCGGTGATGAACTTCTCGACTCAACAGCTGTTAAAATAGCTCTTGGATCATTAAACCCTTTAATTTTATTGCCAAAATTCACAATACCCTCTTTTAAAGCTTTAGTAATATATTCTGGAAAGATCTCACTGAAATCACTCATTTGTGTTCCCGGTTTGTAAGTTACATTCATCCCCTCAAAAGCATCTTCATATGAAACCTTTAAGTCTTTGTAGTAATTTTGATTTTGCTGAATAAAATCAGCCTCATTATTGTTTTCACCGAGGAATGCGCCAACCGTCATAATCGGTGCATTGTAATTCATACCACCACATTTAAATGCTTTCGCCTCTAAATCTCTCTGCCAATCTATGCCTTTTAAAACGTCTGAGTACTGTCCAGGAGTAACGCCATAATCCACAGGATCGACATTGACAAGGAGAGCACTATTGGCATTATATTCCGCCCTTGCAAACTCACTCATGCCGTTTACCACTAGACGGTTTTCTTCAGAAGCCGATCCCACTACAGTCCCACCAGGACACATACAGAAAGAATATACATTTCTACCTTCTTTACTTTTGTAAGTCAGTTTATAATCTGCCGCACCCAATCTCTCATTCATGTGATCTGCACCATATTGTGATGCATTGATCAATATTTGAGGATGTTCAATTCGAACACCTACTGCAAAAGATTTCGCTTCCATTTCTACATTTATATCCTGTAGGTGCTTGTAAAATGATCTTGCACTATGCCCGATTGCAAGTACAACATGCTCAGTTTCAATCGTCCTTTTTGTACTTGTCTTTAAATCACTGACTACGACACCTTTTATAACTTGATTCTCTAAGACAAGCTCTTCTGCTAAATGACTAAAAAAGATTTCTCCACCTAGTTTTAAAATTTCCTCTCGTATGTTTTTCACAACGATCTTCAAGCGATCTGTTCCTATATGCGGTTTATTTTTATATCTGATTTCATCAGGCGCACCGGCTTCTATAAGCGTATCTATAACAAATTCAATTCGATTGTCTTTGATACGAGTCGTTAGTTTGCCATCTGAGAAGGTCCCAGCTCCCCCTTCACCAAACTGTACATTTGAAAAAGGATTGAGAACACCATTTTCCCAAAATTCATTTACACTTTTTGTTCTGGTCTCTACGGGTTCGCCTTGCTCAATAACAATTGGCTTTAAACCCGCTCGTGATAACACTAATGCTGCAAAAATCCCAGCGGGACCAAATCCAATTATAACGGGTCTTGATTCTTGAGCTAATACTTTTAAATTAAAAGCTTCATATATAGGTTTATAATTTTCCGGTGCTTTCACATGTCCTTTTTCAATTAATCTTTTGTCAATGGTCGTTTCAACATCAATCGTATATGAAAATATAATTTCTTTTCTTGCATCAATAGACTCTCTAACGATTTTAAACCTCAGCAGTTCATTGGGTTTAAGTCTTAACTTTTGTTCAATTTTTTTAGCAACATTTGCATCATCAAAAGTTTCGTTTAATCTAAATTTAATTTCATTTACTCTTATCATGATTACCTCTTCTATTCATTATTTGTATTTTCAATTAACTGATCTTTTAAATCAATCATCCCTAGTGCCTTAGCACGTTCTATTATTTCAGCATCTGAAATATTCATGTGGATTTGCCTGCTATTTTCATAGCTTCCTATAATCCCATAGAATATCAAAGAAATACCGATCATCAGAAATAACCAATATTTAAAGAGTCTATTAAGATTTACTACGAGTCCTATTCGCTCCATATAACCACCTACTCTTCGAGCGCCTTTAGGAGAGTGTCATAAACAGATATCTCCTCTAATCCTCTTCTCCAACATGCAATCCCCTTTAAACCCAGTTTTTTAACCAAGGTTGCCTTTTTGGATAGCGTCACTTCATTTTCCACCCAAATTTTATGCACACTGTTTTCTTCTATATAAGATACATAAAAGAGTCCCTCTCGTTCATTCCAGATTGGATTTAATGCTTTTTCTGTTATCAAAGCATTTTGTGCAACCATACCAATGGATTTTGATGAAACATTCACTTTGTTTGCTTCATCATTTGATAAGCTCTCTGTCCAGATTCTTGTATAAAATGGCAATCCCATAACGAGTTTACGACTTGGGACAATTTCAATAATCTTTGTCAAACTCTTTTCTACCCAATCGTAAGAGGACACGGGACCACTTGTTGGACTTGAAGCCCAGTACTCATCATATGTCATAACGACTAAATAATCAACAATTTTCCCTAGCATTCTTCTATCAAAACATTTGGACCAGTTCTCGCTACCATCCATAACCGTTACATCCATTGATAAGGTCACGCCATATTGGTTACAATACCACGCAAGTTCATTAACAAAGTGGGATAATATCGCTTTATCTTCTAAGTAGATATTTTCAAAATCGAGATTGATGCCATCAATCTCATGATCCGTGCACAGCGTTACGATTTGATTGATAAAATGCTGTCTACCAGAAAAGGACTCTAAAAGTTCATGTGTTAAATCAGGATCAAAAGCATTCGTTGCCAATATCCACGTCTTATAACCTTTTAACTTACTCCAATTAAGATAATCCACTGATATTTTTTCAGTTATATCACCTTGAGCTGATTTAAGCTCTATCCACGTTGGGGACACAACATTTACGCCATTCATTCTAGGAATGTTCGCCGTATTTGGATTTTTTGAATAAACGGCTTCCCATACTAAAAAAACGGGCTCTTCAAGTAATTTCTTGTCTGGATAAAAATCATCTGCTTTAAACTTGTAGACATTTCTATCCACTGAATCACTTAACAAACTTTTTAGCCCATAGCCGATTGTTCTACCATTGAAGATAATAGCAATCTCTTCATTAATATCATATGAAATAATTTCATCTTTCGGTCCAACTCTGTCCACAATTACAAGTGGCGTTAATATATCCGTTATCGTTGGATAAGATTTAAACAAATATGAGTTTTTAAGTTTATCAGCACTTTCTAGTAGATAAGATTTACGGTTTACATGTTCTCTTCGATATTGAATTGCATCTAACATAACAAAATGCGTTTGCTGATCTTCGCTGGATAAAATCTGTACCCCTATTTTATTAAAGCCTTCAAGTGAATTTAAGATCTCAGCTTCCATATAAATGTGATCCTCTACCACCTTTATTTTTACTAATCGTGATAGACTCTTGTTATTTAAAGTGGCTTCCCCACTAGAGTTGACAACCAAATAATGACCATTCCAGATCAGAGATAATACCCCATTTGAAAGATCATATTGATAAGTTGCATCAATTTCTTTTAACCATTCTAAATCAATAAAAACGGGCTCATTCTCAAGAAATTTTGTAGAGTCCATGTAGACATGGTCAATCCCTAAGAAATAGAGTTTGGATTCAGCACTTTCTATTTTAACTTTTTGAAAATGTTCACTCAGCCAGTATCTGAGTTTGATATTCTTGTCAATATTAAAGGATATGTATATCATCAACAAGAGCAAAATCATAGCGATACTTACAGATACACCTATTGTTTTTTTCATTTTTCACCCTCCTTATGCATTTTCCAATTTATCCACAAATCATTCCTATATTTTATTTTATATAATTTGAATTTTGTGGATAACTCTGTCGTATTCTTCACTTTATTGCTCTATCCACAGATTCTATCCACACAATACACATTTAATCCACAGTTTTCAATTTTTTCAGCTCAATCATGTCCACTATTCATCCACAATATTTATAGAGTTTTCCTCAGCTTTTCCCAGTTATCAAGTGTTTTTCTTAAGTTATCCAGTATTTATCCACATGCTTATTATAACATAGACTCAAAATTTATTGATTTGAACTTTCGTTCTCCATGCTCTAATTAGAAATAAAATCATACTTACTAATAATGCGACTTGTTCTGTTTTAAGCATATCTATTCTCAAGAGTTCGCCAGGGCGCATTTGATTTTTTAAATAGGTAAGTAATATTAAACAAATGCTACTATATGTGACTAAATACAATAAGATATTTAAAATTATTCTTTTTTTACTAAAAGCATATTTTTGAGTTAAAAAAGAACCTATACCACCACCAAAAGCACCAGCTATCAACAGGCTAAAACCTCTTAGGGATGCATAATAGAAAACACCATCCACATACGAGTTTATTGAGGGAGATATCTTCCCACAGAAATAGATCATTGGCACAATAATCGAAACGGATATTCCAATAATGAATAACAGCTCGATTACAACATCTATAGACGTCTTTCTAGGACAGTTTTCAATCAAATCATCACAAAATGCTTTGTAATCACTTCCAATAACGCTTTCGGAATCTTCTCCTCGTTTTTGGCTCTCTAAAAGCATTCGGGCAAGATCAACTCTAATTTCCTTCCAAACGATCGTATTTACACCATGAGCATAGATATAATTAACGACCTTCCCTAGGACACTCTTATTTTTACTATTTAGTTGTCGTCTAATACGACTTATTTCTCTCACTTATTTTCGCCTCCTCTTAGAGCATCAACACTGTTTTTCAATTGCTCCCATTCATTTAAAAATAATAGTCTCTCCTTTTGGCCCTTTTCTGTTAATGTATAATATTTTCTCTTTGGACCCAGAGGAGAACATTTTAATTCAGATAACAAAACACCTTGCTTTTCTAATCTAATGAGCAGTGGATAAATTGTACCTTCTGTAATTTCTGAAAAGCCATATTTTTTTAAAATTTCTAATATGCCATAGCCATAAGTATTTTGATCCTGAATAATCTCAAGTATACAACCTTCTAAAATGCCTTTTAACATTTGTGTTTTATCCAAATTATGTTTCACCTCTACTTACTCATTTTACCTGACGCTTACTACATTGTAATGCAAGGTAGGTTATCCGTCAAATTAAATTTTTGAAACTATCAGATGATGAAATAAATAAATTCCTGCAAATCATCTGTTTGCAAGAATTTATAAATAACGACTTATATTAGATAAAAAACTAAATTGATCCATATTAACAGCTTATTATTTTACACTCTCATGGTATGTGCAAGGCAATCATTCTTAAGATCAGTACGTATCATATCGTCCCATGCCTCATATGCCATCTTCCCAGTTTTCATCATATATGGATAATAGTAATATAAAATGCCTGGGATCGATATGGTTAATAAAGACATAATATTAGGACAGCCTTTAGCCCCCATAAATATGGTCATCATATTTCTTGAAAAATTAGAATCAATTTTTGTTCCTATCATTTTAGAAGCTAGTCCTTCTATCATTCTACAATGCTCTAGAGGATATTTTTTGAATATAATTTCAGCATTTATTAAAGACATTTCTCGCATATCTACCTCTACTTGAACTTCAATCTCATGAGCATCATCTAGTAAATGTGTTTTTACCAACCATATTTCTGCCTCTTTTTCATAATAGTCAACCGTAAAATTTCTACTCGTCACTTTTTTCATGTTCTATTCTCCTTCCATCTGATCTTTTTACATAGATTGCTTTATTGCTTGAATATCAATCTAACATGCTAAATTTCTAATAACCCTCATATTACTCAGCGCTGAGTATTATGTCAAATTAAAAGGGATTATGCTTTCAATCCCTCTAAGACTTTATTGAGCCATGAATATTCTGCTTCTAGATGACAAATATGATGGTCAAAAATTAATTCTGTGCATATTTGTCCATGGTCACCTATATGTGCTATATGTGCTATTGAATTTTTTTTATGACTATTTAGACTCTCAATTTTTTTGCCTAAATCATTTCTCTTCTTTTCAAGCTTATCAAGCAATATACTCTGATCTACTTTATCACTATAAAACAACACGCCATCTATTGCAAATTCAGGTAAATAGTCCTCATCTAACATTTTTGAATAGAGTACATTATAATGATCTATTCCTTTTTCTGTAATTGTATAGATGAACTTCTCAGGTCTATTCCCATCCTTATCAATTGTCTTGTTTATATAAGCTTGCTCATCTAACTTCTGTAAATGATAATAAATAGTAGGCAACTTAATCTTCGCAAAATCTGAAATTCTTTCTTCAATCAACTGCATTAGTTTATATCCATGTTGGGGACCGTAACGCAATAATAAACCCAATATATAAAATGGTACTTTCATAGTATACATGATCTTCCTTTTAGTTTACTCAGTGCTGAGTATATTATATAATACAATATATACGTTGTCAATTCACTTTTGATGAATTCAGCATTTATAGCGTATAAAAGCCTTGCAAATATAAATTCGCAAGGCTTTTTGTATATCTTGTATAAATTGATCTCTATCTTTTTGAGAATTACCTTAGGAAAATCCATGAATTACAAACCACGAAATATTGACCATTTTCCACCTTCACACACTATATATTGTACCAATTTGTCATTCCTTCAAATTTTCCATTTTTACCGTGTGTAAATCGTGTGTAAACCTAAATTAGTCATATAAACTCATGTAGTTATTGGAATTGCTGAGTTTGCTATTCTTCGCTCTCTTCCATCTGGTGTTGTATAAAACCTTTGATCTATACCATATAATAGAAGCTTTAGTTCATCATCGTTACTGACCTTGAAAGCACCCTTTGAATCTATCAAGGAATGTAGAAATTCCGTCAAATATACCAGTTATTGATGATAGCTTTTTAAAATGTAGGGTGTCTTTAACATAGATTGCATCTGGAAGCTTAGTAACTTCTCCAGTTTCATACAAATATATGGCTTGAATTCGGCGATACTCACAGTTTATTTTTATTGTATTCATATATAGTTCAATTTATTATTGCAATTTAGGGGCAATAACTGAATATGCAACTTGCACTCTAAAACTCAATGAAATAATTGATTATCTCTAAAAGAAAAAAAGCATGCGAGAAAAATAATCTACGCATGTCCTTTTTTACTACTCTTTGTACTTAATGAATGAGAATATAACGATAGAAATAGTGATTAATACGATTGGAATAGTATTATAATCAACAGATCCTCTTGTGGCTACTCTTAATATTGTCAATATTATCAGTGTAATTGGATATGAAAACAGTATAATTATGGGGTATATTTTTTTTTTCATAAAACGCCTCCTCCATAAAAAGTTTATTCTTTTATTTTATTATAACATAAACTGAGGTGGCTTTTATCAAACCATCTCAAAGATCGATAAATACAATGATTTATTGCCTAATTATCAATTAGTAAACGTGTGATCCACCACTAGCGTAAAACTCAACATAACCTGTAACGGGGTACCTTACAGAGTCAGTGGAGCTTCGGCGAATGGTTACATTAGATGAAAAATTAATAGCGTAAGTTCTGCTACTATCAATCAATGCCTTTTTATATGAAAAGTCCTCTACACCATTTTTAGTTGAATCTGAATAGAAATTTACTGATGAAAAACTACTAAAAAATTTTGTACCATATGAATTTGAAGTAGTATCTCCTATTAACTTAAGATAGCCATTAAAATAGTCCCAACCAGGAAATGCAAACCATTTATAATTAACATAAGCTGTTTCGCTGTAGTATATAGTGTAGCTTTGTATTCTCATTAACAAAGTTTACAATCTAAAATTACTTAGTTTGAATATCATAATTAATACAGCTATTTTCTTTGAGTGTATTTTATACACGCTCAATTTTTTCCTGTGTGAAACTGTATAAACATCAAGCCATTTCTACCGATTTTCAGCCACATTTAGCAACGTGATAGTCTTTGATTAAATTACACTGTTTAATGCTTTCAACTCATCGCAATACTATATATCGTTTTGATACGCCCTCTAAATACTATATATAGTGATTTTAGGCAAAAATAAAAGAGCCACATAATGTGACTCTTTTTGTTTGAATTGTTGTCTTGATTATCTTTTTGAGAACTGAGGTGCTCTTCTCGCAGCTTTAAGACCATATTTCTTTCTTTCTTTCATTCTTGGATCTCTTGTTAAGAATCCAGCAGATTTTAAAGTCGATCTGAATTCTGGATCAACTTGTAATAATGCTCTTGAAAGACCGTGTCTTACTGCACCAGCTTGTCCAGTAAATCCACCACCCTCAACTTTAACAATAACATCATATTTACCAACTGTTTTTGTTAAGTCTAAAGGTCTTTGAACTTCTCTTCTCAAAATTTCATAATCGAAATATTGATCAAGTGTTTGTCCGTTTACAATATATTTTCCTGTACCAGGTAATAATCTAACTCTAGCGATTGAAGTTTTTCTTCTACCTGTACCTCGATATTGAATCGTCTTAGTCATCAGTTACCTCCTACAGATTTAATTCAAGTACTTCAGGTTTTTGAGCTTCATGCTTGTGCTCAGGACCTGCGTATACTTTTAATTTAGTGTACATTGCACTACCTAATGAGTTATGTGGTAACATCCCTTTGATAGCAGCTTCAACAACTGTTTCTGGTTTGTTTTGTAACATATCTCTGTATGTTCTTTCTTTCAAATGACCTATATAACCTGTATGCCATCTGAACATTTTTTGATCCAATTTTTTACCTGTTAATTTAACTTTTTCTGCATTGACTATAATTACAAAATCTCCTGTGTCAACATGAGGAGTATAAATTGCTTTATGTTTACCTCTTAGGATTTTCGCAACTTCTGATGCTAATCTTCCTAATGTTTTACCGTCAGCGTCAACTACATACCACTTTCTTTCGATTTCTAGTGGTTTTGCAACATAAGACTTCATCGAATGACCTCCTTGAATTTATTTCACCATTTATATCTTAAAACCCGGGGCAGGATTTTATCGATCGTATTCACGTCTGTTACTTAACAGACCACAACCTATTTTATAGTATCTCGTCCTTACTGTCAATAGGTTTTGTACTATTTACTATCATTTTTTATTTATTTAAACAGGTCTTGCTCATAATCTACATTTATGAGATATAATCCGCTTGCAGGTGCCGTGTACCTTGCTCTCGATCGATCACCGCTCATAATTATTTCAGGTATTTCATCTGGCTTTATTTTATGATAGCCTACCTGTATAAGACTTCCCATAATGATTCGAATCATGTTATATAAGAACCCGCTGCCTGAGATTGTAAAAACATATTCATTTTCATGCTTTTCTAGCGTAAAAGAGTAGATCGTTCTAACAGTATCTTCTATTTTGCTTCCGGATGCCATAAAAGTTTTAAAGTCATGTGTCCCTATGAAAAAGGGCATGGCACACTTGATCGCTTCAAAATCAAGTGGCTTATCCAGATGATGAACATACTTTGCCCTGAGAGGATTGGCCTCATAACTTTGATCGATTATATATTGATAAGTTTTTCCGATTGCCTTATATCTCGCATGAAAAGTATCTGGTACAATTGTCATCTTATCAATATGAATGGAAGCTGGGAGTGCTCTATTTAGCGCATATTTTAATTGTTCTGCTTTAATATTGGTCGTTAAACTAAAAGAAGCCGTCTGTCCCTTTATGCTATGAACGCCTGAATCTGTGCGACCAGCACCATGGATTAGAATTTCTTCTCTTAACAGTATTTTAAGTGTTTTTTCAATCGTACCTTGAATACTCACTTCATGTGGTTGTCTTTGCCACCCTTTGTATTCTGAACCATCATAACTTATGACCATCAACATGTTTTTCATTAAATGTTCACTCATAGGACGATGCAAAATGCTAAATACAAGATAATTGCAAATAGGCCTCTTAAGTCATACTTTGTGTATTTGAGCACCTTCATTCGAGTTCTACCTTCACCACCACGATAACATCGCGCTTCCATAGCCATTGCAAGTTCATCGGCTCTTCTAAAAGCACTTATAAATAAAGGGACTAAAAGCGGAATGAGAGCCTTTGCTCGACTTATCAAGTTCCCACTTTCAAAATCAGCGCCTCTTGCCATCTGTGCTTTCATAATCTTGTCTGTTTCTTCAAGCAGTGTTGGTATAAACCGAAGTGCAATGGTCATCATCATTGCGAGTTCATGAGCTGGTAATCCAACTTTTTTTAATGGATTGAGTAAATATTCAATACCATCTGTCAATTCAATCGGAGAAGTAGTCAAGGTTAACAGAGATGTTCCTACGATCAATAAGATCAATCTCAGAGCCATGAAAAAGGCTCTTTCTACGCCTTCTAACGATATACTTATTATCCCCCACTTAAAAAAAGGCTCTCCTGGTGTCAAAAATATATTAATAACAAAGGCAAATATAATGAGCATAAAGATGGGTTTAAGCCCTCTCATTACAAATCCTACGGGCACTCGTGATAATACGATTGCAACGCCAATGAATGCAATGACCAATGCATACGCATATATATTCTGAATAATAAACAATGAGATCAGATAAAGTGTAGACGCAATAATTTTAAATCTAGGATCCATTTTATGAATACTTGAGTCCACACTATAGTATTGGCCAATTGTAATATCTCTTAACATGATGCTTTCCCTCCTTTAAAATTTTCTTTTATCGGACGAATAGCTGGAAGCTGTTCTTTTAGGGCCTTTAATGCTTCTTCAATTGTTATAATTTCATCGCTTAAATGAAATCCCGCTTTATTGAGCGCCCTTGCTAAATATGAAATTTGAGGCACAGCTAGACCAATTTCTTCAAGTGTATCGATTTCTTTAAAAACCTTATGAGGTGAGTCATCAAAAACAACTTTTCCTTTATTCATAACAATAAGACGATTTGCAATCTTCGCCATATCTTCCATGCTATGTGACACTATAATAACCGTCAATTTATTCTTATCATGCAAATTTTTAATTTGAGCTAAAATTTCATCACGCCCACGAGGATCAAGTCCTGCTGTAGGTTCATCTAAAATAAGAACTTCTGGCTTCATAGCAAGTACACCTGCAATTGCAACACGTCTCTTTTGTCCACCACTGAGTTCAAATGGAGATCGATCTTTGTATACTTCATAATCAATGCCCACAAGCGACATTGCTTCTTTTACACGTGCTTTAACATCGCTCTCACTGAGTCCGAGATTAGAAGGCCCAAAGGCAATATCTTTTTCAATGGTTTCTTCGAAAAGCTGATATTCGGGATATTGAAAAACCAGCCCTACCTTTCTTCTAACATCTAATAATTTACGCTTTCTCTCTTTTGAGAGCTTTCTTTGTTCGCTTCGAGATCTTTTCTTTGGTTTATCTAAATTTGCTAGACCTTCTGTTATGTTAAGTCCATTTACAACGATCGTGCCCTTTGAAGGTTTTAGCAACCCATTAAGTTGTTGAATTAAAGTGGACTTGCCAGAGCCAGTATGACCAATAAGCCCTATGAATTCACCGTGCTCTATTTCAAGGTTTACATTTTCTATCGCTATGGTTTCATTCGGTGTTCCATAATCATATATATGTGATAAGTTCTTTATACTAATTGACATAATTCCTCCACCAGCTCTTGTACGGTTAGACTTTCAGTGGATATATTATAACCGCTTTGGTTGAGCTCATAAGCAAGTTGAGTAATTTGTGGCACATCAAGACCTATGCGCTTTAAATGCTCTACCTCAGAAAAAACTTCTCTCGGCGTCCCTTGAAGCACAATCTGACCATCATCCATTACGATAATGCGATCTGCATTGACTGCCTCATCCATATAATGTGTAATATGAATAACGGTCATTTTTTCCTTTTTATTAAGATATTCTATAGTTTTAACCACTTCTTTACGACCCGATGGATCGAGCATGGCTGTAGGTTCATCAAATATGATACATTTTGGCTTCATAGCAAGTATGCCTGCAATGGCAACTCTTTGCTTTTGCCCACCTGATAGATGATGTGGTGGCTTTCTTTTAAAAGGTGTCATGCTCACAATTTCAAGTGCTTCATCCACACGTTTTCGAATTTCAACGGGTGGCAATCCGATATTTTCTGGACCAAATGCAACATCTTCTTCTACTATAGTTGCCACAAGTTGATTGTCAGGATTTTGAAAGACCATGCCCGCTGTTTTTCTGATTTCCCAGATGAGTTCTTCATCAGAAGTATCCATTTGATCTATATATATTTTCCCTCTCGTAGGCAAGAAAATGCCATTTAGAAGTTTTGAAAGTGTTGATTTGCCTGAACCATTATGGCCTATGATCACGACAAATTCACCATCTTTTACATGCAAATTAACATCTTTTAGTGCATATTTCTCTTCATCTTTTTCATCATGATACCTAAAGTATAAGCCCTCTGTTTTGATCATTTGATCACCATCCCTTATTTCTCTATGTCAGTATACTGCTTAAATATAAACTTTTCTAGGGGTTTAATATGATATTTTTTAATTATAGTTGCAATATGTAATAAAACCACGAGCCTCAGCTCTGTGGTTTATTTGTATTTAAGAAAGGGACTTCAGTCTTAAACTTAAGTCCCTCACAGTTTATTAGATTAACTCTAATTTGCACATAGGTGCTGCATCGCCTCTACGTGGACCAGTTTGGATTAATCTGGTATAACCACCATTGCGTTCTTTATAATTAGGAGCGATTTCATCGAAAAGTCTTTTAACAACTGTTTCTTCAGTAACAAAAGCCAAAACTTGTCTTCTTGCGTGTAAGTCGCCTCTTTTTGCAAGAGTGATCATTTTTTCAGCGAGTTTCTTAGTTTCTTTTGCTCTTGTAACAGTAGTCTCGATACGTCCATTTTTTAATAATGATGTTACTTGATTTCTAAGCATTAAATTTCTATGAGATGTTGGACGTCCTAGTTTTCTGTAACCTGCCATCGTCTTCCCTCCTTTACTCGTCTTCTAGTCTTAATCCTAAGTCGAGTTCAGCTAATTTATGCTTAACCTCTTCCATGGACTTCTTACCTAAATTTCTAACTTTCATCATGTCGTCTTCGCTTTTATTTGTTAATTCTTCAACTGTATTAATGCCTGCGCGTTTCAAGCAGTTATAAGAACGTACAGATAAATCGAGTTCCTCTATTGTCATTTCGAGAACTTTTTCTTTGATGTCCTCTTCTTTTTCAACCATAATTTCGACACCATTGATGCTATCTGTCATGTCTATGAACAAATTCAAATGCTCAGCCATGATTTTAGCACCAAGTGAAGTTGCTTCATCTGGTTTGATTGTTCCATCTGTCCATACTTCAAGAGTAAGTTTGTCATAATCAGCAACTTTACCAACTCTTGTTTTATCTACAGTGAAATTGACTTTTCGAACAGGTGTATAGATTGAGTCAGCAGGAATAATGCCAATCGGTAAACCGACTTCTTTATTGTTTTCTGCTGTTACATATCCTCTACCTTGTCCCAATGCTATTTCCATATACAATCTTGAATTCTCGTCAAGTGTACAAATGTGTAAATCTGTATTTAAAATTTCGACATCAGCATCAGCAATAATATCTCCTGCTGTTATCTCTCCAGCCGTATTTGCTTCAATTCTCAAGATTTTTACATCTTCATCTGAATGAATTTTAGCAAAGAGCTCTTTGAGATTAAGAATAATTTCAATGACATCTTCTTTTACACCTGGAACTGTTGAAAATTCGTGTAGTACATTTTCAATTTTAATCCAGCGTACTGCTGTCCCTGGTAATGAAGATAATAAAATTCTTCTTAAGCTGTTACCGAGTGTTGTTGCATAACCTCTTTCAAGCGGTTCTACAACAAACTTTCCGAATTTGCCGTCTTCACTAAGCTCTACACACTCAATCGTTGGTTTTTCTATTTCTATCACTAGTTAAGACCCTCCTTCTCTTTAAACTATACAAATAACACTTGAGGGTAATAAACAATATCCAACCTTATCTAGAGTAAAGCTCAACAATAAGATGCTCTTCTACTGGTAAGTCGATATCATTTCTTACAGGCAATGCTGTAAGTTTACCTTCCATCTTTTCAAAGTTAACTTCTAACCAACCTGGTGCAGTTTTAGCTGCTTCAGCTAATTGCTTAAATTTGTCAGAAGATTTGCTTTTGTCTTTAAGTGCGATTATATCGCCCACTTCTAAAGTCATTGATGGAATATCTGCTTTATGTCCATTTAAAGTAAAGTGTCCATGAACAACTAATTGTCTAGCTTCTTTTCTAGAATTTGCAAATCCTAAACGATAAACAACGTTGTCAAGTCTTAATTCTAATAATTGTAAAAGGTTTTCGCCGGCGATCCCCTTCATTTTTTCTGCTTTATCATAGATAGATTTGAACTGTCCTTCTAAGAGACCATAGTATTTTTTAACTTTTTGCTTCTCTCTTAATTGAGTTCCATATCCAGATATTTTTGTTCTTCTTGCACCATGTTGACCAGGTGCAGTTTGTCTTTTATTTAAAGTACATTTATCGCTGTAGCATCTATCACCTTTAAGATAGAGCTTTTGTCCTTCTCTACGACAAATCCTACAAGATGGTCCTGTATATCTTGCCAATTAAAACACCTCCTAATACTGAAATTTATTACACTCTTCTTCTTTTCGGTGGCCTACAACCATTATGTGGAATTGGCGTTACATCAGTGATTGATGTAATTTCAAGTCCAGATGCTTGTAAAGCTCTGATAGCAGCTTCACGACCAGAACCAGGTCCCTTAACAAATACAGAAACAGTTCTCAAGCCGTTCTCCATGCCATTTTTAGCAGCAGCTTCTGCACACATTTGCGCAGCATAAGGAGTTGACTTTCTAGAGCCTTTAAAACCTAAGCTTCCGGCACTAGACCATGCAAGTGCATTGCCATCAGTATCAGTTAAAGTCACAATTGTATTGTTAAATGTTGCTTGGATATGAGCCTGTCCACGTTCAACATTTTTACGATCACGTTTTTTACGAGTTTTACGTGCTTTTTTAGCAACAGCCATGTCTTATATCCCTCCTTACCTACTTTTTCTTTTTACGGCTTACAGTTTTCTTAGGACCTTTACGAGTTCTAGCGTTCGTTTTCGTTTTTTGACCACGAACAGGAAGTCCTTTTCTATGTCTAATGCCTCTGTAACAACCGATTTCTTTTAGTCGTTTAATATTCATAGCAATGTCTCTTCTTAAGTCCCCTTCTACAAGGACACTTTCTTCGATAAGTGCTCTTAATTTACTAACTTCTTCTTCAGTAAGATCTTTAACTCTTGTATCTTCACTGATTCCAGCTTTTTGTAAAAGCTCTAAAGAAGTAGGTTTTCCAATACCATAGATATAAGTTAAGCCGATTACAGCTCTCTTCTCTCTAGGTAGGTCAACACCTGCAATTCTTGCCATTGAATTACACCTCCTAATGTGTATTAAAATGTGATGTGTCTTCTATAAGTTTCAAATATAAAGTTTTTCAGCCGCGCTTTATATCTGGTACACACGATAGATTAACCTTGTGTTTGTTTGTGCTTTGGATTTTCGCAAATAATCATTACTTTACCTTTGCGCTTAATGACTTTGCATTTCTCACACATTGGTTTTACCGATGGTCTAACTTTCATTGTTATACCTCCTTATCCCTTACCACGCCATGTAATTCTGCCTCTTGAGAGGTCGTATGGCGATAATTCTAGTGTTACTTTATCTCCAGGTAATATCCTAATAAAATTCATTCTTAGTTTTCCTGAAATATGTGCCAACACTATATGACCATTTTCCAGTTTAACTTTAAAATTCGCATTTGGTAATGCCTCTACTACTATACCTTCAACTTCAATTGAATCACTTTTTGCCATTAGAATCATCCCTCCTAACTTGGATTAGATTAAGCCTGTTTTTTCGACTTCTTTTCGAAGCATCGCATTTGTTATCTTTTTCTCATTGCTTATCTTCATTTGAAGATCTTCACTGAAAAATTTCAATTTAGTCAAATGTTTCACCTTCTTAATTTTCGGTTTTTCAAGCTTACGAATATCTCCATCTGCAATCTTTACAAATTGCTCATCCACAATCTCGATGACAATGAAGATTCTGTCTTTATCTCTTCCTGCTTTTGATTTGACAAATTGACCGATTTCAAGTTCCTTAGATGAATTTAGCATCTAGTCACCTCGCTTATTATAAACTCGTTAGAAGTATTGGATCGTGTTCGGTGATGACTACTGTGTGCTCATAATGAGCAGAAAGTTTACCATCTTTTGTTACAACCGTCCAGTCATCTCCAAGAGTTCTGACGTTAAAACCACCTTCGTTAACCATTGGCTCTATTGCAAGTACCATTCCTGGAACAAGTCTCGGACCTTTCCCAGCAGGACCATAGTTTGGCACCGCCGGCTCCTCATGAAGCTTAGTACCAATCCCATGTCCAACATAGTCTCTTACAATACTAAAACCTTGATCTTCAGCATATTTTTGAATAGCGTTTGAAATATCAAATAGTCTATAACCAACTCTACAATATTTCAAGCCTTCAAAAAAGCTTTCTTCAGTGACTTTAATTAGTTTCAAAGCATTTTCACTCACCTTGCCAACAGGATGAGTTCTAGCAGCATCACCATGATAGCCGTTTTTAAGTGCACCGGCATCAATGCTGATTATATCTCCTTCTTTTAACACTGTATCAGAAGGTATGCCATGAATCACTTGATCGTTGATTGAGGCGCATATGGAAGCTGGAAAGCCTCCATAGCCTTTGAATGAAGGCACTGCCTGGTGCTCAAGTATCAATTTTTCAGCAATTTGATCAAGCTCTCCTGTTGTTATACCAGGTCTTATCGCTTTTTTTATTGCTTCATGAACTAATGCAACAATACGTCCAGACTCTTGCATCAGTTCAATTTCATGTTTTGATTTTATAACAATCATGCTTAGCCCCTTAATGCTTTTACGATATCTTCAAATACCAATTTTATATCCTGTTCACCTTCAATGTCAACAAGAACATTCTTTGAAGAATAATAGCTAATTAATGGCGCTGTTTCATTCATATATACATTAATTCTGTTTTTAACAGTCTCTTCAACATCGTCACTACGTTGGTACAATTCACCACCACATTTATCACAAACGCCTTCAACTTTAGAAGCGTTGTTGTGAATATGATACGTTGCACCACAATTTTTACAAATACGTCTACCGACAGCTCTAGAAACCAAAACATCAGGATTAACTTTGATGTTGATCACTGCATTAAGCGATACTTCAAGATTTTTTAATACTTTATCAAGTTCTTCTGCTTGAACTTCCGTTCTTGGAAAACCATCTAGTAAAAATCCATCTTTACAGTCCGCTTCTTTTAAACGATCTTCAACAATTTCGACAACTAATGAATCTGGTACAAGTTCACCTTTATCCATAAAAGATTTAGCTCTTTTACCAAGTTCCGTGCCTTCTTTAATATTTTTTCTGAATATATCACCTGTTGAAATATGCGGAATCGCATATTTAGAAGTGATATACTCAGCTTGTGTACCTTTCCCAGCGCCGGGAGGGCCTAATAAGATCAATCGCATCTTTACCTCCTTAGCTTAAAAAGCCTTCATAATGTCTCATGAGCATTTGAGCTTCAATTTGTTTTACTGTTTCAAGTGAAACAGAAACAACGATGAGTAGCGATGTACCCCCAAAACTAAAGCTTGTGTTTGTAAGTGCTCCTAAGAAGTTTGGTAAAATTGCAATCGCAGCTAAGAATAATCCACCTACAATTGTAATTTTATTTAACGACTTGCTAAGGTATTCTGCTGTCGGTTTACCTGGTCTAATGCCTGGAATAAATCCACCATTTGTTTTTAAACGATCTGAAACTTCGATCGGATTAAACGTTATATTTGTATAGAAGAATGTAAACGCAAATATTAAGATTGCGTAGATTACATTATACAGAATAGAGGTTTGATTTAACCATTTTCCTACAATGACTGCAAACCCAGAACCTGGGAAAAACGCTGAAATTGTAAGAGGAAACATTAATATAGAAATTGCAAATATGACTGGAATAACGCCCGCTTGGTTAACTTTTAAAGGTATATGCGTGCTTTGTCCACCATACATTTTTCTGCCTACAACTCTTTTAGCATATTGTACAGGAATTTTTCTTTGTCCTTGTTGAATAAAGATAACGCCTGCTATAATTGCTACTGCTACTAGACAGAAAATTATAACTTGAATTAAATTGACCTGTCCAATTTTAAGATTATTAATTGTCTTAAAAGTTGAAGTAGGTACTCTTGCAATAATTCCAGCAAAGATAAAGAGTGAAATACCGTTTCCGATACCGTTTTCCGTTATTTTCTCACCTAAGTACATTAAGAACGCTGTTCCAGCCGTTAAGGTCAACACAGAAATGAATGTTGAAAATGCACCTGGGTTTAAGAAAAATCGTTGGAAGTAACCTAAGCTAAATCCAATTCCCTGAATCAACGCTAAAACAACTGTTAAATAACGTGTATATCTAGCTATTTTCTTTCTACCTTCTTCACCTTCTCTTGCTAACGCTTCTAATGAAGGGAAAGCAATTTGTAAAAGGTTAAGTACGATCGAAGCCGTAATATATGGGCTAATCCCCAATGCGAAAATGGTAAACGTCTTGAAGTTACCACCACTCATAAGGTTAAATAATCCTAATAATCCATCTTCACTATTAGCAAACGCTGCTGCTAACTTTGCACTATCAATTCCTGGTACTGGTACTGTAGATCCTAATCTAAAAACTGCGATCATCGCAAAAGTATAGAGGATTCGTTTTCTTAGATCAGGGATTTTCCAAGCGTTTTTAAGTGTAGAAAACAATTAGATCACCTCTGCCTTTCCTCCAGCAGCTTCAATTTTAGTTATCGCTGACTGAGTGAATTTGTTAGCTCTTACTGTAAGCTTTTTATTCAATTCTCCATCGCCTAATACTTTAATACCGTAATTTACTTTGCTAACAACACCAGTTTCTAACAATAATTCAGGCGTAATTTCAGTCCCATCTTCAAAGCTATTTAATAGCTCCACATTGATGATCGTCCATTGTTTCTTGAACTTATTGTTGAATCCCCTTTTAGGAATTCTTCTGAATAATGGCATCTGACCACCTTCAAAGCCTGGTCTTACACCACCGCCTGAACGTGAATTTTGACCATTCATACCGCGTCCTGCAGTTGTACCTGAACCAGAACCCGTACCTCTACCAACTCTTTTTCTAGACTTAGTAGAACCTTCTGCTGGTCTTAAATCATGAAGTCTCATGGTCACACCTCCTTTATGATTACTCTACTATTTGAACTAAGTGATTGACTTGATTAACCATACCTCTCATTTGAGGATTGTCTTGTTTTTCAACCACTTGACCGATTTTTTTAAGGCCTAATGCTTCAACAGTTTTTTTATGTTTTGGCAAAACACCAATTGTACTTTTCACTAATTTTACTTTAATTGTAGCCAAGGTTCATACCCCCTAACCTAAGATTTCTTCTACAGTCTTACCTCTTAATTTAGCCACACTTTCAGCTGTTTTAAGATTGTTAAGACCATTGATCGTTGCATTAACCATATTTCTAGGGTTATTACTACCTAATGATTTTGCTCTTACGTCTTTAATACCTGCAAGTTCTAACACCGCACGAACAGGACCACCAGCAATAACGCCTGTACCTTCGAAAGCTCTCATGATTCTGACTGAGCCAGCACCATAATGTCCTTCAATACTATGTGGGACAGTCGTTCCTACTCTAGGAACATAAATTAATCGTTTTTTTGCATTTTCAATTGCTTTAGAAATTGCTTCTGGTACTTCTTTCGCTTTACCAGTACCAATTCCAACATGGCCATTTTCATCTCCAACAACAACTAACGCGCTGAATCTGAAATTTCTACCACCTTTAACAACCTTAGTAACACGATTTATATTGATAACCTGTTCTTTGAGGTCTAACTTACTCGCATCAATCATTTGACGACTCATGTGCATACCTCCCTAATCTAGAATTTAAGTCCTGCTTCTCTTGCGCCTTCAGCGAGTTCTTTTACTCTACCGTGGTAGAGGTAACCGCCTCTATCGAAAACAACATCTTCAATACCTTTTTCAAGCGCCTTTTTAGCTACTAATTCACCAACTAATTTAGCAGCTTCTTTATTTCCAGTATTCGAAACTTTATCTTTAACAGAAGTTTCAAGGCTAGAAGCAGCAACTAAAGTGTTTCCAGTTACGTCATCAATAATTTGCGCGTAAATGTTAAGATTTGATCTATAAACATTTAGTCTAGGCTTCGCAGCGTTACCAGAAATTTTCTTACGCACTCTCATATGACGCGCTTTTCTATTTTCATTTCTACTTGCCATTAGTTATGCCACTCCTTTCTTATTTTTTACCAGTTTTACCTTCTTTACGTCTAACAACTTCGTTAGCGTAACGAACGCCTTTACCTTTGTAAGGTTCTGGTTTTCTCCACTCTCTAATTTTAGAAGCGTAGTTACCAACTCTTTGCTTGTTGATTCCTTTTACGATAATCTCTGTTGGAGTCGGAACTTCAACTGTAAGACCATCTGGATCTTCCATAATAACTGGATGAGAATGTCCTAATTGTAATTCTAATTTTTTACCGTTTTTAGCAGCTTTATAGCCTACGCCAACGATTAAAAGTTTTCTTTCATATCCTTTTGTTACACCAACAACCATGTTATTGATAAGCGCTCTGGATAAACCATGTAACGCTCTGTGTCTCTTATTATCAGATGGTCTTACAACGGTTAATGTTTCACCATCTATATTGATCTTAATGTCTTTGTCTATTTGCTCTGACAATTCTCCTAGAGGCCCTTTTACAGTCACTAAATTTTCATTAGAAACTACAATTTGAACTCCTTGAGGTATTGTAATAGGCAATCTACCTACTCTCGACATTGTCACACCTCCTAGTTATTCGTATTACCATACGTAACAGATTACTTCGCCGCCAACTTCAAGCTTTCTAGCTTCTCTATCAGTGATGATACCGTTTGAAGTCGAAATAATTGCTACACCTAATCCACCTAAAACTCTTGGTACATCCGTCTTTTTCGCATAAACTCTTAAGCCCGGCTTAGAGATTCTTTTAAGTCCAGTGATAACGCGTTCTTTGCTATCGCCGTATTTAAGTTCGATTCTAATCAAACCTTGTTTACCGTCTTCTATTACATCAAATCCTTTGATGTATCCTTCTTGTAAAAGGATCTCAACGATTTTCTTTTTAACATTTGATGCTGGAACATCTACTGAAGCATGTTTAACCATATTAGCGTTACGTACACGTGTCAGTAAATCAGCAATTGGATCTGTCATAGCCATGAGTATTTACCTCCTTCCGATTTCTTACCAGCTAGCTTTTCTAACGCCAGGAATTTGACCTTTGTACGCCAATTCTCTGAAGCAGATACGGCAAATTCCATATTTTCTTAAATAAGCATGTGGTCTTCCACAGATTCTACATCTATTGTATTCTCTAGTTGAGTACTTTTGTGTTCTTGACTGTTTAACTTTAAGACTCGTCTTAGCCACTATAATCCCTCCTTACTTAACGAATGGCATTCCCATCAATCTCAATAATTCTCTTGCCTCTTCATCAGTTTTTGCAGAAGTAACGAATGTAATGTCCATACCTCTTACAGTATCTACCTTATCAATGTTGATTTCTGGGAAGATCAACTGTTCTTTAATACCTAAAGTATAGTTTCCTCTTCCATCGAAAGAATTAGCACTAACACCTCTAAAGTCTCTTACCCTCGGTAAAGCGATTGTAATGAATCTGTCTAAGAATTCATACATTCTCTCACCTCTAAGTGTTACTTTAGCGCCAACATTCATACCAGCTCTCACTTTGAAGTTTGCGACTGATTTCTTTGCTTTGGTAATCACAGGTGCCTGTCCAGCGATAGTTGTTAATTCATCAACGGCAGCTTTGATCACTTTTGGATTGTCCTTACCATCACCGAGTCCCATATTAATAACGACTTTCTCGATTTTTGGAAGTTGCATTACATTACTATATTGGAATTTTTCCATTAAGGCTTTTTTTACCTCATTATTGTACTTCTCTTTAAATCTTGCCATGAGTTAAACCTCCTTTCTCACTGGATTAGTCTATTACTTCACCTGTTTTCACAGATACTCTTACTTTTTGTCCATTTTCTAATACTTTAGAAGCTAGTCTTGTACCAGCTTTAGCTTTTGCATCATAGTAAAGTACGTTAGATACATGGATTGGTGCTTCTTTGTGGATTCTTCCACCTTGTTGTACCTTCATTGAAGGTTTTTGATGTTTTGTCGCCATGTTGACATTTTCAACAATAATTCTATCCGTTTTTGGATTAGCGCTTAAAACTTTGCCTTTTTTACCTTTGTCTTTTCCAGCAATTACGATAACTGTATCGCCCTTTTTAATATGCATTACTACACCTCCTAAGTTTAAAGAACTTCTGGAGCTAGAGAAACGATTTTCATGAATTTCTTGTCTCTTAACTCTCTAGCAACTGGTCCGAAGATACGAGTTCCCACTGGAGATAAATCATCTTTTATAATTACTGCAGCGTTTTCGTCGAATTTGACGTAACTACCATCAGGTCTTCTTAAACCAAAGTTACTTCTAACTATAACAGCTTTTACGACTTCACCCTTCTTGACAACTCCGCCAGGTGTTGCATTTTTAACGCTCGCTACTATAACATCTCCGATATTACCGTATTTTCTCTTTGAACCACCTAATACACGGATACAAAGTATTTCTTTCGCGCCAGAGTTATCAGCAACTTTTAAACGAGTTTCGTTTTGGATCATGCTTTTTTCCTCCTCTTAGCTAAATCTACTTAGCTTTTTCAACGATTTCAACTAGTCTCCATCTTTTATCTCTGCTAAGTGGTCTAGTTTCCATAATTCTTACTTTATCACCTATACCACATTGATTGTTTTCATCATGTGCTTTAAATTTCTTTGTTCTCTTAACTCTTTTTCCATAGAGTGGATGGCGAATAAAGTCTTCTACTCTAACGACAATTGTTTTATCCATTTTGTCGCTTGTAACGTATCCGACTCTTAATTTTCTTCTTCCTCTTTCCACAGCGTAACCTCCTCTGCTTATGCCTTGATCTCTCTAGCTCTTAAGATCGTTTTAGCACGCGCAATATCCTTTTTAATAGCTTTTATCTGCATAGGATTATCTAATTGCCCAGTTGCCAATTGGAATCTTAAGTTGAAGAGCTCATTTTTCAACTCGACAATTTTATCATTTAACTCTTGTGAAGTCATTTCTATAATTTGGTTTGCTTTCAACTTATTCACCACCCTTTTCGATAGCGTCTTCCTTCTTAACGAATTTACACTTGATTGGTAATTTGTTTGCTGCAAGTCTCATTGCTTCTCTTGCAATCTCTTCCTCTACTCCAGAAAGTTCGAACATCACTCTACCTGGCTTAACAACAGCTACCCAATACTCAGGTGAACCTTTACCAGCACCCATACGTGTTTCAGCAGGCTTTTGCGTTACAGGCTTATGAGGGAATATCTTAATCCAAACTTTACCGCTTCTTTTCATTTTTCTATTCATAGCAATTCTGGCTGCTTCAATTTGATTTGCTGTAATCCAAGCAGGCTCCATAGCAACTAAACCGTAATCTCCGTAAGTCACTGTGTTCCCTTTTTGAGCAGTACCCGACATTCTACCTCTGTGAACTCTACGGCGTTTTACTCTTTTAGGCATTAACATATGGTAGTTGCCTCCTTTCACAAAACTTTCTTATTAATTATCGTTATTTCTTGGTCTTCTTGGTCCTCTATTTTGATTTTGATTATTTCTGCCACCTCTTGATGGACGTTTGTCAGTTTGTTTTCTAGCTTCTTTTCTTCTAAGTCTAGTCTCTTCACTAACACTTGGTAAAATTTCGCCTTTGTTGATCCAAACTTTTACACCGATTTTACCATAAGTTGTATCCGCTTCTGCAAATCCATAGTCAATATCTGCTCTAAGTGTAGATAAAGGTACATTACCTTCAGAGTAACCTTCAGTTCTTGCCATCTCAGCGCCGCCTAAACGACCAGATGTTTGAACTTTAATACCTTCTGCACCAGATTTAATAGATCTTCCGATAACTTGTTTCATTGCTCTTCTGAATGAAACACGTTTTTCTAATGAGAATGCTACATTTTCTGCAACTAATTGAGCATCTAAATCGATGTTATCAACTTCCGAAATATCTAATTGAATAGATTTTTTCGTTAATTTTTCAAGTTCTTCTCTTAATACTTTAATGTTTTCTCCACCTTTACCAACAACCATACCTGGTTTAGCTGTGAATACATTGATATGAACTTTATCATTTGCCGCTCTGTCAATATAGATTCTTGAAATACCTGCTGTAAAAAGTCTTTCTTTTACATGCTTTCTGATTTCGAAATCTTCGATTAATAAATCTGCGAAGTTTCTTTTATTTGCATACCATTTTGAGTCCCAATCTTTGATGACTCCAACTCTGAGTCCGTGTGGGCTAACTTTTTGACCCATTCAGTGCACCCTCCTTTTACTCTTTTTCCGCGACTACTACGCCAACATGACTAGATCTTCTTAATATAGGATTTGCTCTCCCCATAGATCCAGCATTCCATCTTTTTAATGTAGGACCTTGATTCGCATAAATTTCTTGAACGATTAAAGTTTCTACATCCATGTGATGATTGTTCTCAGCATTTGCAATCGCTGAATTTAAGACTTTTAAAAATATTTCCGCACCTTTTCTAGGTGTAAATTTTAAAATGTTTTGTGCTTCTTTGACGTTTTTCCCTCTCACTAAATCAGCAATTGGCTTCATTTTACGAGGAGAAATTCTTACGTGCTTAGCTTCCGCTCTAGCTTGCATTCTGATGGCCTCCTTTCGGATTATTACGTTTATTTACTCTTTTTATCGCCTGCATGTCCTCTAAAAGTTCTAGTAGGCGCGAATTCACCTAATTTATGTCCGATCATATCTTCCATTACATAAACTGGAATATGTTTTCTTCCATCGTGAACTGCGATAGTATGACCAACCATTTGTGGGAAAATAGTTGATGATCTCGACCAGGTTTTTACAACTTTCTTTTCACTATTCGAGTTCATTGTTTCTATTTTTTTCAAAAGGCCCTTGTGGACAAAAGGTCCTTTTTTAAGAGATCTTCCCATGATCTGTCCTCCTTTCAGATTTAAGAACTAAAATTATTTCTTTCTAGCAGAAACAATATATTTGTTCGAGTGTTTGTTTTTCTTTCTAGTTTTGTAACCAAGAGCTGGTTTACCCCAAGGTGTAACAGGGTTTGCTCTACCGATAGGTGCTTTACCTTCACCACCACCATGAGGGTGATCGTTAGGGTTCATTACAGATCCTCTGACAGTTGGTCTAATACCCATATGTCTTTTCTTACCTGCTTTACCTATAGTGATATTTTCATGATCAAGATTACCCACTTGACCAACTGTTGCTCTACACTCTTTTCTTACATATCTAGTTTCACCAGATGGTAATCTTACAAGCGCATATTTACCTTCTTTAGCCATTAGTTGAGCTGAGTTTCCTGCAGATCTAACCATTTGGCCGCCTTTTCCAACTTTCATTTCAATGTTGTGAATAATTGTACCCACTGGCATATTCATAAGTGGCATTGAGTTACCTACTTTGATATCCACGCGTTCGCCAGATACAACAACATCGCCAACTTTTAAACCGTTTGGATGAAGGATATATCTTTTTTCACCATCAGCATACGCTAAAAGTGCAATATTTGCGCTTCTATTCGGATCGTATTCAACAGCTGCTACCTTTGCAGGTACATCATCTTTTAATCTTTTGAAATCTATAATTCTATATTTCTTTGTCGCTCCGCCACCTCTATGACGCACAGTGATTTTACCTTGATTATTTCTACCAGAATGCTTCTTAAGCGTCATAATTAATGACTTTTCTGGTTGGCTTTTAGTAATTTCTTCAAACGTTGACACTGTCATTTGTCTTAGAGCAGGTGAAGTCGGTTTAAATCCTCTAATTCCCATGGTTTTACCTCCTTCGAGTTTTTATTACATACCTTCAAAGAATTCGATAGTCTTGCTATCTTCAGTTAACTTAACAATCGCTTTTTTCCAGCTTCTAGTATAGCCTTGGCTTCTACCTTGTCTTTTTAACTTTCCTGGCACATTTAAAGTGTTTACTTTTTCGACTTTAACGCCGAAAACTTCTTCCACAGCTTTTCTAATTTGTGTTTTATTAGCATCCTTGTGAACTTCAAATGTGTACTTTCTATCTGCTGTTTGCATCATAGAGTTTTCTGTAACGATTGGTTTAATGATAATATCGTAAGAGGTTCTCATTATGCGTACACCTCCTCAAATTTCTCGATTGCACTCTTAGTCACAACAAAGAAGTCATGATTTAAGATTTCGTATACGTTGATTTGTCCAACGAATGAGGCTTGAACACCTTCAATGTTGTTTGCTGATCTTACCAAAACCTCATCTTTGCAACAAGTTACAAATAAAGATTTTTTACCAGCTACTTTTAAGTTTTCTAAAACTTTAAGCATCTCTTTAGTTTTTGGTGAGCTTAATGCAAACTCATCAATAACGATAATTTCATTGTCTCTTACTTTAGCACTTAACGCTGATTTAAGCGCAAGTCTTCTCATTTTCTTAGGCAATGAATATCTGTAACTTCTTGGTTTTGGTGCAAATGCCACACCACCACCAATATAGTGAGGTGCTCTAGTTGTACCTTGTCTTGCGTTACCAGTTCCTTTTTGTCTAAATGGCTTTTTACCGCCGCCTCTTACTTCTGCTCTTGTTTTAGCAGATTGTGTACCTTGTCTTTGATTTGCTAAGTAGTTCTTAACAACTTCATGCATTACAGATACATTTGGCTCTATTCCGAAAATAGTTTCATTTAACTCTATTTCACTGACCTTTTGGCCCGAAATGTTTAATATGTCTAATTTAGGCACTGTGCTTCCTCCTTTCATCAGCTATTATTTTATTGCCTTAACAGCTTTTCTAATTACGATTTGACCGCCTTTTGGTCCTGGCACTGCACCTTTAACCAATAAAAGATTTCTTTCGAGATCTACTTTTACAACTTCAAGGTTTAAAACCGTAACTTGCTCGTTACCCATTCTTCCTGCCATTGGCATGCCTTTGACAACTCTTGCTGGGTAAGATGCTGCACCGATCGATCCTGGACCTCTATGGAACTTAGAACCATGAGTTTCAGGGCCTCTTGCTTTGTTATGTCTTTTAATGAGACCAGCAGTTCCTTTACCTTTTGAAGTACCTGTTACGTCGATCATTTGACCTGCTTCAAAAATGTCAGCTTTGATTTCTTGTTTCACTTCAAAACCTTCTGTAGATTCAACTCTGAATTCTTTTAAAGACTTTTTGTAAGGAACACCTGCTTTGTCAAAATGTCCTTTTTTAGGTTTGTTCACGTGTTTGTCTTTGACATCACCTGAAGCGACCTGCACTGCATTGTAACCATCTGTTTCAACAGTTTTAATTTGAGTTATTGCCATAGGCTGAACTTCAACAACTGTCACAGGTGTTACGATGCCTGCTTCATTAAATACTTGGGTCATACCGATTTTTTTACCGATAATTCCTACCATGCGTTTGCACCTCCTAATAATTTTACAGCGGATTACGTCTGTAATCATACTAAAAAATCAGGTTTATCTATTTAAACCGAAATCTTAGTTTCTAATTCTTAAAGCTTAATTTCTACATCTACGCCTGCAGGTAATTCAAGCTTCATAAGAGCGTCAACTGTCTTTTGTTGCGGGTTTAAAATATCAACGAGTCTTTTGTGCGTTCTAATTTCGAACTGCTCTCTAGAATCTTTGTACTTATGAACCGCTCTTAAGATAGTAACGATTTCTTTTTTTGTTGGTAACGGAATTGGACCCGCCACGTCTGCTCCTGTTAACTTTGCTGCTTCTACAATTTTTTGAGCAGTGTTATCAAGGATTTTGTGATCAAATGATTTCAATCTGATTCTGATTTTTTGCTTGTTAGCCATTGTTTAACCTCCTTATTTTTATCGTACGTTGACTGCGATCATACGACCGAGTGTTTTGTCGTCCACTGCGCCGGGTGTTTCACCATTGAATGAAAAACAAACTCGTCGCCCATATCGCGTATGGACAATTCTCCATGGAAATTCTCTCACAGCATAAGTAACTTTCCACTTCATCGCATTAGTGCACCAATATAGTATATAATAACCCCTCGCATAAAGCAAGGGGTTATTTACATTATAATTTATTAACTTTTTGTAAACTAAGATTCATTCAATAAAGAATCTTATTGAGTGATCTTATTAACGTTACCAGAACCTACTGTTCTACCACCTTCACGGATTGAGAATTTTACACCTTCTTCAATCGCGATTGGTGAAATAAGTTCGATGCTCATTTCAACGTTATCACCAGGCATACACATTTCTACGCCTTCTGGTAAGTTGATTGAACCTGTTACGTCAGTTGTTCTGAAGAAGAATTGTGGTCTGTAACCTTTGAAGAATGGCGTATGTCTTCCACCCTCTTCTTTTGTAAGAACGTATACTTGTGCTTCGAATTTTGTATGTGGTTTAATTGTACCTGGTTTAGAAAGAACTTGTCCTCTTTGGATGTCTGTTCTTTGTACGCCTCTTAAAAGTAAACCTACGTTATCCCCTGCTTGTCCTTGATCTAGTAATTTCTTGAACATTTCTACGCCTGTTACAACTACTTTTCTTGACTCTTCTGTTAAGCCTACGATTTCTACTTCTTCTGATACTTTGATGATACCTCTGTCGATTCTTCCTGTAGCTACTGTTCCTCTACCTGTGATTGAGAACACGTCTTCTACTGGCATTAAGAAAGGTTTATCTGTTGCTCTTTCTGGTTGTGGAATGTACTCATCAATTACTTCAAATAATTCAATGATTTTTTCTGCCCATTCTGCTTCGCCTTCAAGTGCTTTTAATGCTGATCCTCTGATGATTGGTGTATCATCGCCTGGGAAGTCATATTCTGAAAGTAATTCTCTTACTTCCATTTCAACTAATTCTAATAATTCTTCGTCGTCTACCATATCACATTTGTTTAAGAAAACAACGATGTATGGAACGCCTACTTGTCTTGATAATAGGATATGCTCTCTTGTTTGTGGCATTGGACCATCTGCTGCTGATACAACTAAGATTGATCCGTCCATTTGTGCTGCACCTGTGATCATGTTTTTAACGTAGTCAGCATGGCCTGGACAGTCTACGTGAGCGTAATGTCTAGCTGGTGTTTCGTACTCAACGTGAGCTGTAGAGATTGTGATACCTCTTTCTCTCTCTTCTGGTGCCTTATCGATATTTTCAAAATCAACTTTTTCGCCTAATTGATATTTATCAAATAATACTTTTGTGATCGCTGCTGTTAAAGTTGTTTTACCGTGGTCAACGTGACCAATTGTTCCGATATTACAATGCGGTTTATTTCTTTCGAATTTTTGCTTTGCCATTTTAAATATTCCTCCTCGGGTTATTTTTTACCTAATACATCATCAGCAATATTTTTTGGAACTTGTTCAAAATGATCAAATACCATTGCATAGTTTCCTCTACCTTGAGTGTTTGATCTCAAGTCAGTTGCATAACCAAACATTTGAGACAAAGGTACATACGCTCTAATGATCTGTGCGCCATTTACCATTTCCATACCTTCTAAACGACCACGTCTAGAGCTTACGTCTCCCATTACATCACCAAGATATTCTTCTGGAACTGTAACTTCAACTTTCATATATGGTTCAAGTAAAATAGCGTCACCTTTTCTCATTGCTTCTTTGAAAGCCATTGAAGCAGCAAGTTTAAATGCCATCTCATTAGAATCGACTTCATGATATGAACCATCATATAAGTTAGCACTTACATCGACAACTTCATAACCACCTAAGATACCAGCTTTCATAGCACCAGAAATACCATCTTCAATTGCTTTAAAGTATTCTCTTGGTACACTACCACCAGTAACTGTTGATTCAAACGAGAAACCTTTTCCAGCTTCTACTGGAGCAAATTTGACTTTAACATGACCATATTGACCTTTACCACCTGATTGCTTAGCATATTTATAATCAATATCCACAGGTTTAGTAATTGTTTCTTTATAAGCAACTTGAGGTGCCCCAACATTAGCTTCCACTTTGAATTCTCTTAAAAGTCTATCAACGATGATCTCAAGGTGAAGTTCACCCATACCAGCGATAATAACTTGTCCAGTTTCTTCATCAGTGTACGTTCTAAAGGTTGGATCTTCTTCTGCAAGTTTTGCAAGTGCAATACCCATTTTTTCTTGTCCAGCTCTTGTTTTAGGCTCAATAGCTACACGAATAACTGGATCTGGGAATTCCATTTTTTCAAGAATAATAAGATTATCTGGCTGACACAAAGTATCACCAGTCGTTGTAAACTTAAGTCCAACAGCTGCCGCTATATCACCAGAATAAACTGTAGAAATTTCTTCTCTTTTGTTAGCATGCATTTGAAGGATACGACCAACTCTTTCTTTCTTTCCTTTAGTCGAGTTTTGAACATAAGAACCCGCATCTAAAGTACCTGAGTAAACTCTAAAGAAAGTTAATTTTCCAACATAAGGGTCAGTCATGATTTTGAATGCAAGCGACGAGAATGGCAGGCTATCATCAGCTGGTCTTTCAACTTCATTGCCATCTTCATCCACACCTTTAATCGCAACTACATCTGTAGGTGCTGGCATGTAATCTAAAACAGCATCAAGCATCAACTGGACACCTTTATTCTTATAAGCTGATCCACAAAGTACTGGAACGATTTCATTGTTGATTGTCGCTCTTCTAAGTGCTGCTTTAAGCTCATCAACTCCAATTTCTTCGCCTTCCAAGTACTTCATCATTAAATCTTCATCAGTAGTTGCAATTGCCTCTACCATTGTTTCTCTATATTCTTCTACTAATTCAGCGAATTCTTCAGGAATTGCAATTCTTTCAATTTTTTCGCCTAAATCATCTCTATAATATACAGCTTCCTTAGTGATTAAATCAATAAGGCCTTCATAATGATCTTCTGCTCCAATTGGTAATTGGATTGGAACCGCATTTGCTTTTAAACGTTCTTTCATCATTTTGACAACTCTGTAGAAGTCAGCGCCAGTGATATCCATTTTATTTACAAAAGCCATTCTTGGTACACTGTATTTATCAGCTTGTCTCCAAACCGTCTCAGATTGAGGTTCAACCCCACCTTTCGCACAAAATACAGCTACTGAACCATCTAATACACGAAGTGATCTTTCAACTTCAACTGTAAAGTCAACGTGACCTGGCGTATCAATGATGTTAATTCTCTTACCCTTCCAGACACAAGTTGTAGCAGCAGAAGTAATAGTAATACCCCTCTCTTGCTCTTGTTCCATCCAGTCCATTGTAGCCGCGCCTTCATGTACTTCACCAATTTTATAGTTGATACCTGTATAATAGAGGATTCTTTCTGTAGTAGTCGTTTTTCCAGCATCAATATGAGCCATGATACCAATATTTCTAGTATTCTCTAAACTATACTCTCTACCCATATCCATCCTCCTTTCACATTCTTACTAATATTTTTTTTAAAGAGTAACTTACCATCTATAGTGAGCAAACGCTTTATTTGCATCAGCCATTTTGTGAGTGTCTTCTCTTTTCTTAACAGATGCACCAGTATTGTTAGCCGCATCCATGATTTCTTTTGCTAATCTGTCTTGCATTGTTCTTTCGCCTCTTTTACGAGAGTACGTAATTAACCATCTAAGTCCAAGCGTTTGTCTTCTTTCAGCTCTTACTTCCATAGGTACTTGGTAGTTTGTACCACCAACTCTTCTCGCCTTAACTTCAAGAACAGGCATGATGTTGTTCATTGCTTCTTCGAAAACTTCTAATGCATTTTTACCTGTTTTCTCAGCGATTTGTTCAAAGGCACCGTATACGATACTTTGAGCAACACCTTTTTTACCATCATACATAATTTGATTAACTAATTTTGATACTACCACACTTCCGTATACCGGATCTGGCAATACACTTCTTTTGGGTACATTTCCTTTTCTAGGCACTTTTCTTCCCTCCTTATAATACGTTTTGGTCATTCATCGGTACTCGACAACTTAATGTCGTTTGTGCGATATACTTATTGAATTTTTTATTGATAATATATTACTATATAAAGCCCCTTCCTTTCGGAAGAGGCTGATTAACTAACTACTTTTTCTTTGGTCTCTTAGCACCGTATTTTGATCTTGATTGCATTCTGTTGTTTACACCAGCAGAATCAAGTACTCCCCTAACGATGTGATATCTACATCCAGGTAAGTCTTTTACTCTACCGCCTCTTATTAAAACAACACTATGCTCTTGTAGATTATGACCAACACCTGGGATGTAAGCAGTTACCTCTAAGCCATTCGTTAATCTCACCCTAGCAACTTTTCTTAAAGCTGAGTTAGGTTTTTTAGGAGTTACAGTTTTAACGCTCGTACAAACTCCTCTTTTTTGAGGTGAACTCATTTTAACTGGCTTTCTCTTCAAAGTATTCATGCTTCTTTGTAATGCAGGTGCAGTTGATTTTTCTTCAATTGCAAGTCTTCCTTTTCTTACTAACTGATTTATAGTAGGCATTCCTTTACAGCACCTCCTTTCATTTTTTTATCTATTTTTCAATAACCGCTGTCGCAGCACCAACGTCAATATTACAAGCCCTTCCTAGCGCTTTCATTGTCTCAACAAAGATAATTTCTACACCTTGTTCTGTGGCGAGTTGAATAATCCGCCTCACAACATGCTGTTCAGCATCTTTTGCAATAAAAATTACTTTCGCATGACCACCGGTTAAAACCTTAGTTGTTTGCTTCACACCAATGATCAATTTAGGGTTGTTTGATAGTTCATTTATCTGCATACGGTGTCCCTCCCTTGAAGTCGCCAATATGCACTTCATCATTTTAACACCATAAATTTTGGCTGTCAACAAAATTTATGTTAAATACTCTTAAAGGATTACTCCATTTCCAATGAGAAAGTGTCTTTTGACCTGACTGCTATATCACGATAGTATCTCATACCTGTTCCCGCTGGGATCAGCTTACCAATAATAACGTTTTCTTTAAGCCCAAGTAATCGGTCCTCTTTTCCATTGATTGCAGCTTCCGTTAAAACTCTAGTCGTTTCTTGGAAAGACGCAGCCGATAAGAAGGATTCAGTTGCCAATGATGCTTTGGTAATACCCAATAAAGATCTCGATCCAGTGGCAAGAACACCACCATCTTCTTCAATCTGGCTATTGAGTCTATTAAACTCTTTTAAGCTAATGACGCTACCTGGAAAGACAAGTGAGTCTCCTGATTCGTCAACCTTAACTTTAGAGAGCATTTGTTTAACGATGATTTCAATATGCTTATCATTGATATCAACACCTTGTAGACGGTATACCTTTTGTACTTCTTTTATAATGTACTCTCTTACACCTGTTACCCCAACCACTCTAAGTAAATCATGAGGATTGATCGAACCTTCAGTAATCGGTTGACCAGAATAAACTCTGTCATCTTCCTTTACTTTAAGTCTAGCGCCAAAGACAATTTGAGAAGCATGTTGTTCACCAGAATCAGAAGTAATAACAACTTCTTTCTTCTTTTTTGTTTCCTTGAATGAAATGACACCATCCATTTCAGCGATAACAGCAAGTCCTTTAGGTTTTCTAGCTTCAAAAAGCTCTTCAACCCTTGGAAGACCTTGCGTGATATCACCACCGGCTACCCCGCCTGTATGGAATGTTCTCATTGTAAGCTGCGTACCAGGTTCACCGATAGACTGAGCCGCAATGATCCCAACAGCTTCTCCTATATGAACTGGTTTTCCAGTTGCAAGGTTAAGACCATAACATTTAGAACATACACCGTATTGTGTTTCACAAGTCAATACAGATCTAATTTTAAGCTTACTATAGCCCGCTTTTACAATTTTATCTGCAATTCTTTCTGAAATAATTTTATCTTTAGAGCAAATTAACTCACCTGTTTCTGGATGTAATACATCTTCTACAGGATAACGCCCTAAAATTCTTTCTTGTAACGGTTCAATTACTTCGTTGCCATCACGGAATTCTATAACTTCAATACCGGATTCGCTCTCACAATCAATCTCTCTAACGATAACTTCCTGACTTACATCAACAAGTCTTCTTGTAAGATACCCTGAATCGGCTGTACGGAGCGCTGTATCGGCAAGACCTTTACGTGCACCAGTCGTTGAGATAAAGTATTCAAGAACCGATAGACCCTCACGGAAGTTGGAGATAATTGGAATCTCGACTGTTTTACCAAGTGCATTGGCCATAAGACCACGCATACCCGCAAGCTGTCTAATCTGATTCTTAGAACCCCTCGCTCCAGAATCTGCCATGATTTTAATATTATTAAGTGTAGACAGATTCGCCATTAAGGCATCTGTTACATCGTCAGTTGTTTTTGTCCAAGTTTGAATGATTTTTTCATATCGATCTTCATCGGAGATTAAACCTCTTCTGTAAGCAACTTGATATTTTTCAACCACTTCTCGAGCTTTTTCAATTAAAGCTTTTTTCGCTTCTGGTACAACCATATCGGATACAGAAACTGTTATTGCAGCCTTAGTTGAATACTTGAATCCCATATTTTTAAGATGATCTAGAAGTTCTGCTGTCTTGGTATTACCATGTTCACTAAAGCATCTTGCAATAATTTCTTCAAGATTTTTCTTTTTACATAAAAAGTCAACTTCAAGTGCATACGGCTGTTCAGTTCTCTCAACAAAACCTAAATCTTGCGGAATATTTTCATTAAAAATGAAACGTCCAACCGTGCTTTCAACGATAACCGTTTTGTCTTCGTTTTCAAAGAACTGTCTCATTTTCACTCTTGTATGAAGATCAACAGCCCCATTAAAATAAGCTAATTGTAGTTCTTCATAATCTTTGAATACCATTATTTTTTCTGGTTGGTCCTCTTTTTCATATGTTAAGTAGTATGCACCGAGAACCATATCCTGAGATGGTGTTGTAATTGGTCTACCATCTTTTGGAGCTAATATATTGTTAACAGAAAGCATTAAGAATCTTGCTTCTGCTTGTGCTTCTACTGAAAGCGGCACATGGACCGCCATCTGGTCACCATCGAAATCGGCGTTGTATGCTGTACATACAAGCGGATGAAGTCTTATTGCTTTTCCTTCTACAAGGACCGGCTCAAATGCTTGAATACCAAGTCTATGAAGCGTAGGTGCACGGTTTAGAAGAACCGGATGCTCTTTGATGACATCTTCAACAATTGCCCAAACTTCTGGTTTAACGCGTTCAACCATTCTTTTAGCACTTTTAATATTATGAACATAACCATCTCTCACAAGACGCTTCATAACAAAAGGCTTAAAGAGTTCAAGAGCCATTTTCTTTGGTAAACCACATTGGTAGAATTTAAGTTCAGGTCCGACTACGATAACCGAACGACCTGAATAATCAACCCTTTTACCAAGTAAGTTCTGTCTAAAACGACCTTGTTTACCTTTCAATAAATCCGATAAAGATTTAAGCGGTCTATTTCCAGGTCCAGTAACAGGACGTCCTCTTCTACCATTATCAATTAAAGCATCCACTGCTTCTTGAAGCATACGTTTTTCATTTCTAACGATAATATCTGGCGCACCCAGTTCTAAAAGTCTTTTAAGACGATTATTTCTATTAATAACTCTTCTGTAAAGATCATTAAGATCGGCTGTTGCGAAACGACCACCGTCTAATTGAACCATTGGTCTAAGATCTGGTGGAATAACAGGTACTACATCTAATATCATCCACTCAGGGTCATTCCCAGAGTTTCTAAACGCTTCAACAACTTCAAGTCTTCTAACAATTCTTACTTTTTTCTGTCCTGAGCTATCTTTTAACTGAGCTTTAAGTTCTGTTGCGAGAGCGTCAAGATCCACTTGCTGTAAAATCTCTTTTACAGCTTCTGCCCCCATCATCGCTCTAAACGCATTTCCATATTTTTCTCTATATTGTCCATATTCGCTCTCTGTTAGCAATTGTTTTCTTTCAAGGCTCGTTTCACCTGGTTCAATTACAATATAAGAAGCAAAGTAAAGTACTTTTTCTAGAGATCTTGGAGATAAATCAAGTAAAATCCCCATCTTAGATGGAATCCCCTTGAAATACCAAATATGAGATACTGGTGCCGCAAGTTCAATATGACCCATACGTTCACGTCTAACTTTTGATTTAGTGACTTCTACACCACAACGGTCACATACAACACCTTTATATCTTACTTTTTTATATTTACCACAATGACACTCCCAGTCCTTTGTTGGACCGAAGATCTTTTCACAGAAAAGACCTTCCTTTTCAGGTTTGAGTGTTCTATAATTGATCGTTTCCGGTTTTTTCACTTCACCTTTTGACCAAGATCTGATTTTATTTGGCGAAGCTAAGCCTATTCTAATGGAATCAAAATTATTGAATTCTATCAAGGGCTACCTCTCCCTTCTAATAATAATCACTATTATTCTTCATAGTCGTCGTCATCATCCGCTAAGAAAACTGTTTCTGGCGCTTCAGTTTTATCTTCTTCACCAGGTGTTTCCTCAATAAATGCGCCTGAATCTACATCATTGGAAATTTTCGCTTCTCTTAGAGCCGCATTGTAGTCAAGTGCATCATCATCATCGTCATCTGCCAGTTCAATCTCAATTTCACCAGCATCATCTCTTAAAACTTTAACATCAAGAGCAAGTGCCTGTAATTCTTTGATTAAAACCTTAAAGGATTCAGGGATACCCGGTTCTGGAATGTTTTCACCTTTAACGATTGCTTCATATGCCTTAACACGACCAACAACATCATCTGATTTTACCGTCAAGATCTCTTGAAGCGTATGCGCTGCACCGTATGCCTCAAGCGCCCAAACCTCCATCTCACCGAAACGCTGACCACCAAACTGTGCTTTACCGCCAAGTGGCTGTTGCGTAACAAGAGAATATGGTCCAGTACTTCTTGCATGGATCTTATCATCAACTAAATGGTGAAGTTTTAACATATACATATAGCCAACTGTAACTTGATTATCAAAACTCTCACCTGAACGACCATCTCTTACAGTTAATTTCCCATTTCCCGGATAACCTGCTTTTGCAAGAATATCCATGATTTGAGACTCTTTTGCACCATCAAATACCGGCGTTGCAACTTTCCATCCATTTTTCTTAGCAGCAAGCCCAAGATGGACTTCAAGAACCTGTCCAATATTCATACGCGAAGGTACACCTAGTGGATTAAGAACGATTTGAAGTGGCGTACCGTCGTCTAAAAACGGCATGTCTTCAACCGGTAATATTCTAGAGATAACCCCTTTATTACCATGTCGACCAGCCATCTTATCCCCAACGCTTATTTTTCTCTTCTTAGCAATGTAAACTCTAATAAGTTTATTAACGCCAGGAGATAATTCATCACCGTTTTCACGTTCGAATTTCTTAACATCTACTATAATACCAGATTCCCCATGAGGTACTCTAAGCGACGTATCTCTTACTTCTCTCGCTTTTTCTCCAAAGATCGCTCTTAAAAGTCTTTCTTCGGCAGTAAGTTCAGTTTCACCTTTAGGGGTTACTTTTCCTACCATTATATCGCCAGCGTTAACTTCAGCACCGATACGAATAATACCTTCTGCATCTAAATCTTTCAGCGCATCTTCACCAACATTCGGAATATCTCTTGTGATTTCTTCTGGTCCTAATTTTGTATCTCTGGCTTCTGACTCGTATTCTTCAATATGAATAGAACTTAATTTATCTTCCATAACAAGTTCTTCACTTAAGAGTATCGCATCCTCGTAATTATAACCTTCCCAAGTCATGAAACCAATGAGTAGGTTTGTTCCAAGTGCAATTTCTCCATTATCTGTGGATGGTCCATCCGCAATAATATCATCAAATTTAACAATTTCACCCTTTTTAACAAGTGCCTTTTGATTGATACAAGTCCCTTGGTTGGATCTTTTGAACTTCAATAATTTATGTTTATACTTTTTCTTATCTTCTTTACCTCTGATGACAATTTCATCAGCTGAAACATATTCAACAACACCATCAACTACAGCTTTGATTACAACACCTGAGTCTTTTGCAGCAATATGTTCAATACCAGTCCCAATGATAGGCGCTTCCGCTCTAACAAGAGGTACTGCTTGGCGTTGCATGTTCGATCCCATAAGGGCACGGTTCGCATCATCATTTTCAAGGAAAGGAATCATCGCTGTTGCAACTGAAACCATCTGTTGAGCTGAAACCTCAACCAAATCTATTTCGGCAGCTGGGAATTCTTTGATATCAGATCTTCTACGCGCAACAATTCTAGAACCCACGAATTTATTTTCTTCTGTTAAAGGTTCGTTTGCAGGCGCAACAATATATTTTTCTTCGACATCAGCTGTAATATAGATGATCTCATCAGAAACAATACCTGTTTTTTTGTCAATTCTTCTATAAGGCGATTCAATAAAACCGTATTCATTAATTCTAGCAAAAGTACTCAAAGAACCAATGAGACCGATATTCGGACCCTCTGGTGTTTCAATCGGACACATTCTACCATAGTGAGAATGATGTACGTCACGAACCTCAAAGCCAGCTCTTTCTCTAGAAAGACCACCTGGACCAAGTGCAGATAATCTTCTTTTATGTGTCAATTCCGCAAGTGGATTGGTTTGATCCATGAATTGAGAAAGCTGAGAACTTCCAAAGAATTCTTTAATCGCCGAAACAACTGGTTTAATATTGATAAGTGCTTGTGGCGTAATCGCTTCCATATCTTGAATGGTCATTCTTTCTCGAACAACTCTCTCCATTCTTGAAAGACCAATTCTGAATTGATTCTGTAAAAGTTCTCCAACAGATCTAATTCTACGATTTCCCAAATGGTCGATATCGTCCACAAGACCAACGCTTAAATTCAAGTTCAAGATATAACTAAACGAAGCGATAATATCCGCATGTGTAATATGTCTTGGTACGAGTTCAGACATACGATCTTCAATTGCAACTAGACGTTCATCAACCGAGTCATAAGTGTCTAAAATTTCTTTAAGCACTGGATAATAAACTTTTTCTTTAACGCTGAGCTTTGGATGCGTAAAATAGGTGCTCAAATCTACGAAATGATTACCAATTACGCGAACGAGTTTGTCTTCGTCACCATATACATCAACACGACAAACACCCGCATTTTCAATTACACTTGCCATTTCAATTGTAATTTTTTCATCTTTTTCAACGAGAATTTCACCCGTTTCAGGATTAATGATGTTTTCAGCGGCAACTTTTTCTTCAATACGATTAGAAATACCTAATTTTTTATTGAATTTGTAGCGACCTACCTTTGCAAGATCATACCTTTTTTCATCAAAAAATAATGAATTGATAAGGTTGCTAGCACTTTCTACTGTAGGTGGTTCACCTGGTCTTAATTTCTTGTAGATTTCAATAAGGCCCTCTTCGTAATTAGAAGTGCTGTCCTTATCAAGTGTTTTGATCAATTTTTCATCTTCACCAAATAAATTTAAAATTTCAGTATTGGTTTGATATCCTAGTGCTCTGATCAAGGTTGTTGCAGGTAATTTTCTAGTACGATCAATTCTAACAGAAACGATATCATTCGAATCCGTTTCATACTCAAGCCAAGCACCACGGTTAGGGATGATTGTACTTGAGTAAAGTTTGGTTCCCACCTTATCAATTTTAACATCATAATAAGGCCCTGGTGATCTAACCAATTGGCTTACAATAACTCTCTCGGCACCATTAATAATAAAGGTCCCTTTTTCAGTCATCAACGGGAAATCACCCATGAAAACCTTTTGTTCCTTAATTTCGCCTGTTTCCTTATTAATGAAACGAACTTGCACTCTTAAAGGTGCCGCATAATTGACATCTCTTTCTTTACATTCTTCGACATCATACTTAGCTTCTTCATCGAGTTCATAATCAATAAACTCAAGTCTTAGATTGCCAGTATAGTCTTCAATTGGAGAAATGTCCTTGAAAGCTTCTTTTAAGCCTTCTTCTAGAAACCATTCGTAAGATTTACGTTGAATCTCAATTAGATTAGGTTTCTTAAGTAGCTCATTAATTCTAGCGAAACTCATTCTTTCCGTTTTTCCGAGCATTACAGGTTGTGGCATTAAAATTTTCACCCCTTGTGTAATAAAAAATATTGTATCATAAAAGGAACTAATCCTTTTTTACCTTCTCTACTATAAAGTTTTTAAAACGCAAAAACTCCATTTTAAACATACTTATAGCATTATAGAATAATATCACACATTGGAAGACGTGTCAACATTATTTTATAGGTTTGTTTAAAATAGAGTTTTTCATTTTTGTAATATTTAAATTAAATAGCCACCAAACTTTTGGTGGCTATTTATATGCAGTTATAAATTATTTTAATTCTACTGCTGCACCAGCTTCTTCTAATTTAGCTTTCATTGCTTCAGCATCATCTTTAGAAACGCCAGTTTTGATTGCTTGTGGAGCTCCATCTACTAAATCTTTAGCTTCTTTTAAGCCAAGACCAGTGATTTCTCTAACCACTTTGATAACGCCGATTTTCTTAGCGCCAGCATTGTTTAAGATTACATCAAACTCAGATTTTTCTTCTGCAGCTTCAGCGCCTGCGCCTGCTGCTACTGCTACTACTGGAGCTGATGCAGATACACCAAACTCAGCTTCGCAAGCTTCTACTAATTCTTTAATTTCTAAAATACTCATGCCTTTAATAGCTTCAATGATTTGCTCTTTAGTCATTGTTTTACACCTCCGGATTTTTAACAAGCCTTTAAATTATGCTTGTGCTTCTTTTTCATTAATAAGATTTGATAAGAAATACGCAAAGTTTGAAATTGGTGCCTTGACACTTCCAAGGAATCTTCCAATAAGAACTTCTTTTGACGGTAAATCTGCAATTTGAATAATCTGTTCGAGATTACAGTAGCTGCCATCAACAACACCTGATTTTAATTCAAGGTTTTTATGTGATTTAGCAAACTCTTTAACAATTTTAGCTGGTACAACTGCATCTTCGATACCGAAAGCAATTGCGTTTGGACCAGTCAAATCTTGAGATAATGGTTCGAATGCTGTATCTTTAATCGCCAATTTCACTAAGTTATTTTTGTAAACTTTGTAATCAACGCCAGCTGCTCTAAACTTACTTCTAAGTTCAGTTGACTCTTCAACCGTTAACCCTCTGTAATCTACAAGAACAGCAGACTTAGCAGATGAAAATTTCTCTTTGATTTCTTCAACAACAATCTTTTTGTTTTCAAGATTTTGTGACATTTGTCCACCTCCTTGTTTATATTAAATAAAGCCTCTCTTCCGTAGACAAGAGAGGCTATAATTTATCGAAATAAACTATTTATCCTGACCTCGGTAGGAAATTAAGCATAAGCACCTACTGTCTACGGTTTACATTCATTTTTACAACAAAGTAATTCTACCAGAGAAATTACTTATTGTCAATTATAATTTTGCTGCGTTAACTTTGATACCAGGACCCATTGTTGTTGCTAAAGTAACACTTCTTAAATAAGTTCCTTTAGCAGCAGCTGGTTTAGCTTTAATTACGGCTTCAATTAATCCATTCATATTTTCTTGAAGTTGAGCTTCTGTAAAAGATGCTTTACCTATAGAAACATGAATAATATTAGTTTTATCCAATCTGTATTCTACTTTACCTGCTTTAATTTCATTAACAGCTTTTTCGATATCAAAAGTAACAGTTCCTGATTTAGGGTTTGGCATTAACCCTTTTGGACCTAACACTCTACCAAGTCGTCCAAGTTGTCCCATCATGTCTGGTGTTGCTACGATTACATCGTAATCAAACCAGTTTTCATTTTGGATTTTAGCGATGATATCTTCTGCACCAAAGTAATCCGCGCCAGCTTTTTCAGCTTCAGCTGCTTTTTCACCTTTTGCAATAACGAGGACTTTTTTTGTATTACCAGTACCATGTGGTAACACGATTGCGCCTCTTACTTGTTGATCCGCATGTCTACCATCGACACCTAACTTAATGTGTAACTCTACTGTTTCATCAAACTTAGCTTTCGCAGTTTGCTTTACTAATTTTACAGCTTCATCAAGTTCATAGAATTTATCTTTTTCTACAAGCTTAACTGAATCTTGATAATGCTTACCTCTTTTTGGCATTTTTCTTCCTCCTTCGTGGTTCTAACGGTGATTCCTCCCACTACAAAAAACAATCAGCACTCGTATTAGTCTTCTACAAGGAATCCCATACTTCTTGCTGTACCTTCGATCATGCTCATAGCTGCTTCAACACTACCAGCATTCAAATCAGGCATTTTTAATTCTGCGATTTCTTTAATTTTTGCTCTTTTTACAGTTGCTACTTTTTTCTTGTTTGGTTCACTAGATCCGCTTTCTACGCCAGCTGCCTTTTTTAATAAAACTGCCGCTGGAGGCGTTTTAGTGATAAATGTGTATGATCTATCTTGGTATACAGTAATTACTACCGGAATGATCAAACCTGCTTGATCTGCAGTCTTTGCATTGAATTCTTTACAGAATTGCATAATATTCACACCTTGTTGTCCAAGAGCTGGACCAACTGGTGGTGCTGGTGTCGCTTTTCCTGCAGGAATTTGTAACTTAACTAGGCCTGTAACTTTTTTAGCCATTTACAGTGCACCTCCTTGATTTATTTAATCTCTTTGTATTTGATCGAATCCTAATTCGACTGGGGTTTCTCTACCAAACATTGAAATCAATGCTTTAATAGATTGTCTTTCCAAGTGAATTTCTTCAACTGTTCCGATGAAGCTCTCAAAAGGTCCAGAAATAACAGTAATTGAATCGCCAACTTCAAAGTCAACTTCAATACTTCTTTTTTCTAATCCCATTGTCAATACTTCTTCCTCAGTTAAAGGAATCGGTTTGGAACCCGGACCTACAAATCCAGTAACGCCACGTGTGTTTCTCACGACGTACCATGATTCATCAGTCATAATCATTTTTACTAACGCATAACCTGGGAAGATTTTTTTAGATTTATCTTTTCTTTTGCCGTTTTTGATCTCAACTACGATTTCAGTTGGAACGACAACTTCTATGATAACATCCTCCATGCCTCTATTTTCAACGATTTTTTCGATATTCGCCTTCACTTTATTCTCATGTCCTGAGTATGTGTGAACGACATACCATCTCGCTTGATCAGTTTCCGCCATGTTCTCTCGGTTTTTAGAACCTCAAACCTCCTCCCATTGCTATTTGATTAGTCTAAGCAAATAAGTTAAATAAGAACTTGAAGACCGCGTCTAGAATTCCAATTGTGACTGCTGAAATTAAACACATCGCTAATACTACAAGTGTATATTGCCATACGTCTTTTCTTGTTGGCCAAGTTACTTTTTTAATCTCACTTCTTACACCTTTAAAAAACTTGCCTGCGCCTGGTTTCTTTTCTTTTAAATTACTAGAAGCCATTTATCTCAACCCCTTACTCTAATTTTGAAACTACTTAGTCTCTTTATGAAGCGTGTGTTTTTTACAGAATTTACAATATTTATTCATTTCAATTCTGTCTGGGTTGTTTCTTTTGTTCTTTGTAGTGTTGTAATTTCTGTTTTTGCACTCAGTACATGCTAATGTGATATTAACTCTCATTTTGACACCTCCTACAACGACTATTGTCCGTGCCTGGCAATGCACACTATACTCCACTATAACATTACTAATTAAACCTATCACAAAATGGTTTTGTTGTCAACAAAGCTTTCACCTAATTTTCAAGGTATGAATTATTGTTAATATCCCAGATTGTTCTAAGTTAAATAAGGACTAGTTGCCACTAGTCCTTATCTTCTAATTTAGTTGTTAGAAAATATAGTTTAGTCAGATTAAGTTTTAATTACCTATAGTATTTTATACTACTTCTCATTTTTTTTCAATAAAAGATTTTAAAAGCGAAGATTTATTTTATTGAGTGATCTTATTAACGTTACCAGAACCTACTGTTCTACCACCTTCACGGATTGAGAATTTTACACCTTCTTCAATCGCGATTGGTGAAATAAGTTCGATGCTCATTTCAACGTTATCACCAGGCATACACATTTCTACGCCTTCTGGTAAGTTGATTGAACCTGTTACGTCAGTTGTTCTGAAGAAGAATTGTGGTCTGTAACCTTTGAAGAATGGCGTATGTCTTCCACCCTCTTCTTTTGTAAGAACGTATACTTGTGCTTCGAATTTTGTATGTGGTTTAATTGTACCTGGTTTAGAAAGAACTTGTCCTCTTTGGATGTCTGTTCTTTGTACGCCTCTTAAAAGTAAACCTACGTTATCCCCTGCTTGTCCTTGATCTAGTAATTTCTTGAACATTTCTACGCCTGTTACAACTACTTTTCTTGACTCTTCTGTTAAGCCTACGATTTCTACTTCTTCTGATACTTTGATGATACCTCTGTCGATTCTTCCTGTAGCTACTGTTCCTCTACCTGTGATTGAGAACACGTCTTCTACTGGCATTAAGAAAGGTTTATCTGTTGCTCTTTCTGGTTGTGGAATGTACTCATCGATTACTTCAAATAATTCAACGATTTTTTCTGCCCATTCTGCATCACCTTCAAGTGCTTTTAATGCTGATCCTCTGATGATTGGTGTATCATCGCCTGGGAAGTCATATTCTGAAAGTAATTCTCTTACTTCCATTTCAACTAATTCTAATAATTCTTCGTCATCTACCATATCACATTTGTTTAAGAAAACAACGATGTATGGAACGCCTACTTGTCTTGATAATAGGATATGCTCTCTTGTTTGTGGCATTGGACCATCTGCTGCTGATACAACTAAGATTGATCCATCCATTTGTGCTGCACCTGTGATCATGTTTTTAACGTAGTCAGCATGACCTGGACAGTCTACGTGAGCGTAATGTCTAGCTGGTGTTTCGTACTCAACGTGAGCTGTAGAGATTGTGATACCTCTTTCTCTCTCTTCTGGTGCTTTATCGATATTATCAAAATCAACTTTTTCGCCTAATTGGTATTTTTCGAATAATACTTTTGTGATTGCTGCTGTTAAAGTTGTTTTACCGTGGTCAACGTGACCAATTGTTCCGATATTACAATGCGGTTTATTTCTTTCGAATTTTTGCTTTGCCATTTTGAGTATTCCTCCCTTAAAATTATAATAGTATATTTCGAAACTGCTTATAGCTTAAAAGGATTTCATCCAACCACATTAGGGGTTATGTATCACACTTTAAGACCACTAAACATTTTCTGATATTTATTAAATAAATGCCCTGCATTTATTCAAGAACAAATAAACAATTTTCAAAACTTTACTTTTAAATAGATTATCATAATGTCAAATACATTTTCTAGTTTTTATCTTCTAAAAATTTTTCCAATTTCTTTTTAACCCGTTGAAGTGCATTATCAACTGATTTAACATGTCGATTCATCTGTATCGCTATTTCTTGATAAGATCTACCATCTAAATAGGAACTCAATACTTGCCATTC